>DATIVK010000077.1:0-8244 GCA_035465955.1 Anaeromyxobacteraceae bacterium | reverse complement strand
CATCTACTCGCTGTCGCTCGCGGTCTACGCGACCGCCTGGACCTTCTACGGGAGCGTGGGGCGCGCGGCGAGCACCGGCGTCGGCTTCCTCCCGATCTACATCGGCCCCACCCTCGTCGCGCTCCTCTGGTGGTCGGTGCTGCGGAAGATGATCCGGATCGGCAAGGTGCACCGGATCACCTCGCTCGCCGACTTCATCGCCTCCCGCTACGGGAAGAGCGCGCCGCTCGCCGGCCTCGTCACCCTCATCGCCGTCGTCGGGATCCTCCCGTACATCTCGCTGCAGCTGAAGGCGATCGCCACGGGGCTCGACGTCCTGCGGACCCACCACGTGGCGGCCGCCGGCCTGCCGCCCGGCGAGGGGGCGCCCCTCTTCGCGGACTCGGCCTTCTCCATCGCGATGCTCCTCGCCGCCTTCACCATCGTCTTCGGCACGCGCCACCTCGACGCGTCGGAGCGGCACGAGGGGATGGTGGCCGCGATCGCCTTCGAGTCGCTCGTGAAGCTCGTCTCCTTCCTCGCCGTGGGGGCCTTCGTGACCTGGGGGATCTACGACGGCTTCGGCGACGTCTTCGCCCGCGCGCGCGCGGTCCCCGGCCTCGAGCGGCTCTTCGTCATCGGCGACGGGGGCGCCGCGGGGATCGGCCCGGCCTGGTCGTCGCTCGTGTCGTCCTCCTTCGTCGCGATGCTCGCCATCCTGCTCCTGCCCCGGCAGTTCCAGGTGGCGGTGGTGGAGAACGTCGACGAGCGCCACCTGAAGACCGCGATCTGGCTCTTCCCGCTCTACCTGCTCGTCATCAACGTCTTCGTCCCCGCCATCGCGTTCGGCGGCCTCGTCCGGTTCGCGGGGGCCGGCGTCGATCCCGACACGTTCGTGCTGAGCCTGCCCCTCGCCGAGGGACAGAACGCCCTCGCGCTCCTCGTCTTCCTCGGCGGCCTCTCCGCCTCCACGGGGATGGTGATCGTCGAGACGATCGCCCTGTCCACGATGGTCTGCAACGACCTGGTGATGCCGCTCCTGCTGCGCTGGCCCGCCCTCCGGCTCCACGAGCGCGAGGACCTCTCCGGGCTGCTGCTCGGCATCCGGCGCGGCGCGATCGTCGTCACCCTGGTCCTCGGGTACCTCTACTTCCGGCTCGCCGGGGAGGCCTACGCGCTCGTCTCCATCGGCCTCTTCTCCTTCGCCGCCGTCGCCCAGTTCGCCCCCGCGCTCCTCGGCGGGATCTTCTGGCGCGCCGGGACCCGGCTCGGCGCCTTCGCGGGGCTCGGCGCCGGCTTCGCGGTCTGGCTCTACACCCTCGTCCTCCCGCTCTTCGCCCGCTCCGGGGTCCTGCCGGCGGCGATCCTCACCGAGGGGCCCTTCGGCGCCGGGTGGCTCCGCCCCACGGCGCTCCTCGGCGTCGCCGGGCTCGACGAGATCACCCACGCCGTCCTCTGGAGCATGATCGCCAACGTCGGGGCCTACGTCGGCGTCTCGCTCGCCACCGGCCAGAGCGCGGTCGAGCGGAGCCAGGCGACGCTCTTCGTCGACGTCTTCCGGCACTCGGGCGCGGGCACCGGCTCGCTCTTCTGGCGCGGCGGCGTCTCGGTCCAGGAGCTGCGCGGCCTCCTCTCCCGCTTCCTCGGCCCGGACAAGGCGGGGGACGTCCTCGAGAGCTACGCGCGCCAGCGCCACCTGAAGACCGCGTTCGAGGTGGAGGCGGACGCGAACCTGGTGCAGTTCGCCGAGACGCAGCTCGCCGGCGCGATCGGCGGCGCGTCCGCCCACGCCATGGTGGCCTCGGTGGTCAAGGAGGCGCCGCTCACCATGGACGAGGTGATGAGCATCCTGGAGGAGGCCTCCCAGATCATGAAGTACAGCCGCGAGCTGGAGCAGAAGTCCCGCGAGCTGGAGGCGGCCTACGCCGATCTGCGCGCCGCCAACGAGCAGCTCCGCGAGCTCGACCGGCTGAAGGACGACTTCGTCTCCCACGTCTCGCACGAGCTGCGGACCCCGCTCACGTCGATCCGCGCCTTCTCGGAGATCCTCCACGACAACCCGGCGCTCGATCCGCAGCAGCGCACCCGCTACCTCGCGGTCGTGATCGCCGAGTCCGAGCGGCTCACGCGCCTCATCAACGACATCCTCGACCTCGCGAAGATCGAGGCGGGGGGGCTCGAGTGGCACCTCGGCCCGCTCGACCCCCGCGAGGTGGTGGAGCACGCGGCCTCGACGACCCGCCAGCTCTTCGAGGACCGGCAGGTGACGCTCGAGGTCAGGCTCCCGGCGTCGGTCCCGCCGGTCGTGGCCGACCGCGACCGGCTGGTGCAGGTCCTGCTCAACCTGCTCTCGAACGCCGCCAAGTACGGCAGCGAGCGCGGCGGCCGGGTCGTCGTCTCGCTCCACGCGCTCCATGACAGCGTCCGGGTCGACGTCCAGGACGACGGCCCGGGCATCGCCCAGGCCGACCAGGAGCGGATCTTCCAGAAGTTCCGCCAGTCGGGCGACACCGCCGCCGACCGCCCCCGCGGAACGGGGCTCGGCCTGGCCATCAGCCGTGAGATCATCCAGCGGTTCGGCGGCCGGCTCTGGGTGGAGAGCACCCCCGGCCGCGGCTCGACCTTCTCCTTCACGGTGCCGGCCTTCGCGGCGGCGCCGGCCTCCCCCGCGAGGAGCGCGTGATGGCCCGCAGAGTCCTCATCGCCGACGATGAGCCCAACATCGTCCTCTCCCTCGAGTTCCTGATGGAGCAGAGCGGCTACGAGGTCCGGGTGGCCCGCACCGGAGAGGAGGCGCTCGCCGCCGTCGAGGCCTTCCGCCCCGACCTCGTCCTGCTCGACGTCATGATGCCGCGGAAGAACGGGTACGAGGTGCTGCAGGCGATCCGCGGCGATCCCGCGCGGCGCGCCACCAAGGTCGTGCTGCTCACCGCCAAGGGGCGCGACGTGGACATGGAGAAGGGGCTCGGCCTCGGCGCCGACGCCTACGTGACCAAGCCCTTCGCGACGCGCGACCTCGTCGCGCGCGTCCGGGACCTGCTCGGCGACGGCGGATGAACGGGAAGCTCAAGTTCGCCCTGCTCCTCGCCGGGCTCTACCTCCTGTCGCTCGTCCCGATCGCGACGGTCGGGGCCCTCTTCTGGGCCGACCTCGACGGCGTCGAGCGGCAGTCCTTCCTCGTCATCGTGGAGCGGCGCGCCAGCCTCTTCGCGCTGGCGGCGCTGACGATGCTCGGCGTGGTCGCGGTCCTCCTGCGGACCTTCTACGCCAAGTACGTCACCCCGCCACTCCGGCTGGCGGAGGGGACGCGGATCATCCTGGGCGCAAACCCGGCGCACCGCGTGACGCCGGAGGGGGGCGAGGAGCCCCAGGCGCTGGCCCAGGTGATCAACGCCTTCGCGTCGCAGCACCAGGCGCTGCTGCGCGACGTGGACGCGCGCGTCCGCGAGGCGCAGGCGCGCGTCGCCGAGGAGCGGAACCGGCTGGCCGCCCTCGTGTCGGAGCTCACCCAGGGCGTCCTGGTCTGCAACGCCGAGGGGCGCATCCTCCTCTTCAACGCGCGCGCCCGGGAGCTCCTCGGCCAGCCCTCGGAGCGGCCGCACGCGATCGGCGGCGCGAGCCTCGTCGGCCTGGGGCGCTCCGTCTTCGCCATCTTCGAGCGCAGCCTCGTCGCGCACGCCGTCGAGACGGTCGAGGCGCGGCTCCGCGGCGGCGGCGCCGCGGCGGTCGCGCACTTCGCGGCGAACGCCGGGGAGCACCTGGTCCACGTGCAGGTGACGCCCGTGCTCGCCGCGGGCGAGGCGGCCGACGCCGGGTCGCTCGCCGGCTTCATCCTGCTCGTCGACGACGTCACCGCGGCGGCCGACCGCGAGTCCCGCCGCGCGGGGATCTTCCTCGGCTTCGCGGACGCCAGCCGGCGCGCGCTGGCGAGCATCCGGGCCGCGGTCGAGGCGTTCCTCGCCTACCCGCAGATGGACGCGGCCCGGCGGGCGCGCTTCGCCGCGGTGATCGAGGAGGAGGCGACGGCCCTCTCCGCCCGCCTCGAGCAGGCAGAGGGGGAGTACCGGTCGACGGAGCGGCCCACGTGGATGCTCCAGAGCGTCTCCGGGGCCGACCTGGCCGGCGCCGTCGTGCGCCGCGTCGAGACCCGGCTCGGGCTCGCCGTGCGGCTCGAGCCGGTCGACGAGGGGGTGTGGCTGAGGGCCGACGCCTTCTCGCTGATGCAGGCGCTGTGCGCCATCGCGGCCTGGCTCCACCTGGAGGCGGGCGTGACCGAGATCCGGCTGCGCGTCCGCGGCGCGGTCCGGCTCGCCCAGCTCGACCTCGCCTGGTCCGGCGCCGCCCTCGACCCCGAGGCGCTCACCGCGTGGGAGGACCGGCCGCTCGCCACCGCCGGCGAGCCGAGCCCGCTCACGCTGAAGCAGGTCGTCGAGCTGCACGAGGGGGAGCTCTGGCACCAGACCGATCGGGCGGCGGGGACCGGCCTGTTCCGCTTCGTCCTGCCGCTCGCGCAGCCGGAGGTCGCCGCGCCCCGGCCGGCCGTCCCCGTCGAGCGGAGCCGGCCGGAGTTCTTCGACTTCGACCTCTTCGCGCAGGGGGCGCTCGACCCGGAGCTGGAGCGGCGCCGGCTCTCCGACCTCACCTTCACCGTCTTCGACACCGAGACGACGGGGCTGGCGCCGGAGCTCGACGAGATCGTCTGCATCGGCGCGATCCGGATCGTGAACCTCCGGGTCCTCCACCAGGACAGCTTCGAGCAGTTCGTGGACCCCGGGCGCCCCATGTCGCCGGAGGCGGCGCGGATCACCGGGATCGACGCGTCGATGCTGCGCGGCCAGCCGCCGATCGCGCAGGTCCTCCCCCAGTTCCACCGCTACTGCGAGGAGACGGTCCTCGTCGCCCACAACGCCGCGTTCGACATGCGCTTCCTGCAGCTGCTGGAGCCGCGGACGGGCGTCCGCTTCACGCAGCCGGTGCTCGACACGCTCCTGCTCTCGGCGGTCCTCCACCCCAACCTCGCCGCGCACCGCTTCGAGGAGATCGCGGCGCGGTTCGGCGTGCCGGTGATCGGCCGCCACACGGCGCTCGGCGACGCCATCATGGCGGGGGAGATCTTCCTCAAGATGATCCCGCTCCTCGCCGACGCCGGGATCGTCACGCTCAAGGACGCGCGCGAGGCGTCGCAGCGCACCTGGCAGGCGCGGATCCGATACTGACGGCTGAGCAACCTTCCTCTCCCCCACCGGGGGAGGTGAGGGGCGGCGCTGCGCCCCGGCGCCACGGATCCGGGGAGACACGGCCGTCGTTTTCTGTAAGATGCGGCCCCACTTCACCCGCCCCCCTGCAGAGCCTCACCTCGATGACCGCAACCCCCAGACTCGCCCTCCTCTTCGTCCTCGTCGCCCTCGGCCGCCCCGCCGGGGCCGCACCGGCGAAGACCCCGCCGCCCGCCAGCCCCACGGCGACCGTGCGCCTCACCGTCGGCGCGCTCAATCCGGATCCGGCCTGCTGGGGTTGCCACGAAAAGGGGATCGCGCCCCAGCTCCAGCGCGCCGTCGTCCACCTCCCCTTCAAGGGGGCCAGCGACTGCGGGGCGTGCCACCGACCGCACGCGAAGGACGAGAAGCCGCAGCTCCTCGAGACGCAGCCCGATCTCTGCCTCCGGTGCCACCGCGAGGCGCGCTTCCGCGGCAAGCACGTCCACTCGATCATCGAGGGCGACGGCTGCACCGCGTGCCACCAGCCCCACTCCTCCGACAACGAGCGGCTCCTCAAGGAGCCTCTCTCGTCCCTGTGCGACGGCTGCCACAGCGGGCTCCAGGACAAGCACGGGGGGATGCGGGTCGAGTCGGACAAGTGCACGCTCTGCCACGATCCGCACTCGAGCCCCAAGGAGAAGCTGATCCGGCCGGTCGTCCACGAGCCGATGCCGGACTGCTCCACCTGCCACGCCCCCACCCGGCAGGAGCCGTACGCCCTCAGCGACCGGACGCAGGGGCTCTGCCTCCAGTGCCACGACGGGATCGACAAGGAGCTGAAGCGCAAGAACGTCCACTGGATCGTCAAGGACAACATCTGCTGGGGCTGCCACTCGCCCCACGCCTCCGATCGCGAGAGCCTGCTCTTCGCGAAGGGCGGGGCCCTCTGCCTCGAGTGCCACTACGCGATCGACCAGAAGATCCAGACCGCGAAGGTGGCGCACCCGCCGGTGAAGAAGGGGCGCTGCGCCGACTGCCACCTCCACCACGCCTCGGACCAGCCCCAGCTGCTCACCCAGCCCCAGGGGCAGCTCTGCCTCGGCTGCCACAAGGCGGCGCAGAAGTGGGTGACGAGCCGCTCCGCCCACGACCCGGTCCGCTCCGGCGACTGCGCGCTCTGCCACGACCCGCACGGCGGCGGCCCGAAGCTCCTCGTGAAGACGGGGGCCGCGCTCTGCGCCGAGTGCCACGACGTGCAGGCGGGCGAGGAGAAGAAGGGGAAGGACGCCCACCCGCCCGTCGCCCGGGGCGAGTGCGCCACCTGCCACGTCCCCCACGGCTCGGAGTTCGAGGCCCTCCTGCCCGTGGAGCCCAAGGTCCTCTGCTCGCGGTGCCACGAGGGGATGTTCGAGAAGCGGGCCGGCGCGAAGCTCCACAACCCCTTCGCCGCCGGCAACTGCGTCGCCTGCCACGGCGCCCACGGCGACCGGCCGCACCTCGTCAAGGCGGGCGATCCGTGCGGCAAGTGCCACGCCGCCGCCGAGCGCGAGTGGGCGCGCGGGCGGTCTCGCCACGCCCCGGTCGCCGCCGGCCGCTGCGCCGACTGCCACGAGCCGCACGGCAACGCCAACAAGCACCTCACCCGCAAGGCGGGCGGCGAGCTCTGCCTCGGCTGCCACGAGGCGATCGCGAAGGCGCTCCAGGCGAAGGGGGCCGTGCTCCACCCGCCCGCGGAGAGTGGCGACTGCCTCGACTGTCACGACGCGCACGCCGCGCGCCAGGCGAAGCTGGTCGCGAAGCCGGGCCAGGCGCTCTGCGCCGACTGCCACGACCTCGCCGAGCCCAACTTCGCCCGCATCCACTCCACGCCGGCGGTCAAGGGGGGCCCCTGCACCGGCTGCCACGACCCGCACGCGGCCGCGCGCAAGAAGCTCTTCGTCATCGAGGGGGACGCCCTCTGCGACCGCTGCCACGACAAGGCGCAGCCGCAGTGGAAGCGGCTGCACGCCGCCGCGGGCGGCCTCGGCGCGCCCTGCAAGGAGTGCCACGAGGGCGAGCACCGGCGGAGGTAGCGGCCCCGTGCGCCTCACGACCCTCGCCCCGGCCAAGGTCAACCTCGTGCTGCGCGTCGGCCCGCTCCGGGCAGACGGCTTCCACGACATCGACAGCCTCATGGTGCCGCTCGACCTCGGCGACGAGGTGGAGGTCCGGGTCGGCGCGCGCGCGGGGCCGGTCACGTGCCGCGTCCCGCGCCACCCCGGGCTCGACGGCCCCGGCAACCTCGCGGCGCGCGCCGCGGAGGCCTTCCGCGCGCGCTTCGGGATCGACCGCTCCGTCGCGATCCGGATCGTGAAGCGGACGCCCATCACCGCCGGGCTCGGCGGCGGCAGCTCGGACGCCGCCGCGGTGATCCGCTGCCTCGCGCGCGCCTTCCGGATCCGCGACTCGGCGGCGCTCGAGGAGATCGGGCTCGTCGTCGGCTCCGACGTGCCGTTCTTCCTCGGCGACGGCCCGGCCTGGGCGGCCGGGCGCGGCGAGCGGCTCGCGCCGGCGAAGGTCGCGACGCTCCACCTCGTCCTCGCCTACCCCACCGACCCCGCGCTCGCGATCCGCGCGGGCGACGCCTACCGCTGGCTCGACGCGGCGCGGGGTGAGCCGGCCCGCGCGCGGATCCCGAGGAGGGCTCCCCGCTTCTCGCCGCGCGCCGCCGCCAACGACCTGGAGGCCCCGTGCCTCGCCCGCTTCGCCGCCCTCTCGACCCTCCGGGGTCGTGTCCTGAGCCTCGGGGCGAGCGTAGCTATGATGTCGGGCAGCGGTCCCACCGTCTTCGGCATCTTCGCGGACCGGCGCGCCGCGACGCGCGCGGCCGCGGCGCTGCAGGAGGAGGGGAAGGGAGCGGTGCGGGTCTTCGCAGTGCGGACGACGCAGCGGCATCCGAGGGTCGTGTCATGGAGATCACCGAGGTCCGCGTCTTCCCCGTCCACGAGGAGAAGCTGAAGGCGTACGTGACGATCACGCTCGACGGCTGCTTCGTCGTCCGCGACCTCAAGGTGATCCAGGGGAACAC
>DATIVK010000076.1:0-2269 GCA_035465955.1 Anaeromyxobacteraceae bacterium | reverse complement strand
CGAGCCCTACTTCCTCGGCATGTTCATGACCGGCGCCTACCAGGACATCATGGGCGACATGCACAACCTCTTCGGCCGGGTGAACGAGATCCACGTCTTCACCGACGACGAGGACCCGGAGGACTTCTACATCGAGGAGGTCATCCCGGGGGACACCATCGAGAAGGTCCTGGGCCGGGTGCAGTACGAGCCGAACGACATCTTCCGCCGGGTGAAGAACGCCCTCGACCAGCGCGTGAAGGAGGGGACGATCCGGCCGAAGGACGGCGTCGCGCAGGCCGACTTCTACGAGGGCGTGATGCGCGGCTACACCTACCTCGGCGGGCCGCAGGCCGCGGAGCCCGTCGCCGCCCCGGTGCCGACGCCCGTGCCGGGCCCCGCCCGCACCCCCTGATCCCCTGCGCCAGCGAGGCCGAATGCTCCCCGATCGCGTCGAACTCCTCGTCGTCGGTGGCGGCATCATCGGGCTCACGCTCGCGCGGGAGCTGGTCGCCCGCGGCCGCTCGGACATCCTGATCGTCGAGAAGGAGGACGACCTCGGGAGGCACGCCTCCGGGCGGAACTCGGGCGTCCTGCACGCCGGCATCTACTACGCCCCCGACTCGCTCAAGGCCCAGTCCTGCCTCGGCGGGAACCGGCTGATGAAGGCCTTCTGCCGCGAGAAGGGGCTGCCGCTCCACGAGGGCGGGAAGGTGATCGTCGCCCGCACCGAGGCGGAGCTGCCGACGCTGGAGGAGCTGCACCGGCGCGCGACGGCCAACGGGGCCCGCGTCCGCTTCGTGGACGAGCAGGAGCTGGCCTCGATCGAGCCGATGGCCCGGACGGTCGGCAAGGCGATCCACTCGCTCGACACGGCGGTCGTGGACCCGAAGCAGGTGCTCGCGGCGCTGCGGGCGGAGCTGGAGGCGACCGGCAAGGTGCGGATCGTCACGGGCTGTCGCTTCCTCGGGCGCGACGGGCTCGACGCCGTCCGGACCACGCAGGGGAGGGTGCGCTTCGGCCGACTCGTGAACGCGGCGGGGGCCTGGTGCGACGCCGTCGCCGGCGCCTTCGGCGCGGGCGCGGAGTACCGGCTCATCCCGTTCAAGGGGATCTACCGGAAGCTGCGGCACGGGGCGGACTACCCCGTGAACGGCAACATCTACCCGGTGCCCGACATCCGGAACCCGTTCCTCGGCGTCCACTTCACGCGGAGCGCCGCCGGCGACGTCTACGTCGGCCCCACGGCGATCCCCGCCTTCGGCCGCGAGAACTACCGCGGGCTCCACGGGACGGGCGCGGACGGGGCGCGCATCCTCGGCGAGGACGCCGTCCTCTTCTTCACGAACCCCAAGTTCCGCTCCGTGGCGCTGACCGAGCCGCGCAAGTACCTGCCGGCCTTCTTCCACCGGGACGCCGCGCGGCTGGTGAAGCGCTACGACCCGGCGATCTTCGGCGCGGCGGACAAGGTCGGCATCCGGCCCCAGCTCGTGGACTGGCGGACGAAGGAGCTGATGATGGACTTCATCGTCCTCGCCGTGGACGGGACGGTCCACGTGATGAATCCGATCTCGCCGGCGTTCACGAGCTCGATGTACCTGGCGAAGACGCTCGCGGACGAGCACTTCAAGGCTTGAGCGCGTGAGGGACCGCCTCGCCCGCGTGGCGCCCGGGCTCCTCGTCCCGGCCCTCGCGGCGGCGGTCCTCGGCCTGCGGCACGCCCTGCCGCCGGACCACTGTGATTCTCCCGCCCTCGTGACCTTCGTCACGCACGCCCCCCGTCACGCATCGTAGAGTTCCGGGTCGTCTTCGCGCCCGCCACCGCGCGGGCGTCCTCGGAGGGGGCCGCACATGTTCCAGCTCGCCGTCCTGCTCGCAGCCCTGCCGGCCGCCACGGTCGAGCCTGCCCAGGTCCCCGCGCAGGGCCGTCAGGCCGCCATCCTCACGATGGAGCGCGCCGGGATGGTGCGGCTCCAGGCGAAGGGGGGCGATGGCACGGCTTGCACGCTCGTCGATCAGCTCCGCGGCCCCTTCGCGTCCTCCGGCGTCGCCGGGCGCGAGGACTGCTCGCTCGACCTGCTCCTCGATGTCGGGCGGTACCAACTCCGGCTCGACTCGGCAGGGAAGGCGGGGGCCAAGGGGAAGGCCGCCCTCAGCGCCGCCATCTTCGACGAGGTGAACGGGACGCCGGTGGGGCTGTCGCCCGGCCGCCCGGTCGAGGCGCAGCTCCCCGAGGGGAAGCAGGCCTCCTTCTGGTTCCGCGTGGAGAAGCGCGGCCCCGTCGCCGTGC
>DATIVK010000075.1:0-3925 GCA_035465955.1 Anaeromyxobacteraceae bacterium | reverse complement strand
TCCAGAAGGCGTGGCACGAGGAGAGGCGCCCCTGGCTGCACGGCTGGGTCTACGACATCCACACCGGCCACCTGAAGGAGCTCACGGTCCTCACCCACGAGCACCAGGTCGACCCGATCCACCGCTACGACTTCTCCGGCGAGGGCTGACCGGGAGCTCCTCCTCTCCCCCACCGGGGGGAGAGGTTCGGCGTGAGGGGGCGCGCAGCCCGGTCACCAGCGGATCGCGAAGCCACCCGGCGCCGGCAGGAGCTGAAGATCCGGCTCCCGCCGCCGGCGCGCCCGGTGGAGCGTCCACGGCACGGCGAACCCCACCGCGCCCCCGACGGCCGCCCCGGCGAGCACGTCGGTGAGCCAGTGGGCGTCGGCCCCCACCCTCAGGTAGCCGACGCCGGCGGCGAGCGTCATCCCCACCGCCCAGACCCACGGCGCGGTCCGGTAGCCGCGCATCGTCGCCACGGTCCCCGCCGACGACGCGAGGCTGAAGGCGAGCGCGGTGTGGCCCGAGTAGAAGCTCCGGTTCGAGTTGGTGCCCTGCAGCCGTCCCGCCGCCCAGGCCGACGGCCGGAGCCGGCCGGTGGCCGACTTGGCGAGCTGGTTGGCGTCGACCGAGAGGAGCACCGCCTCGCCCATGACGAGCGCGTCCTCCCCCAGCTGGGACGCGCCGCCGTCGCCCCAGGCCATGAGCGCCGAGTGCGCGAGCGCCGCGGCCGGCAGCAGCCCGTTCGCGAGGACGTCGGAGGAGAGCGCCGCCGACCGCACGTCCGGCCACCGGAGCGCGGAGCGCGCGCCCACGTCGAGCGCGTCGGGCCGGCAGAAGCGGCAGGTCTCCGGCGTGAGCGGGCCGGCCAGCAGCCCCAGCCCCCCGGCGGCGGCTCCCGCGAGCAGGAGGATCGTCCCGTCGCGCTTCAGGTCGACGGCGAGGGGCTCCGCCCCGCGGGCGGCGAGGGGCGCGAGGGCGAGGAGGAGGGCGAGGGCCTTCGTGCAGCGCATCGTCCCGTTCAACGGCAGACGCTCACCGCGCCTTCCCGCACCGGACGCCGGCCATCCAGCGCGCGGACGCGTGCCTCCGCCTCCCGCCTCCCGGGCCCCTCCAGCTGGGCGGCGGTGCGGTAGGCGGCGACGGCGCGGAGGGCGACGGCGTGGACGCCCCCCCTCCAGTAGGCCTCCTCGAGCGCGCGCGCCTGCCAGAGGCGCGCCTCCTGCGCGAGGCGGGAGCGGGGGTACTTCACGAGGAACGCCACGGCCCGCTCCGCGACCGCGTCGGGGGTGCATGGGGCGGGGGCCGGGATCGCCCGCAGGGCGTCCTGCTCGGCGAGCCCTGTGATCCGGGCCGCCGCGAGGAGCACGTCGCTCCGCGCGGCGGAGGCCGGCAGCCGCTGCGCGAAGCCCTCGAGGAGCTCCAGCGCCTGCGGGGAGCGCCCCTCGCCGGCCAGCGCCTCGGCCAGCTCGATCGCGGCGGCCCCCGACGCGCTGCCGGGCCCGAGCGCGAGGAGATCGTAGCGACCCTCCCCCTGCCGCGCGCGGAGCTGGACGAGGACGGGGGCGGACGGCGCGCTCACGCCACCGGTGGCGACGAAGAGGAGCCGCCCCGGCCCGGCGGCGCCGGCGTCCTCGAAGCGGAGCCGGTCCGCCGCCTTCGGCGGCCCGAGATCCTCCGCGTCCGGGATCCAGGTCTGGGCCGAGAGCGCCAGCCGATCGGCCGGCACCGCGACGACCAGCTCCGGCCGCTCGCCGGCGGCGCGCGGCGCGACCGCGAAGGTGTCGGGATCCCCCAGCGCCGTCTCCGCGTGGACGACCTTCGCCTCGCCGAGCGGGTTGCGCGACGCGAGGGTGCTCCACTCGGCGTAGCCGACGAAGCGGTGCGAGACGGAGTCGGGGCGGTCGTTGGGCTCGACCTCGTCGCCGGGCCTGGGGTCCGCCAGCCGCACCTCGAGGACGTACGCGTCCGTCGGCTTCTCCACCGGTCCGGTGTCGTCCTTGTGGCGCTCGCGGACCGCCAGGAAGTAGGTGCCCGGCTCGACGGGGGCCGTCAGCGTCTCCGCGTGGCCGGCGCCGGCGCGGTCCACGTTGGCGAGGAGCGGCGCGGCGCTGCGGCCGGAGCCGTCGTCCCGCTGGCGGTTCAGGGTGAGCGCGACGTCGAGCCCGCGGATCCCCTCGCCCCGACCCTCCCCGGACCACTCCGCGACGAGCGTGGCCGGCGCGGCGCCGGGGGGGATCTCGACCCGGAAGACGTCGATGTCCCCGGTCGTCTCGGAGATCCGGGCGCCGACGTGCCCGCGCATCCGCGCGACGCCCCGCGCGGCGCGGCCGTCCGGGCCGGGCGGGATGGGGAGCGGGTTGGCCTGCGCCGGGGAGTCGTTCGGCTCGTGCTCGGCGCCGTCGTAGAGGTCGGCCGGCCGGAAGCTCGCGGGGAGCGCCGCCGCCACCCGCGGCGCGCCCCGCGCGAGGAGGCCGTAGACGTCCGGCCAGCGCCAGGCCACGGCCGCCGTCAGCAGGAAGAGCGCGGCGACGGCGACGGGGGCGGCCACCCGGCTGCGCCGGATGGCGACGAGCTGCGCCTCGAACTCCCGGAAGTCGTCCCGGCTGGCGATCCGCAGCTCCCCCGTCACCTCCGGCGTCAGCGGCTGGCGCGGGGTCGGCGGCCCGGAGGGCTCGCCGGCGGCGAGCAGCGCCTCCCGCATCGCGTCCGCCGTCGGGAACCGGTCCTCCGGGCGCTTCTCGAGCGCGCGGTGGATCACCTCGGCGACGCCCTCCGGGAGCTCCGGGGCGAGCTCCCGGATCGGCGGCGGGGGGTCGTGGAGGTGGGCGTTGACCACGGCCAGCGGGTTGGGGGCGACGAACGGGGGGCGGCCGGTCAGCAGCTCGTAGAGCAGCGCGCCGACCGAGTAGAGATCGGCGCGCCCGTCCACGTCGCGGGCGCGCGCCTGCTCGGGGGCGAGGTAGCTGGGGGTGCCGAGGATCGCCCCCGCCGACGTGACCGAGGCGCCCTGCTCGTCGCGCAGCTTCGCGATCCCGAAGTCGAGGACCTTCGTGAAGTCCTCGCCGGTGCGCGTCTGCGTCAGCATCACGTTCCCCGGCTTCACGTCGCGGTGGACGATCCCGGCGTCGTGCGCCTCGGCCAGGGCGCCGAGGATCTGCTGGCCGATCGTGATCACCCGCGGCGTCGCGAGCCGGCGCTCGGCCCGCAGCACCGAGGCGAGGTCCCTGCCGGGCACGTACTCCATCGCCAGGTAGAGGCCGGAGACCACGCCGATCTCGCCGAAGTCGAAGACCGCGATGGCGTGCGGGTGGGAGAGGCGCGAGACGATCTGGGCCTCATCCGCGAACCGCTTCACGGCGCTCGGATCCCGCGCGTAGTCCCCTCTCAGGAGCTTGAGGGCGAGGGCCTTGCCCATCCGGACGTGCTCGGCCTTGTAGACCGCCCCCATCCCCCCTTCCCCGAGGAGAGTCAGGAGCTTGTACCGCTCGGCGACCACCGCCCCGACGAGCGGGCTGGCCGCCCGGACCGCCGCGTCGCCGCGCAGGTCGGTCCCGCACTTCGGGCAGAAGTTGACCGGCCCCACCGAGCCGTCGGCGAGGTAGCCGCACTTCGCGCAGGGGGGTTGTACGAGGGGCACCGCGGCGAGCTCCGACATCCGCGGGGAGCCTATACGGAATGGTGTTCGCGCCAAAGCCCCGTGGCCGAGGGGCGCCGCTCCGGGGGAGCCGGCGGCGTCTTTTCGACGTGGAACGACCGGAGATCCTCAGGCTTTTCTTTCCTCGACCCACCGCATTGATGTAGTTTCCCTCCGCCGTGCTCGACTGGCTCCACAACATGATCTCCCGGGATCTCGCGATCGATCTCGGCACCGCGAACACCCTCATCTACATCCGCGGCCAGGGGATCGTGTCGAACGAGCCCTCGGTCGTCGCCGTGCAGCAGG
>DATIVK010000074.1:0-26316 GCA_035465955.1 Anaeromyxobacteraceae bacterium | reverse complement strand
GAGCGCTACTGCTCCCGGCCCAGGGCAGCCGCGGCGGCCTGGGACGCCGTGCGCGCGGGCTTCTCGGCGCTCGCCGGCTCCGACGGGACCCCCTCGTCGAGGAGCTGCGCGGCGATCTGGAGCGCCTTCCTGGTCTTCTCGCGCACCTTCTCGTCGTTCTTGATCTTGAAGTACGCCTTGACGACGCGCTCCTCGTTCTTCGACGCCTGCGCCTCGAGCTCCTGGACCCGCTTCCGCAGCTCGGCGGTCCGCTTCTCCACCTCGCCGCGCGCTCCGTCCACCTCGCCGCGGGCGACGACCAGCTCGGTCTTCAGCTCGTCCACCTCCCGCTCGAGCGCCTCGACCTTCTCCTGGGCCTCGCCCTGCGCGGCGAGCCGGGCCTCGGCGTCGTCCGCGCGCCGGCGCTCGTCGTCCAGGGACGCCTCGGCCTCCTCGGCGCGGCGGCGGAAGCGGTTGGCCTCGTCGCGGGCGCCCTTCACGTCGGCCTCGAGCCGCTTCGACTGGGACAGCGCCGAGTCGAGCCGGCTCTTCGCGGCGGCGGCCTGGGACTCGGCGGCGGCGAGCCGTGAGGAGGCCTCGGTCGCGCGCCGCTCGGCCTCCTCGACGCGCTGCTCGGCGTCGTCGCCGAGCCCCTCCGTCTCGGACAGCCGGTCCTCCAGCTCCCGGAGGCGATCCTCCAGATCCCGGATCCGCGCGTCCTTGCGCGAGACCTCCCGCTCCAGGCGGGCCGCGTCGGCGCCGCCGCCCGCGAGAGCGGGCGCGGGCTTCTCGCCCACGACGCCGATGCCGGCGGCCCGGAGCGCCTCCCGCGAAGGAGCACGGAGGGCCGGACGGGTGGGGCGAGGCTCGGGCTCCTCCTCGGCGCTGGGGCCCAGGCCGAGATCGGGGCCGAGGCCGCCGAGCAGGTCGCGCTCCAGGTCGCCCTCCGGCGCGGCGAGCTCGGGCGGCGGCTCCTCGCCGAGCGCGCCGAGCGCGTCGTCGGCCACCATGTCGATCCCGCCGAGCGCGGCGCGCGCCGCGGCGTCGTCCTCTTCGGGGAGGGAGGCCGCGGCGGCGTCCACCTCCTCGGCGGCGACGGGCGCCTCCTCCTCCAGGTCGAGCGCGGCGCGGCGCCTGGCGGGCGGCGCGCGGCGCGCCGGCGGGGCGCTGGGGACGGAGAGCCCCTCGAAGGCCTCGTCGAGCAGGTTCAGGTCGTCTTCGACGCCGGCGGCGCTCGCCCCCGCCGGACCGTCGTCGGGCAGCGAGCCCAGATCCAGGTCCGGCAGGTCGGGGCCGCCGAGCGGCTCGCCGCCGAGGGGCTCGATCCCGGCCTCCTCCTCGAGCGCGACGAGCTCCTCCTCCTCTTCCTCGGCCGCGGGCTCCTCCGCCCCGGGGAACGGCTCCTCGTCGGCCGCCTCGGGGAGCTCGACGAGCGCCCCCAGGGACGAGAGGAGGTCCGCCGGCGTGTAGGGCTTGAGGAGGTAGTCCTCGGCGTGGACCTTGAGCGTCCTGTGCTTCTCGAAGGTCTCGGGGGTCGCCTCCGCGCTCGTGATGACGAGCGGGATCGACTTCAGCGCCTCGTCCTTCTTCAGCTTCTGGCAGATGACGTAACCGGACATCCCGGCCAGCTCGACGCACAGGACGATCGCGTCCGGCGACCACTCGCTCGCCAGCTCGAGCCCCTCCCGGCCGTCCTCCGTCGTTCGGACTTCGAGCCCGCGCGCCTCCAGGGCGGAGGTCACTTCCTCCGCGAACGGCGCATCGCTCTCGATGAGGAGGATTTTCCGGGACATGCTCGCTCTCGGTCGGTGAGGGTGCGCGCCATGGAGGCTGGACGCGGAGCCCTCTGAAAATTCATGGAAATTTTACCGGCTGGCCCGGGGGGGTGTCAAAAGCGCGGCTGAAGCGGTATCGACGCGCAGCACCGCGGACGGCACGCGGCGCCGCCCCCTGACCCTGACCCCTCTCAACGGCCCTGGGAGGCCGCCACGAGGCCGAAGAGGTCGTTCTCGTCGAGGTCCGCGACCAGCGAGTAGACGATCTCGTTCTCGCGCCAGACCGCCACGTTGTAGCCGCGCGAGTTGGCCACGCGGACCACGGAGGGGCCGACACGGACCTCGCGGCCGCCCGCGTGGAAGCGCTGCTCGGGATCGTCGATGATGAAGAGCCCCGCGTTCCCCTTGGGCAGCTGGTACCGGATGTAGGCCGCCGGCCACTCGCGGAGGTGGGAGAGGCGCGCGCCGACGACCTTGACGCCGTCATTGTGGAAGTGGGGGGGCGCCGGGCGGAAGTCGAGCTTCCCCTGGAACCAGGCCGGGATGGCGTCGGCCCCGCCCACGCTGGCGGCGGTGATCTCCAGCGGGAGGTCGCGGTTGTGGCGGCGGATCGCCTCCTCGAGCAGCACGTCGTTGCCACCGCGCGTGGCGAGCACGACGAGCACGCCCGCGGCGCAGGCGGCCACCGTCGCGAGCGGCACGGGGGCGAAGACGCGGCGCCAGAGCGGGCGGCGCTCGCGGTCGAGCTGCTGCTGGATGCGCACGCGCAGCGCGGCGGGCGCGCGGCCCGAGGCGCTGCCGGCTCCCATCGCCTCCCGCAGGCGCGCCCGGACCGCGTCGCGGACGCGCGCACGCGCCTCCGCCCG
This sequence comes from Anaeromyxobacteraceae bacterium, assembly GCA_035465955.1. Classification (GTDB taxonomy): domain Bacteria; phylum Myxococcota; class Myxococcia; order Myxococcales; family Anaeromyxobacteraceae; genus DATIVK01. The sequence continues at coordinate 23,696 of DATIVK010000074.1, read as the reverse complement.
GCCCCGGCACGGGGCGCACGCGGCCAGGTGCGCCTCCGCCTCGGCGCGATCCCTGCCGTCGAACTCGCCGTCGAGGTACGCCTCAAGGGAGCGCTCCAGCTCGGCGCAGTCGATGGGGGATGGGACGTCGAGGGCGGACATGACGCGGCTCACTCACCGTGCGCGCGGCGACGGCGGTACGACTCGAGGTCGATCTTCTCCCCTCCGGGAGGTTCGGTCAGGATGCCGGCCTCGGCGGCGTAGCCGGCCAGGGAGCGCTGGAGGTGCCGGCGCCCGCGGAAGAGGCGGCTCATCACGGTGCCCACCGGCACGTCGAGGATGTCCGCGATCTCCTTGTACGAGAAGTCGTGGATGTCGGCGAGGATGACCACCATCCGGAAGTCGACGGGGACCGCGTCGATCGCGGCGAGCACGTCGGCCGAGACGAGGCGGTCGAGCATCGCCCGCTCCGGGTTCTCGGCCTTCTCCGCCGCCTCCGGCGAGTGGAACTGGTCGGTCACCAGCTCGCGCTCGGGGCCGTCCACCAGGCTTCGCTCCCGGGTGGTGCGGCGGTACCGGTTGATGAAGGTGTTGGTGAGGATGCGGAACAGCCAGGCCTTCAGGTTGGTGCCCGGCTCGAAACGATCGAGGAAGCGGCAGGCCCGCAGGAACGTGTCCTGCACCAGGTCCTCGGCGTCCCGGGCGTCCCGCGTGAACCGGAGCGCGGAGGCGTAGAGGGCGTCGAGGTGCTGCAGCGCCTCGGCCTCGAACTCCTCACGGCTCAGGGTCTTTCGGGTCATGCGTCCTCTCGGCCTCGATCGCTCGGGGACCCACGGCGGGCCCTCTGAAGCGATGAACACACCCCATTCGCCGGGGATTCCCGTGGCCTGCCGGGATTGTAGCGGTGCTCCGGCCGCCCCACCATGGTATGCACCGCCGGGACGACGCCATGGCCCGCCTCCTCTTCGCCGACGACAAGGGGGTCGTATACGACCACCCGACCCTCCGCGCCGCGGCGCGGTCCGGCGACGACCTCTTCGAGCCGTCGGAGCGACCCGTCCGCCTCCCGGAGGGGGGGACGCTCGCCATGCTGCCCGGGCGCCGACCGGTAGGCATCGACCCCGGAAGCGGCGCCCTCGTCGTCCTCGACGAGGTCAGGGTCGGACGCCGCCGGATCGTGCCGCACGCGGTCGCGGCCACCCTGCCGCCCGGGTTCACCCGGACCCTGCTCCCGGCGGCGCAGCGTCCGACGACGGGCGCGGAGCGGATCCCGATCCTCCCGCAGTGGGCCTACACGGCGGCCGGGCTCGGCGCCGAGGGACCGGTCGCGTGGGCCCTCCACACCGATCGGCGGAGCCACTGGAGCGTCCGCAGCCACTCGACGCCCGACCTCGAGGAGCGCGTGCGCGCGCTCCTCGCCGAGAGCGAGAACCCCATCTACCGCCAGCTGGCGCGCTGCGCCCTCCACTGGTGCTGCTTCACCGCCCAGAACACCTTCTACCGGCGCGACGAGGGGGCCATCCCGTCGTCCGCCTCGTGCAACGCGCGGTGCATCGGCTGCCTCTCGGAGCAGGACGAGGGGATGCCCCCGTCGTCCCACGAGCGGCTCACGCGGGCGCCGTCGGCGGAGGAGATGGCCGACGTCGCGACCCGTCACCTCACGCGCGCCACCGGCCGCGTCATGGTCAGCTTCGGCCAGGGGTGCGAGGGGGAGCCGCTCACGCGGTGGCGGGAGATCGAGCGGGCGATCCGGCTCGTCCGCGCCGAGACCGGTCGCGGCTCGCTCCACGCCAACACCAACGGCTCGCTGCCGAAGGCGCTCGCGCGGCTGCTCGACGCGGGGCTCGACTCGGTCCGCGTCTCGCTCAACAGCGCCTCGCCCGATCTCTACGCTGCGTGGTACCGGCCCCGCGGCTACCGGCTCGCCGACGTCGAGCGCTCCATCCAGCTCGCGAAGGACCGCGGCGCCTATGTCGCGCTGAACCTCCTGTCCTTCCCGGGCGTGACCGATCGGGCCGGCGAGGCGGAGCGCCTCTGCGCCCTCGTCGCGCGGACCGGCGTGGACCAGGTGCAGACCCGGCCCCTCGCCGTCGATCCCGACGTCTACATGGCGGCCGCGCGCGGACGCGGCGCCGGCGGCGCGGCGATGGGCATCCGGCGGCTCGTCGCCGAGCTGAAGCGGGCCCGGCCGGGGCTGGTGGTGGGCAACTTCTCGCGCGCCCGGCAGGAGCGCGCGCCGGCGCGGAAGGGGAACGATCGATGAAGGCCGAGGCGGCGATCCAGCTCAGGAAGGATCTCGCGCGCCACCTGCGCGCGGGCCACCCGTGGGTCTTCAAGAAGGCGATCGAGCGCCCGGCGAAGCTCCCCGCGGGGACGATCGTCGACGTCGAGGAGGACGGGCGCTTCGTCGCGCGGGGCTACTTCGATCCGACGTCGGCGATCTCGGTCCGCGTCCTGACGCGCGAGCCGGCGGAGGAGATCGACGCGGCCTTCTGGCGGCGTCGCGTCGCCCGGGCGCTCCAGCTGCGCCGGGAGCTGGTCCTCGACACGACCGGCTACCGGCTGGTCCACGGCGAGTCGGACGCCCTCCCGGGGGTCGTCGCGGACCGCTACGACCGGACCGTCGTGCTGAAGCTCTACTCGGCGGGGCTCACGCCGTGGCGCGGCCAGATCGTCGAGGCGCTGCGCGGCGAGGCGGAGGGGGTCGCCGGCGTCTACGGGCGCGACGAGATCCCGCGAGACGACGACGACGAGGGCGGCGCGCCGGCCGGGCGCGTGCTGTGGGGGGCCGAGCCGCCCGAGCGGATCGTCATCTCCGAGCACGGGACGAAGATCCTCGTCGACGTCCGCCGGGGGCAGAAGACGGGGTTCTTCCTCGACCAGCGCGAGAACCGGCGGATGGTCCGCGAGCTGGCGCGCGGGCGCGGGGACGCGCTCAACCTGTTCAGCTACACCGGCGGCTTCAGCGTCGCCGCGGCCCTCGGCGGGGCGAAGCACGTGGTCTCGGTGGACGTGGATCGCGACGCGATCGCCCTCGCCCGCGACGTCTTCCGGGAGAACGGGCTCGACCCGGCCGACCACGCCTTCGCCTCGGAGGACGCCTTCGAGATCCTCGCGCGCTACAAGAAGGAGGGGCGGCGCTTCGACCTCGTCGTGTGCGACCCGCCGGCCTTCGCCAAGTCGCAGAAGGCCGTGGAGGGGGCGCTCGCGGGCTACGCCTCGCTCAACCGCGCCGCCCTCGCGGTCCTCGCGCCCGGCGGCCTGCTCGTCACGGCGAGCTGCAGCGCGCGCGTGTCGGCCGAGCAGTTCTTCGACGCGGTGAAGGAGGCCGCCTTCAAGGCGCGCGTCGACCTCCAGGTGGTGGCCGAGACCCGGCAGCCGCCGGACCACCCGGTCTCGCCGCAGTTCCGCGAGGGGCGCTACCTCAAGGCGATCGTCCTCCGCCGCGTGGCCTGAGCGGAGGCCCCGTGGTCCTCGCGGGCCAGTTCCTCGAGCGGCCGGCGCTCGTCCCCGTGGAGCCGGACGGCGGCCTGACGCTCGAGGGGCTCTACCACCGCGGGCGGCGCCGGCCCTCGCTCCTCGTCTGCCCGGACCCCGGGCCGGGTGCGGGGATGGACGCGCCCGCGGTCGCGGAGCTCGCGTGGGCGAGCGCGCGCGAGGGGCACGCCTCGCTCCGCTTCCAGCACCGGGGACGGGGCGCGTCACAGGGGGAGGTCGATCCCACGCGGGCGCTCGACGACGCGCTGGCGGCGCTCCGGCACCTGCGCGAGTCGGTGCGCGGCCCGATCGCCGTGGCGGCCGTCGGAGGCGGCTGCGGGACGGCGCTCGCCCTCGCGCAGGGCCACCCCGAGATCGACCGGCTCGTCCTCGTCGCGCCCCCCGTCGTCCCCGCCACCGAGGGCGTGCGGGCGGCGGTCCTGGCGATCCTGCCGGAGGCCGGTGGGCCGCCCGTCGCGGACGTCGCGGCGGCCGTCGGGGAGGGGGGGCGGGTCGAGGTCGTCGCCGGCGCGGACGCGCGGTTCCTCTCCGGCCTCCCGGCGGTGGGGAAGATCGCGATGGAGTGGATCCGCGCCTGGGGTCCGTGAGGCGCACAGCCCCCGGAGGGCCGGGAGCCGATATCCAGCTCGAATCGCGTGCCGCGGGCCTCCTCCCCGAGTATGCGTGAGGTTTCGTCCCGCGCTACAGTCGCGAGCGGGCGAACCAGGAGGGGCAATGGGCGCGGGACCATCCAGGCGTGACTCGGGGATCCCCGTCGTCGGCGAGCTGCCGTGGGGCAGCCACTTCTGCCAGTTCTACACGACGAAGAAGGACCTGACCGACGTCCTCGTGCCCTACTTCCGCGCGGGGCTGGAGGCCAACGAGCTCTGCGTCTGGGTCACCTCCGACTTCCTGACGACCGACGAGGCGCTGGAGGCCCTGCGGAGGGAGGTGCCGGGCTTCGCGGACCACGTCGCGAAGCGGCAGATCGAGATCCTCCCGCACACCGACTGGTACCTGAAGGGCGGCAGCTTCGACCTCCAGCGGACGATGGTCATGTGGAAGGCCAGGTACGACGACGCGCTCGCGCGCGGCTTCGCCGGCCTGCGCGTGAGCGGCAATCCCTACTGGATCGACGACAAGAAGGACTGGGACGACTTCGCCGCGTACGAGGCCGAGATCAACGACGTGATCGTCGGCATGAGGCTGCTCGTGCTCTGCACCTACTCGCTGGCGAAGTGCGGGGTCGCGGAGATCCTCGACGTCGTCAAGAACCACGAGTTCGCGGTCGCGATGAACCGGGGCGCGTGGCAGGTGATCAGCCGCCCCGGGTTCCTGAACGAGCGGTGAGGCGAGCGCGCGCCCACCGGGCGCGCGGCGCGGAGAGGAGCCGTCCACGTCCCCCATCCAGCAGGATCCCACCGGCGTCCGCTGGGTCGGCGAGCTGCCGGGCGGGACCCACTTCCTCGTGCTCCACGCGACGCCGGAGGAGCAGCTCGACGTGCTCGTCCCGTTCGTCAAGGCGGGGCTGGCGCGGGGGGAGCGCTGCGCCTGGGAGGTGCGGCCGCCGCTGACGCTCGCCGCCGCCGCCGCGGCGCTCGCCGCCGCGGTGCCCGACCTCGCCCTCCATCGCGCGCGCGGGGGGATCGAGCTCACGTCGCCCTCGGAGGTCCCGCCGCCAGCAGGGTGGCTCGAGCGGGAGCTGGATCGCACCATCCTCGCGGGGTTCCGGGCGCTGCGGCTGGTGCGCCCTGCGGCGGGCGAGGACGAGGCGCGGGCGATCGCCGCGGTGGTGGAGGAGATGGGCGCGATGCAGCTGATCGCCGCGATCCCCCAGTCGCGCGTCGAGCTGCCCGCCCTCGGCCTGATGGAGCGCGTCCAGGCCCACCACTTCGCGCTCGTCCGGAACTCGGGACGCTGGGAGGTGCTGCGGGGCGCGGGGCTGCGGGCGGAGGCGGACGCGCTCCAGCGCCGGGAGGAGCGGCTCCGGACCCTCTTCGGTCACATGACCGAGGGGTTCGCGTACTGCCGCGTCGTCCTGGACGAGGGCGGGACGCCCTGTGACTACGTCTACCTGGAGGTGAGCGCCTCCCTCGAGCGGCTGTCGGGGCTCCCCGCCTCGACGATGGTGGGCCGTCGGGTCACGCAGCTCTTCCCCGGCGTCGAGAAGGATCCGTTCGACCCGATCGGGAAGTACGGGCGCGTGGCGCTCACGGGTGAGCCGATCGCGTTCGAGTACCCGTCGCCGAGGAACGGTCGGTGGTTCTCGGTCTCGGCCTTCAGCTCCCGGCGGGGCTTCTTCGGCGCCACGTTCTCCGACGTCACCGACCGCCGGAGGGCGGAGGAGGAGCGGGGGATCGCGGTCGACCAGCTCCGGGTCACGCTCCGCGGCGTGACCGAGTCGGAGCGGGCGCTGCGCGCGAGCGAGGCGCGCTTCAAGCTCCTCTCCGACAGCGCCAGCCTGCTCCTGTCGTCCGACGATCCGCAGGGGGTCGTGAGCCAGCTCTGCGACGGCGTCATGAAGCACCTCGACTGCCAGGTCTTCTTCAACTACCTCGCCGACCCCGGGGAGGGGAGGCTGCGGCTCAACGCCTGGGCCGGCATCCCGGAGGCGGAGGCGCGCCGCATCGAGCGCCTGGACTACGGGGTCGCCGTCTGCGGCTGCGTCGCCCGCGACGGACGCCGGATCGTCGCCGAGGAGATCCCGCACACGCCCGATCCGCGCACGGACATCGTGCGGTCCTACGGGGTGCTCGCGTACTGCTGTCACCCGCTGGTCGCCGGGGGCAGGACGCTCGGGACGCTCTCCTTCGGCACGCGGACCCGGTCACGCTTCTCCGACGAGGAGGTGGCCGTGATGAAGACGGTCGCCGATCAGGTCGCGGTCGCGATGGAGCGGATCGAGGCGCAGCGCGCCCTGCGGCTGGCCAACCTCAGGCTCCAGGACGCGGACCGCCGCAAGGACGAGTTCATCGCGGTCCTCTCCCACGAGCTGCGCAACCCGCTGGCGCCGATCCAGAACAGCCTCTACCTCCTCGACCGGGCGCCGCCGGGCAGCGATCGGTCGGCGCGCGCGCTGGAGGTCATCCACCGCCAGACCAACCACCTGGCGCGGCTCGTCGAGGACCTCCTCGACGTCACCCGGATCGCGCGCGGCAAGATCCGGCTCCAGCGCCAGCGGATCGATCTCGTGGAGCTGGTCCGCCGGACCGTGGAGGATCACCTGGCCTCGTGCTCCGACGCCGGGATCCGACTGGCGGCGACCCTCCCCGACGCCCCGCTCTGGGTCCACGCGGATCCCACGCGGCTCGCGCAGATCGTGGGGAACCTCCTGGGGAACGCGCTCAAGTTCACGCCGCGAGGCGGCGAGGTGGCCCTGGCGCTGTCGGGGGAGCGGGACGGCGCCACCCTGCGCGTCCGCGACAGTGGCGTCGGCATCGCGCCGGAGGTGCTGGAGCGGCTCTTCCGGCCGTTCTCCCAGGCCGACCAGACGCTCGATCGGAGCCGCGGCGGGCTCGGGCTCGGGCTCGCGCTCGTGCGCGGGCTCGCGGCGCTGCACGGGGGCAGCGCCTCGGCGGCGAGCGCGGGGCTGGGGTGTGGCGCGGAGTTCACGGTCACCTTCCCCCTGGACTGTGCGCCGGGTGCCGCGACCCCGGCGCCTGCGGCGGCCCCCGTGCTGCCCCGGCGGGTGCTCGTGATCGACGACAACGAGGAGTCGGCGGACACGCTCAAGGAGTTGCTGGAGCTCTCGGGGCACGAGGTGCGGACCGCCTATGACGGCCCATCGGGCATCGCCACGGCGCGCGAGTTCCGTCCCGAGCTCGTGCTGTGCGACATCGGCCTCCCCGGGATGAGCGGCTACGCCGTCGCGCAGGCCCTGCGCGCGGACCGGGCCCTGGGCTCGGCGCGGCTCGTTGCGCTGAGCGGCTACGCCCTCTCCGACGACGTCCAGCGCGCGCTGGAGGCCGGCTTCCACCAGCACGTGGCGAAGCCCCCGGCCCTGGAGGTGCTCGAGCAGCTGCTCGCCGGCGGGGGCGACGCGCCGGCCTGATCTCCGTGGGCGGGCGGGCGTCTCCGCCCTCCGGCGGCCATTCACCGCAGGGCGAGCAGGAGCGCGCCGAGGCTCACCCAGCCCGCGAGGATGGCGAGGCCGAGCGGGAGCGGCAGGCGGCCGAGCCGGAACCGCGCCGAGGGGGTCGAGGGATCCCGGAGGGGGAGGGCGCCGGCGGCGGGCGCGGACGGGACCGCCGCGCGGAAGACCTGGGCGACGAGCGCGACCCCCGCCGCCCCCGCGCCCACGCCGAGGAGCGCCATGCCGAGCGTCGGCTCCGCCTCCCCGGTGCCCGCCGGCATCCGGAGCGCGAGGGCCGCCGCGATGGCGTTGTTGGTCGCGTGGGCGATCACGCCGGGCCAGATGGAGCCGGTGCGGACCGAGAGCCAGCCGTAGATCACGCCGAGGACGAGGATCGACGGCGCCCGGACCGGATCGAGGTGGAGGAGGGCGAAGAGGAGGGCGCTCCCTCCGATGGCGAGCGCCGGCCGGTGGCGGGAGAGCAGGGCGGAGGTGAGGTAGCCGCGGAACGCGAGCTCCTCGCAGAGCGGCGCGACGACCGCCGCGGCGGCCACCATCGCGGCCTGCTCCGCGGGCGAACCCTCGAAGAGCCTCCCGAGATCGAAGCGCTGGACCACCTCGCGCGGCGCGACCGCGCGCGCCGCGGCGAAGACCGCGCTCCCGAGGAACCACCCCGAGGTCCCGAGCAGGAAGGCGAGCCCCGCGCTGGTCGTGGTGGGGGGGCGCAGGCGGAGCCACGCGCGGGGGTCGAGGTTGGCGCCGGCCGTCGCCACGACCGCGGGCACGAGGAACACGAAGAGCTCCGTCCAGAGGAGCCCCGCGAGCGGGTCGGCGAGCTGGGCGAAGAGGCCCGCCGGGAGGAGGAGGGCGAGGAGCAGGGCGTAGACGGCCCCGCTCTTGCCCGGCTCGGGGGCCGTCGGGGGCGTGGCGGCGGGGCTCTCCACGTGCGCGATCATACCTCTGCCGGATTCTGGCCAGAGCCCTGTATCATCCGCGGCCATGAACTTCGCAAACCGGACCGTCGTCCTCGGTGTGGGGGGCGGCATCGCCGCGTACAAGGCCGTCGAGCTCGCGCGCGCCATCGTCAAGGGCAGGGGCGCGGTCCGCGTCGCCATGACGGCGGCCGCGACCCGCTTCGTCGGGCCGCTCACCTTCCAGGCGGTGTCGGGCGCCCCCGTCCTCACCGACCTCTTCGACGCCTCGGTCGAGCAGACCTACGGCCACCTCGGCCTCGCCCGCGCGGCGGACCTCTTCGTGGTCGCGCCGGCGACCGCCGACCTCATCGCGCGCCTGCGCGCCGGGATGGCCGACGACTCGGTCACGACGACGGCGCTCGCCGTCACCAGCCCCGTGCTCATCGCCCCGGCGATGAACACGCGCATGTGGAAGAACCCCGCGGTGCAGGAGAACCTCGCGGCGCTCCGCGCGCGCGGCTGGCACGTGGTCGGGCCGGGCTCGGGATCCCTGGCCGACGGCGACTTCGGCGAGGGGCGGATGGCGGAGCCGGAGGAGATCGCGCTCGCGGCGGCGCGGCTGCTCGGCAACGTGGATCTGGCCGGGAGGCGGGTCCTCGTCACGGCGGGCCCCACGCGCGAGCCCATCGATCCGGTCCGCTTCATCTCCAACCCGTCGTCGGGGAAGATGGGGTACGCGCTCGCCGCCGTCGCGGCGCGGCGCGGCGCGGAGGTGGTCCTCGTCTCGGGGCCGGTGGCGATCCCGGAGCCGTCGGGCGTCCGCGTGATCCACGTCGAGACGGCCGAGGAGATGGCGCGCGCGGTCGAGCCGGAGGCGCCGTCGATGGACCTCTTCATCGCGGCCGCGGCCGTCTCGGACTACCGCCCGGCCGTGGTCGCGGCGCAGAAGATCAAGAAGGGGCCGGGGAGCGAGACGCTGCAGCTCTCGCGGACGCCGGACATCCTCGCGGGGCTCGGCGAGCGCTTCGGCGGCAGGTCGGACGGCCCCGTCATCGTCGGCTTCGCGGCGGAGACGGAGGAGGTCATCGCGCGCGCCCGGGAGAAGCTGAAGGCGAAGCGGTGCGACCTGGTCGTCGCCAACAAGGTGGGCGTCCCGGGGGCCGGCTTCGGCGGCGACACCAACCGCGTCGCGCTCGTCTCCCAGGCGGAGCTGGCCGAGATCGAGGGGCCGAAGGAGAAGGTCGCCGAGGCGATCCTCGACTGGATCCTGCCGGTGCTCGACTCGCGCCGGCCGCGCCCCACCTAGCGCGAACGCCCCTCCCTGCGCGACGGACTCCTCGGCAGGCGTCGTCTGCGCGGCCGCTGAGGCTTTCACGACCTGTCACGCTGCGCGAGTCACCTGTCGGAGTTGACGGGGAGTCGGAGGGTGTGAACGCGGTAAGGTGACGCTCCCCGGGAGGGTCACGCGGACTTGCAGAACCTCGACTGGCGAGCGCTCGCCGAAGCGGTCGCCCACGGCGATCCGTTTCCCACACTCATCGTCGACCGGCAGGGTCGGATCCAGCTGGCCAACCGCGCCGCGGCGCGGTTGCTCGGACGCAGCGGCGCGGCGATGGACCGCGGCCTCCTGGACGGCGCGGGGGAGCCGCTGGAGGAGTGGCTGCAACGGCTCTTCCGCGGGGCGGAGCGCAAGGGCGAGATCTGCCTGCGCGGCGCGGGAGGCGCCCTCCTCGTCTGCACGGTGGAGGCCCGGATCTTCGGGGTCGAGCCCGCGGCGGCGCTCCTCCGCGTCCTCGAGGTGCGCGAGCACCACGAGGCGGCGCCCATCTCGGCGGGGGCCGACTTCGACTACGCGGTCATGGTGACCCCCGTGTTCGGCGGCCTGCTCCGCATCACCTCGCTGGGGGTGGAGCAGCGCCCGGCGCCGACCGACCGGCCGTGCCACCTGGAGCTCCACGGCCGCACGACCCCTTGCGCCGACTGCCCGGTGCTGCTCGGCGACGCGGCGAGGCCGACCGTGCGCCGCCTCCCGCGCAAGGAGGAGGCCTACCAGGTCGTCACCCTCCGCTCCGCGACGCGGGGGATCGCGGAGGTCTCGGTGCGGCACGTCGACGGTGTGGCGCTGAGCGGCCTCATCGACGCGCGGATCGGGGAGGTCGCGCGCGTCGCCGGGCTCTCCGAGCGCGAGCGCGAGGTGCTCCGCTACCTGTTCATGGGTCGGCAACTGTCCGACATCGCCGCCATCCTCGGGATCTCCGCCCGGACGGTGCGCTTCCACCAGGGCAACCTGATGAGCAAGCTCGGGGCGGACTCGCGCGTCGATCTCATCCGCCTCCTGCTGTGACGTGACCCGGGGTCACGCCGCTCCTGTCGTCACCGCCAGTATCAGCGCGCGCAGGGTCGAAAGTAGGGTGCGGCCGGCGCCTCGGAGTCCCGGCGCGTCACGGAGCGCTCCCGCGCGAGGAGGTGCGGGCCCGGTGCATCCCAGAGCCAGACGGATCTTCACCGCCGCCCTCGCCGCGCACGATCGGTCGGCCGCCCTCGAGCGGCTCGCCAGGGAGCTGTCGCACGAGCTCGCCAACCCCCTCTCGACGATCCTCGCGAACGTCGCGTTCGCGCTGGAGCACGTCCGGGCCGGGGATCTCGTGGAGGTCGAGCCCGCGCTCTCCGACGCGAGGAGCGCGGCGGATCGCGTCGCCGCCCTGCTGCGGGAGATGGCCCTGGCGCAGTGCAGTGAGCCCGGCGCGGCCCCTCCGGCCGCGACGCCGCCACCCGGCGAGGAACGCCGCCGCGGCTGACGGAGGCCCCGCCCGATCCGGCGTGCGGGCTACGCCGCCAGGGCGGCGACGCTCGGCGGCAGCACCAGCTTCCCGTGGATGGCGCGCCGGAAGCTCTCGCGGGTCATCTGCGCGATCTCGGTCGCCTCGCTCCGCGTCAGCTGCCGCCGGCGGACCCGCTGCCCGAGCTGCTTCCGGATGAGCTTCGCCATCCTCAGGTTGCGCTCCCCCGTCGCGTCGGCGCGCGCCGCGCGGCAGTCCTGCCCGTCCGCGAGGAGCCCGAGCACCGCCCCGGTCGAGAGGATGTTGGTCTCCGCCACGAGGTCGGGCTCGAGGACGAGCCGCCGCTCCCGCGCGAGCGCCATCCGCGAGACGTGCTGGAACCGCCGGATGCGCGCGCTGGCGAGCAGCGACCCGAAGAGCTGCCGGGAGACCGGGAAGGGGAGGAGCGACGCCGACGTGAGCACGCGGTGGAGGAGGTCGTCGTGCTCGCGGATCGCCCGCGTCGAGACGCGGCGCGCGAGCCGCCACATCTCCGGGTCGATCTTCTGATCGTAGCGCAGCTCCCAGTAGCCGTGGCCGGTGCCGAGGCGGCCGAAGCTGGTCACCGTCTTGTAGGGGACGAAGTAGTTGTGCGCGACGGTGTCGGCGGCGAGGTGGGCGAGGAAGCCGAGCGCGAAGGCCTTCTCGGCCCCGGCCCTCGCCTCGTCGAACAGGCCGAAGCCGACCTTCCAGTTGTGGCAGTGGTGGATGAACCGCGCGAGGTTCTTGCCGACGACGATGTCGGCCGCGAGGGAGCCGTAGAGGAAGTCGTTGCCGTGCCCCTGCAGGAGCCCCTGCACGTCGAGGCCGAGGACGGACACGTTCCCGAGCGCCTGCGCGGAGAAGCTCAGGTGGGCGAGCGGTCCCCACGCCTGCGCGTGGGCGGGGAAGGCGAGGACCAGCACCGCCGCGCCGCCGAGGAGGATCCGGAGGATCCGGAAGAGGGTGCGCCGACGGTCCATTTCGATCAATTGTAGTGACGCGGCGGAGCGCGCCGCAATGAAACGGCGCAGAATCATGGAGCCGGTGGAGCGCGGATGAGCCAGGACGAGGAGCTGGGAGAGCTGGTCGAGGAGACGAGGCGCCACCTGGTGTGGCTGCGGGACGCCGGCTTCCGCGAGGTGCCGCCTCCTCCCGCGGCCGGCACGCCTCGCCGGGCTTCACCCGCCGCCGCGCCCGCCCCCGCCCAGGCCGGATCGCCATCACCGGAGGCACCGGAGGCACCGGAAGGGGCCGTCGCGGCGCCGGCTGGGGAAGCGCTCCCTTGGGGGCTCGGCGACAAGGGTTGCGGCAGCGACGCGCTGCTCGGCGTCCGGCGGGAGCTGGGGGAGTGCGCGCGGTGCAAGCTCTCGGGGGGGCGGACGCACCTCGTCTTCGGCGTGGGCGATCCGCGGGCGGAGCTGATGTTCGTCGGCGAAGGGCCCGGGGCGGACGAGGACCGGCAGGGGGAACCCTTCGTGGGCAAGGCGGGGCAGCTGTTGACGAAGATGATCGAGGCGATGGGGCTGCGCCGCGAGGAGGTCTACATCGCGAACGTCGTGAAGTGCCGGCCGCCCGAGAACCGCAACCCGGAGCCTGACGAGATCCAGGCCTGCGAGCCCTTCCTGCGCGCGCAGATCGCCGCGATCCGCCCGCGGGTCATCGTGGCGCTGGGCAAGTTCGCGGCCCAGACGCTCCTGCGGGATCCCACGCCGATCACCCGGCTGCGCGGCGGCTGGCGCGAGTACGAGGGCGTCCGGCTCATGCCGACCTTCCACCCCGCCTATCTGTTGAGGAGCCCGGCGGAGAAGGGGAAGGCCTGGGAAGATCTCAAGGCCGTGGTGCGCGAGCTGGGGCGGACGCTGCCGCAGAGGTGAGGCGCGATGGGGGACGCTGGACGCTGGAGGCGCGGGGTCGGGTTCGCGGGGCTCTTCGCCGCCGCGCTGGGCGGCGCCCTGGCGCTCGCGGGGCCGTCCTCCGATGTCGGCGGGGGCGCCCCGCCCCGGGTCCTCGTGCTCGAGATCCACGGCCCCATCACCAACGGCACCGCGGAGTACGTGGCGGGCGGCGTGGCGCGGGCGCGCGCGGAGCGGTTCGACGCCCTGGCGATCGGGCTCGACACCCCCGGCGGCGCCCTGGACGCGACGCGGGAGATCGCCCGCTCCCTCCTCGGCAGCGAGGTGCCGGTGGTGGCGTGGGTCGGGCCGGCGGGGGCCCACGCGGGCTCGGCCGGGCTCTTCGTCACCCTCGCCGCCGACGTCGCCGCGATGCACCCGACGTCCAACATCGGCGCCGCCCACCCCGTGACCCTCGGCGGCGGAGACGTCGAGAAGGAGGGCGGCAAGGACCTCGCGAGGAAGGCGGAGAACGACACCGCGGCCTTCGCCCGCACGCTCGCGCAGGCCCACGGCCGGAACGCCGACTGGGCCGAGAAGGCCGTCCGCGAGAGCGTGTCGGCCACGGCGGAGGAGGCGGTGCGGCTCCGCGTGGTGGACTTCACGGCGGCGTCGCTCCCGGCGGCGCTCGACGCGGCCGACGGCCGGCAGGTCCTCGTCGCCGGCGAGGGGAGGAGGCTCCGGACCCGCGACGCCGTCCTCGTGCCGCACGAGGCGACGGTGCGGCAGCGGCTCCTCTCGTTCCTCGCCGACCCGAACGTCGCCGCGATCCTGATGCTCGTGGGGACCCTCGGGATCGCCATCGAGCTCTACCACCCGGGCCTCGTCTTCCCGGGGCTCACCGGCGTGCTGTCGCTGCTCCTCGCCTTCCTCGCGATGAAGGTCATCCCGGTGAACGTCGGGGCCGTGCTCCTCATCCTCGTCGGCGCCGGGCTGCTGGTCGCCGAGGCGTACGTGACGACGCACGGGCTGGCCGGCGCGGGGGGCGCCGCGTGCATCGTCCTCGGGCTGCTCTTCTTCGTCGACCGTTCGTCGTCGGAGTACCGCTTCGACCCGGGCGCGCTCGCCGTCTCGCCGTGGATCGTCTGGCCGGTCCCGATCACGCTCGCGCTCCTGCTCGGGTTCGTGGCCTGGCGCGTGGCGGCGGTGCGGCGGCGCCCCATGCTCCTCGGGGCCCCGGCGATCGTCGGCGAGCGGGGGCGGGCCCTCTCCGCGGTCGGGCCGGAGACGGGCGAGGTCTTCGTCCACGGTGAGTACTGGCAGGCGCGCAGCGCGGCCCCGATCGCGGCCGGCGCCGACGTGCGCGTCAGGGCCCTGAAGGGGCTCGTCCTGGACGTTGAGTCAGACCCCCGCGCGGAAGGATAGTGACCGCCATGCCTCCCTTCGGCCTCCTGATCGCCGCAGCGCTCGTCGTCCTCTTCTTCCTCTCCGGCGTCCGGATCATCAACGAGTACGAGCAGGGCGTCGTCCTGCGGCTCGGCCGCTTCGCCGGCGTCAAGAACGCCGGCTTCCGGTGGATCATGCCGGTCGTCGAGCGGATGATCATCATCGACATGCGCGTCACCGCGGAGCAGGTCCCGCCGCAGGACGTGATCACCCGGGACAACGTCTCGGTGAAGGTGAACGCGGTGATCTACTTCCGCGTCCTCCAGGCGGACCGCGCCTTCCTCCAGGTGACCGACTTCCTCTTCGCGACGAGCCAGCTGGCCCAGACGACGCTCCGCTCCGTCCTCGGCCAGGTCGAGCTCGACGACCTGCTCTCGCAGCGCGAGAAGATCAACCGGCAGCTCCAGGAGATCATCGACAAGCACACGGAGCCCTGGGGGGTGAAGGTGACGGCGGTCGAGGTGAAGCAGGTCGACCTCCCCGACGAGATGCGCCGCGCGATGGCGAAGCAGGCGGAGGCGGAGCGCGAGCGCCGCGCGAAGGTCATCGCCGCCGAGGGGGAGCTGCAGGCCTCGGAGAAGCTGGGGCAGGCCGCGGACGTCATCGGCCGCTCGCCGGGCGCCCTCCAGCTCCGCTACCTCCAGACGCTCGTCGAGATCTCGGCCGAGAAGAACTCGACCATCCTCTTCCCGCTCCCGATCGATCTCGTGAAGCCCTTCCTCGACGCCGCGAGGCCGAAGTAGCGGCGCCGGACGCCCGCCGTGCCGTCGATCGTCACGCTCCTCTCCGACTTCGGCGCCGACTCGGGCTACCCCGCGCAGATGAAGGGGGTGCTCCTGCGCGCGGTGCCAGGGGCCTCCCTCGTCGACCTCTCGCACGCCATCCCGGCCTTCGACGTGACCGCCGGGGCGCTCATGCTGGAGGGGTGCGTCGGGGCCTTCCCGGTCTCGGCGGTCCACCTGGCCGTCGTCGACCCGGGGGTCGGCGGGGCCCGCCGTCCGATCTGCGTCGTCGACCGCGAGGGGCGCCGCTTCGTCGGGCCCGACAACGGCCTCTTCACCCCGTTCCTCGACGGCGCGACCGTCCGGCTCCTCTCCGCGCCGGGCATCGTGCCGGTCCCGGCGAGCGCGACCTTCCACGGCCGGGACCTCTTCGCGCCGGTCGCGGGGTGGCTGGCGGGCGGCGGCGACGCCGCGCGGCTCGGGCCGGAGGTGGCGGACCCGGTCTGGCTCGAGTGGTCCGTCGCCCAGCGCAAGGGGGACGAGGTCGTGGGGCGGACCCTGGCAGCCGATCCGTTCGGGAACCTGATCACGTCGATCCGGGAGGCGGACGTCGCAGGCGACGTGACGTCGGTCTGGGTGGGCGAGCGGCGTGCGAGGTGGGTCCGGACCTTCGGGGACGCGAGGGAGGGGGAGCTGCTCGCGCTGGTCGGCAGCGGCGGCCGCGTCGAGATCGCGGTCCGGGAGGGGAGCGCGGCCCTCGCGCTGGGCGCGGCGAAGGGGCTCCCGGTCCGCCTGCGCGTGGGGTGAGCCGCGGCTTTCCCGTCGGAGCGCCCCCTGATAGAGTCACCGCCCGGAATGGCCGCTCAGGACAACAAGCGCGTCGCGGCGCGCCTCCACCACGAGCTGCCGGTCGCCTATCGCTCGGTCGGCAGCTTCCTCACCGACTGGGCGACCAACATCAGCCAGGGCGGCCTCTTCATCAACACCCGCAAGCCGCTGCCGGTCGGGACCGAGGTGAAGATCCTGATCCAGCTCCCCGGCGCGGCCTTCCCATACGAGCTCCACGGCAGCGTCGCCCGCGTCACCGAGTACGACAACGCGGCCAACATGGTGCCGGGCATGGGGATCCAGTTCATCGGCCTCGACGACGCCAAGCGCCAGGAGATCGACGAGTTCGTGACGCGCCTCCGCCGGGAGTTCGGCGAAGGCTGAGCCTCGTCCGCGGTCCCCGTGACGACCCCTCTGGAGATCGACGGCCTCGCCCCGGGCGGCGAAGGGATGGGACGCGTCGGCGCCCGCCCCGTCTTCGTGCCCTTCACGGCCCCCGGTGATCGCGTCGAGGTGGAGGTGCCGGAGGGCGACGGCGCCGCCCACGCCTCCGCGCTCCGGCTGCTGCGCGCCGGCCCCGATCGCGTCGACCCGCCGTGCCGCCACTTCGGCCCCGGCGAGGGCGAGCGCGAGTGCGGCGGCTGCGAGTGGCTCCACCTCGCGTACGCGCGCCAGCTCGCCGCGAAGGAGCGGGCCTTCGCGGAGACCCTCCGGCGCATCGGCCGACTCGACGCGGCGGCCGTCGGCCTGAGGCCGATCGCGCCGTCGCCGCGGCCGTTCCGCTACCGCTGCCGCGCCAAGTTCCACTTCGACCGCGCGAGCGCGCGCCTCGTCTTCTTCCGGCGCCGCTCGCACCTGCCGGTCCGGCTAGAGGAGTGTCACCTGCTCGAGGAGGGGCTCGACGCGCTGCGCGCGGCGGTCGGCCCCGCCCTGGCCTCGGCGCGGCTCACCCCGCGCGAGGTGGCGCTCGAGTGGTCGGAGCGCGATGCGAGGGGCGCGGCGCTCCTCGTGCTCCCGGAGGTGACCGCGGCCGTCCGGGAGCGGGCCGAGGCGCTGCTCGCGGCGATGCCGGCGCTCGCCGGGCTGGTGCTCCAGGCCGAGGGGGCACCGACCGTCACGGTCGGCGACCCGGTCCTCGCGCACGAGCGCTTCCCGGGCTCGCCGGAGCGCGGCCTGCAGCGGTCGCGCCCCGACGTCTTCCAGCAGGCCAACCGGCACGCGAACGCCCTGCTCGTGGACGAGGCGCTCCGGCTCCTCGAGCCGGACGGCCAGGAGGTGCTCGAGCTCTTCTGCGGGGCGGGCAACTTCACGGCGCCGCTGCTGGAGCGGGCCGCGCACGTCGCGGCGGTGGAGGTGCAGGGGCCCGCCCTCGAGCTCGCCCGGCGCGACCTGGCCGGGGAGCGGGCCCGCTTCTTCGCGGGCAAGGCGCTCGACCTCGCGCGGGCCTTCGCCCGGGAGCGCGGTGAGGGGGCGAGGCGCTTCACTCGCGTCCTGCTCGATCCGCCCCGCGACGGCGCGAAGGGGATCGGGCCGACGCTGCGCGATCTCGCCGTGGAGCGGGCCGTCTACGTCTCGTGCGACCCCGCCACGTTCGCCCGGGACCTGAAGGAGTGCGCCGCGGCGGGGCTGCGCGTCGCCGCCGTCCAGCCCTTCGACCTCTTCCCCCAGACCCATCACGTGGAGGGGGTCGCCCTCCTGGTGCGGTGAGGAGCCGCGCCCGGCGGGGGGCCGGCGCGTGACTCGCCGGTGACAGGGGCGGTGCACCCTCGGGGTCACATGACGAACCGCCTTCCCGTCTCACGCTTCGCGCACCGCACGCTCCCCGCCCTCCTCGAGGCGATCGCCCGCGACCAGGGCGAGCGCGTCTTCATCCACTGGGTGGATCCGCGGGCGCCGGCGGCGCCGCCGGACCGGATCACCTTCGCCGGCTTCCGCGAGGGCGTCTCCCGTGGCGCGGACTTCCTCCGGCGCGCGGGGGTCGGCGCGGGCGACCGCGTCCTGCTCGTCGCGGAGAACTCGCCCGCGTGGCAGTACCTGTCGCTGGGGGCCCAGCTCCTGCGCGCCGAGCCGGCCGCGGTCTTCGCGAGCCTCGCGCCGGAGCAGCTCCAGGCCATCGCGCTCCGCGTGGCCGCGAGGGCGATCTACGCCGCGACACGGGCCCAGTGGGAGAAGCTCCTCCCCGTGGCGGGCGACCTCGCGCGCGCCGGGCTCCGCGCCGTCGTGTGCGGCGAGCCGATCGATGCCGCTGGCCTGCCTGCCGGCGTCGCCGCCGTCGCCCTCGAGGACGCGGTCGGGGAGGGGGCCGAGGCGCTGCCGGACGGCGACCTCGGGCGGCTCGCGTCGGCCGTCGGCCCCGAGGATCCGTTCCTGCTCCTCTTCACGAGCGGCACCACCGGCCGCCCGAAGGGCGTGCGCCTCCCGCAGCGGTCCATCGTCGCTGCGATCGAGGGCGGCGCCGGCGCCTGCGGCACCACCGCCGCCGACCTGGGCGTCCACTTCCTGCCCTTCGCCCACGTCGCCGGGCACGACCAGTTCTTCCTCGCCCTCGCCCAGGGACACGGCCTCGTCATGGTGGCGCGCAAGGAGGACATCGAGCGGGCCCTGGCGCTGGGGCCGTCGTACGTCTTCTCCGTCCCCCTCGTGTACGACCGGATCCGGCTCGCCGCGCAGGCGAAGCTCGACGCCCTGCCGCGCCCCCTCGCGCGGCTCGCGACGGCGGCGGTCGCCGCGGCCGCGCGCGTGCGGGTGGACGGGTCGCGGGCGCTGCGGGACGGGCTCCTGGCCCGCCTCGCCGACGTGCTGGTCGGGCGCGCGCTCCGGCGGCGGCTCGGCGGCAGGATCCGCGCCCTCTTCTCCGGTGGCGCGCCGGCGGCCCCGGCGCTCTTCCGCTTCTTCGAGGGGCTCGGGATCCCCTTCGTCGAGCTCTACGGCATGACCGAGACGGCCGGGCTCATCTCGTCCAACCTGCTGGCCGGGCGCCGGCGGCCGGGCGAGGTGGGGCTCGTCTCGCCGGACCACGAGCTGCGGCTGGCCGCGGACGGCGAGCTGCTCCTGCGCGGCCCGCTCCTCTTCTCGGGCTACCTGGAGGCCGAGGACGGGGAGGGGGCCTTCAGCGACGACGGCTTCTACCGGACCGGCGACCTCGCGCGCCTCGACGCCGACGGGACGCTGCGCATCGACGGGCGGAAGAAGGCGCTGATGGTCCTCTCGACCGGGAAGAAGGTCGCGCCCGAGCCGGTCGAGCAGGCCCTCGCCTCCGCGCGCCCCTTCGAGGGCGCGGTGCTCCTCGGGGACGGCCGCCCGTTCGTCGCCGCCGCCGTCTTCGTGCCGCAGGCCGAGCTGGCGCGCCTCGCGGCCGAGGGGCGCGACGCCGCGGAGGCGCTCCTGGAGCGGGCCCGCGCCGCGCTGGCGTCCTTCGCCGAGTTCGAGCGGCCGAAGCGGCTCGTGGTCATCCCAGGGGCGCCGATCGAGCACCCTGCGCTCGTCACGCCGACGCTCAAGATCCGGCGCGACGCGGTGGCGCGCTACCTCGGCACGTCGATCGAGTCGCTCTGGAAGCCTGCGTAGCCGGGAGGCGCGCCCCTCCCTATCGATTCGCCGCGTCGAAGCGCATCTGCTCGCGCTCCTGCGCGGCGTTGACGGCGATCCGCGCCTCCTCGCGCTCGATGGCGGCGAGCCGGTCGGCGAGGGTGGGGTGGCTGTAGTGCCACGCGCTGAACCAGGGGTGAGGGTCCACGTTCGACAGGTTCGACCGGTGGAGCCGCACGAGGGAGCTGGCGAGCGCCTCCGGCTGGCCGCAGAGGGCCATGGCGAACCGGTCCGCCTCGTACTCGTGGCGGCGTGAGAGCCAGGAGGCCACGGGGGTCATCCAGAAGAGGAAGGCGCCGCCCGCGAGCGTCACGAGCGCGGTCGCCGCGTGGAGCGACGGGCCGGCGAAGCCGAAGGCGTCGTAGAGGGGGCGCCACGGCACGAGGAGCGAGAGGAGCCAGAGCATGCCCAGCGTCGCGGCGAGCGACCAGAGGAGCCGCAGCTTCACGTGGGAGCGCTTGAAGTGGCCGATCTCGTGGGCGAGCACCGCCGCCGCCTCGTCGGGGGTGGTCTGGGCGAGGAAGGTGTCGAAGAGGACGATCCGCGGCCGGAAGATCCCGGCGAACCAGGCGTTGGCGTGGCCGGAGCGGCGCGAGGCGTCCATGACGAAGAGGCCGCGGTTGTGGAAGCCGGCGGCGTCCGCCATGGCGTCGAGCCGCGCCTTGAGCTCCCCCTGGGGGAGCGGCTGAAATCTGTTGAAGAGCGGCGCGATGAAGGTCGGCCAGAGCCAGAGCATGAAGACCTGGAAGCCGGCCATCAGCGCGAAGATCCAGAGCCACCAGAGCCGGCCGCTGCGGGTGACCACGGCGTAGACGGCGTAGAGGAACGGGACGCCGAAGAGCCCGACGAGCGCCATCGACCTCAGCTTGTCGGCGATCCAGGTCGCCGGCGTCGTCCGGTTGAAGCCGAAGCGCTGCTCGATGACGAAGGTCTGGAACGCGGCGACCGGGGCGCTCGTCGCCACGTGGACCATCGTGACCAGCCCGAGGAAGACGACGAACAGGTGGGGGCCCCGGAGCCCGAGGGAGGAGAGCGCGCGGTCCAGGTGGGGCAGGACCCCGGAGAAGACCATCACCAGGATCACGGCGAGGTCCCAGGTGTTGCGCGCCATGGCGAGCAGCCCGTTCGCGCGCACGTAGGCCCGGCTCTGCTCTGCAGCCCCGTCGTCGTACCAGGCCGCCATCCGCTCGGGGACGCCGCGCTCCGTGCGAGCGTGGCGGACGTTGAGCGCGATGAGCGCCGTCTCCACGAGGTACTGGACGAGGAGGGCGACCGCGACTGCGCCGGCGACGATGGCAGCCATATGGGACCAATATGGCGAGCGTTCGTTCACGGCGCAGCGAAACGGGGCGGACCCGCTCCGAACAGGGGGTGGGTCACACGCCGCGGGTGCGCGCCTATCGGGCGGCGACGTCGTCGCGGAGCAGGCCGAAGCGCACCTTGGTCCTCAGGATCCGCAGGACCGACTCGTCGAGCCTCGCGACGAGCCGCGGATCCTGCCGGACGAGCCGCAGGATGGCGGCGCGGGGGTCCACCCCCTTGTCCCAGTCGACGGGGGCGGTGGTGAGCAGGAGGTCGTTCCCCGCGAGGAACGCGCGCCGGATGAGCTCGTCCGCGTCGCCGCCGGTCGCGCGCAGGAGGCTCGGGACCGCGAGGTCGTCGGTCACGGCCAGCCAGTCCTGGAGGTGCGCCCGCGCGACGATCTCCGGGGCCAGGATGGCGGGGACGCCCCCGTAGGCCGCGAACCCGACGTTGGCGAGCATGACGCCCCCGAGCGCCTCGCCGGCGGCGACGAAGGCCGCCTGCTGGCGCGCGATCTCCTGGGGGTCGCGGTCCACGATGAGGAGCGCCTGGTCGGAGGAGCCCGCCTCGGGGCCGTAGCCCGGGTAGTGCTTGCCGATCGCGATGACGCCGGCGCTGGCCAGCCCCCGGGCGAACGCCCTCCCGAGCCGCGCGACCCGCACGGGATCGGCCCCGAGGGCGCGCTTCGTGTCGTGCATGAAGCCGCGGTCCGCGAGGTCGAGCACCGGGCCGAGGCTCGTGTTGAGCCCGAGCGCCTTCATGTCGAGGCCGGCGCGCCGCCCCCACGCCTCGGCCTCCCAGGAGCCCTCGGCGCCGAGCGCGCGCCCCGGCGGAAGCGCCCCGAGCGTCGGGATCGCGCGGAGGCGGTTGAGGTCGCCCCCCTCGAGGTCCACGGAGACGAGGAGGGGGATCCGCGACCGGCGCTGCAGCGCCTCCACCCGCGCCCGCAGCTCCACCGGGTCCCGGAGGATCCGGCCGAGCAGGATGACGCCGCCGAGATCGATCGGGCCGTCGCGGAGCGGGGGATGGGCGACGACGAGCTGGCCGACCTTCTCCTCCAGCGTCATGGCGGCGAGCGTGCGCTCGGCGAGGTCGGGCTCGGCGAGGGCGGTCACCGTGAGGAGGGCGAGGAGCATGCGCCCGATCGAGTCTGCACGAAGGGTTCGGGGAGGCAAGCCCGCGCCGGGCGGGCCCCGGTTGACGCCGCCCCCTCCGATTCCCTAACGTCCGCCGCGCCGATGTCCGACACCGTCACCCTCGGGGGGCCGCGCCCCCGCCCCGGCAGCGAGCCGTCCCCCCACGCCCCTGGCGCGCGGAAGGTCTTCGTCCACACCTTCGGCTGCCAGATGAACGAGTCCGACTCGGCCCGCATGGTGGAGCTGCTCGGGCGCCACGCCTTCAGCCCCGCCGCGAGCGCCGACGAGGCCGACCTCATCCTGGTCAACACCTGCGCCGTCCGCGAGAAGGCCGAGCAGAAGCTCTTCTCGGCGCTGGGGCGGTACCGCGAGCACAAGGACGCGAGGGGGGCGCTGATCGCCGTCGCCGGCTGCATCGCCCAGCACGAGAAGGAGCGGATCCTGAAGCGGCTGCCGTACGTCGACTTCGTCTTCGGCCCCGACGCCATGGCGCGCCTCCCGGAGATGGTCGAGCGCGCCGCCCGCCGGGAGCGGTTCGCCGAGACCGCGTGGATGGACTCCCAGGAGTACGTCTTCCCGCGCGCCGAGCCGGAGGCGGCGCGCGGCCGCGCGACGGCCTTCGTCACGGCGATGAAGGGCTGCGACAACGTCTGCGCCTTCTGCATCGTCCCGAGGACCCGCGGCCGCGAGGTCTCGCGCCCGCAGCGCGAGGTCGTCGCCGAGTGCGAGGCGCTCGCCGCGGTCGGCGTGCGCGAGGTCACGCTCATCGGCCAGAACGTGAACTCCTACGCGGGCGGCTGCACCTTCGCCGACCTCCTGCGGCAGGTCGCGGAGGTGCCGGGGATCGCGCGGATCCGGTTCACCACCAGCCACCCGCACGACCTCTCCGACTCCCTGATCGACGCCTTCCGGGACCTGCCGAAGGTCATGCCCCACTTCCACCTCCCGGTGCAGTCCGGCGCCGACGCCGTGCTGGCGAGGATGCGGCGGGACTACGGGGTCGCGCAGTACCTCGAGCGCTTCCGGCGGCTCCAGGAGGCCCGCCCCGGCATCGCCATCACCACCGACTTCATCGTGGGCTTCCCCGGGGAGACCGACGCCGACTTCGAGGCGTCGCTCGCGCTGCTGGAGCAGGCGCGCTTCGAGAACAGCTTCTCGTTCCTCTTCAGCCCGCGCCCCGGGACGGTGGCTGCCCAGCGCGTGAACGGCTCGCCGGAGTGGGCCGAGGTCCCGCGCGACGTCGCCGTGGAGCGCCTGGAGCGGCTCCAGGCGGTGCAGCGGCGCATCGTGGCGGAGACGCTCGCCGCGGCGGTGGGGCGCGAGGTCGAGGTGCTCGTCGAGGGGCCGAGCGAGGATCCCGCGCGGCGCGCGGGCCGGACCCCCGAGAACCGGGTGGTCCACTTCGCCGCGGACGAGGCGGACGCGCCCACGGGGGCGCTCGTCCGGGCCCGGGCGCTCCGCGCCCACTCCAGCTCGCTCGCGGGCGAGCTGATCGGGGCGGCTGGGAGGTGCGCGCGTGGCTGAGCGCTCGCGCACCGCCGCCGGCCTCCTCCGCTCGGAGTGGCCCGCGCTCGCGTGGGCGGCGCTCATCTTCTGGCT
>DATIVK010000073.1:0-7217 GCA_035465955.1 Anaeromyxobacteraceae bacterium | reverse complement strand
CTCCAAGGATCCGGACGCGCGGCCGCGCATCTCGATCAAGGACGAGGAGGGCAAGACGCGGCGGCTCGGCAACTCCGAGGCCGAGGCCCGCTACATGCTCCCCGAGGGCGCCATCCTCGTCGTCAACGACGGCGACGAGCTCGACGCGGGCGACGTGCTCGCGAAGATGCCCCGCGAGACCACGAAGACGAAGGACATCACGGGCGGTCTGCCGCGCGTCGCCGAGCTCTTCGAGGCCCGCAAGCCCAAGGAGCACGCCGTCATCGCGGAGATCGACGGCGCGGTCTCCTTCGGCAAGGACACGAAGGGCAAGCGGAAGGTCGTCGTGACGCCCGAGGTCGACGGGAAGCTGCGCCCCGACCTCGCCAAGGAGTACCTCATCGGCAAGGGGCGCCACATCAGCGTCCACCCGGGCGACCGCGTCCGGGCCGGCGAGGCGCTCATGGACGGCGCCGCCAACCCCCACGACATCCTCCGGGTGCTGGGCGAGAAGGAGCTGGCGCGCTGGCTGGTGGACGAGGTGCAGGAGGTCTACCGGCTCCAGGGCGTCAAGATCAACGACAAGCACATCGAGGTGATCGTCCGGCAGATGCTCCGCCGCGTCCGCGTCGCCGACGTGGGCGACACCACCTTCCTCGCCGACGAGAACGTCGAGAAGTGGGTGTTCGAGGAGGAGAACGAGCGGGTGATCAAGGCGGGTGGGACGCCGGCGCAGGCCGAGCCGCTCCTCCTCGGCATCACCAAGGCCTCGCTCTCCACGGAGTCCTTCATCTCCGCCTCGTCCTTCCAGGAGACGACCAAGGTCCTGACCGAGGCCGCCATCAACGGGAAGGTCGACCAGCTCCGCGGGCTCAAGGAGAACGTGATCATGGGCCGGCTCATCCCGGCCGGCACGGGCATCTCGGCCTACAAGCACCTCGACATCGAGGTCGAGACGCCGGTGGACGCCGTCGAGCAGGCGGAGGAGGCCCTCGCGGTGATGGGGGCCGACGAGGCCTAGGCGGTCTCTGTCGCCTTCAGGTGACCCTTCACGGGCCCGGTTCCGAGAGGAGCCGGGCCCGCGTCGTATCTCCCTGGGCCCGAGGGTAGGCCACCGCAACCCAGCGGAATCAGGCCCGACGTAGCGCATCGCGCTGCACCCGGAATGTCCCCATCTGGGGGTTATTGACTTTGAAGGTCGGCGTTACTAAGGTGCCGTTACGTAACGTTTTAGTGTGGCGAGTGGACGCACCCCCTGGGATCGAGGAGCCAACAATGAAGACTTCATCGGGTCGCCGCGGCGGACGGGAGTTCGAGGATCTGGCCCCCTACCTCGACACGATCCGCGAGTTCCCCCCGCTCAGCCGCGAGGACGAGCACGCCCTCGCAGTGAAGGCCCGGCGCGGCGACGTGACCGCCCGGCAGCGGCTCGTCCGCCACAACCTCGCGTTCGTGGTCGCCATCGCGCGCAAGCAGCGCCGCGGGACGGTCCGCCTGGACGACGTCATCCAGGAGGGGAACGTGGGGCTCATGCGAGCCGCCGAGAAGTTCGACCCCGACGCTGGGACCCGGTTCTCGACGTACGCCGTCTGGTGGATCCGCGCCTACATCGGCAAGTACCTGAAGGAGGCCCGGAGCAGCGTGCGGCCTCAGAGCGGAACGGTGGCGCAGGCCGACCTCTCGCTCGACAGCGCCGTCGATGACGAGAACGAGACCACCCACCTGGAGCGGATCGAGGACGACGCGCCGGGCCCCGAGGACACCTTCCTCGCGGTCGAGGCGGACGGAGAGGTCCGGGAGTCGCTCGGCCGGATCCGCAAGCGCGTCGGCGAGCTGGGGTGGGACATCATCCACAACCGGCTCCAGCAGGATCAGCCGCGCACCCTGGAGGAGATCGGGAAGCGCTGGGGCGTCTCCCGCGAGCGCGTGCGGCAGGTCGAGCTGCGCACGAAGCAGTTCCTGGCGCACTACCTCGAGACCGCGGAGAGCGACGCCGCCTGAACGGCGCGCACGGCGCTGAGCCGGCGAGGGAGCCCCGGATGGACCGTGGGCTCCCTTCGCGTGAGGAGCGCAGTCGGATTCACGATCCGTCCGGCCGCACCCCGGGTATGATGCCCGGGCGATGTCCGGAGCGCGACCCCGCGTGATCAAGCAGGGCACCCCCGCGGCGGCCTCCGAGGACCCGCTGGCGGCGGTCGAGGCGCGCGCCCGGGCGATGCTCGCCGACGCCGAGCGGGACGCGGCACGGATCCTGGCGTCGGCGGCGGAGGTGCGCCTCGCGGCCGTCGCCGCGGGGCACGCCGAGGGGATGGCGACCGCGGCCGCGGCGCTCGCGCGCGTCGCCGAGGTCCGGGAGGAGAGGCTCGCCGCGTTGGACGGGATCGTCGCGGAGGTCGCTCTCGACGTCGCCCGGCGCGTCATCGGCGAGGCGCTGGCGGCGAACGCCGAGGCGGTGCGGGCCATGGCACGGCGGGCGCTCCGCGCGGCGGCCTCCGGCGGGGACGTCGTCCTGCGCGTCGCCTCCGCCGACCTCACCACCGTGCGGGAGGCGCATGGGGACCTCGCCGCCCTCGTGGAGCGCGGGTCGCTGACCGTCCTCGAGGACCCGTCGCTCGCGCGCGGCGAGGTCGTCGTCGAGTCGGCGGGGGGCAGGGTGGACGCCCGGATCGACGCCCAGCTGGACGCCTTCCGCCGGGCGCTCCAGGCGGAAGGCGGTCGGTGATGCGCGCCCCGGCCCGTCTCCGCGGGGCCGTGGCGGCCGTCGATCCCCTCCCGCTGCGCGGGCGCGTCCTCGCGGTCACGGGGCTCGTCGTCGAGGCGGTCGCACCCGGGGTTCGCCACGGGGAGGTCGTGGAGATCCGCCGGGCCTGCGGCGATCCCCTCCTCGCCGAGGTGGTCGGCATCCGGGACGGGCGCGCCGTGCTGCTCCCCCTGGGCGAGCCGGCGGGGATCGGGCTCGACTCCGACGTGCTGCCGCTCGGCAGGCCCCTGGCGCTCCGGGTCGGGGAGCCCCTCCGGGGCCGCATCCTCGACGGGCTCGGTCGTCCGCTCGATGGCCGGCCGCTCCCTGCGGGCCTGGAGGAGTGGCCGGTCGATGGGCCCGCGCCGTCGCCGCTGCAGC
This sequence comes from Anaeromyxobacteraceae bacterium, assembly GCA_035465955.1. Taxonomy (GTDB): domain Bacteria; phylum Myxococcota; class Myxococcia; order Myxococcales; family Anaeromyxobacteraceae; genus DATIVK01. Next base: position 4,117 of record DATIVK010000073.1, on the reverse strand, counting down.
GCCGGCGCATCTCGCGCCCGCTCCCGCTCGGGATCCGGGCGCTCGACGGCCTCCTGACCGTCGGAGAGGGGCAGCGCCTCGGCCTCTTCGCCGGCTCCGGCGTGGGGAAGTCGACCCTGCTCGGGCAGATCGCGCGCCGCGCGCTTTGCGACGTCGCCGTGGTGGGGTTGGTCGGGGAGCGGGGGCGCGAGGTGGGGGAGTTCGTGGAGGAGTGTCTCGGACCGGAGGGGCTCGCCCGGTCCGTCGTCGTGGCGGCGACGAGCGACTCGCCGGCACTCCTGCGCCTCAAGGCGGCGCACTCGGCGACGGCGATCGCCGAGTGGTTTGCGGACCGCGGCGCGAGCGTCCTCCTGCTCCTCGACAGCGTGACGCGCTACGCCCGGGCGCGCCGGGAGGTCGGGCTGGCCGCCGGCGAGCCGCCGGCACGCCAGGGGTACCCGCCGAGCGTGTTCCAGGCGTTGCCGCGCCTCCTGGAGAGGACGGGCATGCGCGAGCGCGGCTCGATCACGGCCATCTACACCGTGCTGGTGGCGGGAGGAGACATGGAGGAGCCGATCGCCGACGAGGTGCGGGGCATCCTCGACGGCCACGTGGTGCTCGAGCGCAGCCTCGCGGCGGCCGGCCGGTTCCCGGCGATCGACGTGCTGCAGAGCGTCTCCCGGGTCATGCCGGCCGTCACCGGCGTCGCGCACCGCCAGGCCGCGGCGCGCATGCGCGCCCTGCTCGCGGCCTGGGAGCGGCAGCGCGACCTCGTCGCCATGGGGGCGTACCGGGCCGGCTCGGACCCGGAGACCGACGACGCGATCGCGCGGATGCCGGCCATGGAGGCGTTCCTGCGGCAGGGGGCTGAGGAGACCGCGGGGGAGGACGGGCTGGAGGCGACCGTCGCCGGCCTCCTCGCCGCCGTGTCCTGAGGGGGGGCCGGTGCGCGCTCCGCTCGAGCCCCTCGAGGTGCTGCGACGGCAGGCGGTCGCCGACGCGCGAGCGCGGCTGGCCGCAGCGATGGAGGAGGGGAGGCGCCGCGGCGTCCAGACCTCGGCGGCGGAAGCGGCGCTCCGGGCGGTCCGCGACCGGCTGCGCGCGGCGGGAGTGACGGAGGCACCCGGGACGGCGAGTGAGCTGGCGGCGAACGGACGTTGGCGCGCGCACCTGCGCGGCGAGGCGGAGGCGCGCGTCCAGGAGGTGGCGCGCTCGCGCGCCGCGGAGGCGGGGGCAGCGGCCGCGGAGGAGCGGGCGCGGGAGGCGCTGGCCGTGGCCGAGCGGCAGCTGGAGGCGGTGCGCGCGCACCGGGAGCGTTGGACCGCGGAGCGAAGGCGCCGCGCGCAGGCCGCGGAGGAGGCCGAGCAGGACGATCGCGCGCCCGGCGCGACCGGTCAGGCGCGGACGTGACGGCGGACCCGTGCCACCAGGTCTGCGTTGTCGAAGGGCTTCCGGACGAACTCGTCGGCCCCCGCCGCCGCCGCCTTCGCGGGGAGATCGACGCCGGGCCGCGCCGAGACGATCACGATCGGCTTCGAGAAGCCGGTCGCGCGGATGCGGCGACAGAGCTCGAACCCGTCCACCTCGGGCATGGCGAGATCGATGAGGATCGCCTCCACGCCGGTGAGCGACGCCAGCGCCTGCTCGGCGCGCGTGGCGATGCGGGGCGTGAACCCCTCGAGCTCGAGGAGCGTCGCGAGGAACTGGCAGATCTCCGCGTCGTCGTCGACGAGGAGGATGGCGGGAGCGTTCGGGCCGGCGGTGGGCATCTCTTCACCGGCGCGCGAGCGAGAGCTCGGCGGAGCCCTGGTCGCAGTCGATCTCGACCTTCTGGGGCTTGAGGTCGGCGGGGGCGGGAGCGCCGCCGCGCTCGAAGCGGGAGACCGCGACGACCACGTTCTGCCCCGCGCGGACGGTCCGGATCTTGTGCTTCCAGGCGCCGTCGAGGGTGAGCGTCACCTCGGTCCACATCTCGCTGGAGCCGTTGGAGACGCTGAGCTGCTGGCCGACGAGGGTCTCCGGCAGGAGCGTGACGTCGGCGGCCAGCTCGTTGGATGGACCGGTCCCCGGGCAGGCCGTGTAGAGCGCGACGATCGCGAGGAGCACCCACGTGCCGACGATGGCGGCGCGCATCCTCAGGTATTTGTTGGACTTCCGGTAGCCTTCGCTGACGTCCGCGGCGAGATCGCGGGCGATCCCCCTCACGCGCTGGGCCGCGGCGGCCGGGTCGGGAATGCTGGGCGTGGCCATCTGGGGCTCGAACCTACCGCTCCCGGCCCCGCTCCCACAAGGCGCGGATGGAGGCGTTCTTCCAACACGGGACGCCGAGGCGATCGCGCGCTACATTCGCCCCCATCATGGACGATGCGATCCGGTTCTCGGGGGAGCTCAGGGCGGCGATGGCGGAGGGGAGGCCGGTGGTGGCGCTCGAGACGAGCGTCGTCGCGCACGGGCTGCCCAGCCCGCTCAACCTGGAGGCGGCGCGCCGCTGCGCCGCGGCGGTGCGCGGCGCTGGCGCGGTGCCGGCCTTCGTCGGCGTCGTCGCCGGCCAGATCGTCGCCGGCGTCGAGGGGGGCGAGCTCGAGCGGCTCGCCGCGCCGGCGTCGCGCCCTGCCAAGGCGCAGGCGAGGGATCTCGCCGCGCTCATCGTCACCCGGAAGGACGCCGGGACGACCGTCTCGGCGACGGTCGCCGTCGCCGCGCTGCTCGGGATCCGGGTCGTGGCGACGGGCGGGATCGGCGGCGTCCACCGCGTGCCGGCGGGGGAGCCGGCCGCGGCTGCCGGCGACGTCTCGGCCGACCTGGACGAGGTGGCCCGCCAGCCCGTCTGCGTCGTCTCCTCGGGGCCCAAGGCCGTCCTCGACGTCGCCGCGACCGCGGAGGCGCTGGAGACGCGCGGCATCCCGGCGGTGGGGCTCGGCACCGGCGAGATGCCGGCCTTCTACGCCGACTCGAGCGGCGTCTCGCTCGAGCACCGCGTCGCCGACGAGCGCGAGGTGGCGGCGCTGCTCCAGCTCCACTGGGGGGTGCTGGGGCGCCGGGAGGGGGTGCTCCTGCTCGTCCCCCCGCCGCGCCCGATCGCGCGGGAGGTCATCGAGGCGGCCGTCGCCGGTGGACTGGCCGAGGCGCACGCGCGCGGCGTGCGGGGGAAGGACGTGACGCCCGTCCTGCTCGACGCGGTGTCGCGCGCGACGGGCGGGAAGGCGCGCGAGGCCAACCTGGCGCTCCTCGAGCGGAACGCGGAGGTCGCGGGCCGGCTCGCCGTCGCCATCGCCGCGCGCGCGGCGGGGGGGCTCCGGTGACGCCGCCGGTCCTGAAGCCCGTCCTCGTGGCCGATCCGGGCGCGGTCGCCGCCCTCGCGGCGGCCCTGCGCGCGGAGCCGCGGGTCGCCCTCGACACCGAGTCCAACAGCTTCCACGCGTACAAGGAGCGGGTCTGCCTCATCCAGGTCTCGGTGCCGGGCACCGACTGGATCGTCGACCCCATCGCCACCGACGTCGCGCCGCTCGGGGAGGTGCTGTGCGACGGGCGCGAGACGGTGTTCCACGGCGCCGACTACGACGTCCGGTGCCTCAAGCGCGACTTCGGGTGGGCGCTGCCCAACCTGTTCGACACGATGGTCGCGTCGCGGCGGCTCGGGGTCGTGGGGCTGGGGCTCTCCGCCCTCGTCGAGGCGAGGTTCGGGATCCGGCTCTCCAAGGCGCACCAGCGCTCGGACTGGGGCCGGCGCCCGCTCTCCCGGGACCAGCTCGCCTACGCCGCGCTCGACACCCACTACCTCCTGCGGCTCCGGGAGGCGCTGGTCGGCGAGCTGGAGGCCAGGGGGCTCCTCGAGGACGCGCGGGCGGAGTTCACGCGCATCGCGGCGGCCCGTCCCCATGAGCGGGTCTTCGATCCGGAGGGGTGGCGGCGCCTCAAGGGGGCGAAGGGGCTCGACGACCCGTCGCGGCGCGTCCTCCGCGCCCTCTGGATCGCCCGGGAGCGGCGGGCGGAGGCGCTCGGCCGGCCTCCATTCAAGGTCCTCGGGGAGCAGGCGATGCTCGAGATCGCGGTCAGGCGCCCGGACGGCGCCGAGGCGCTGGGGCGCATCACCGGCGTCACGCCCGCGGTCCTGCGGAACGCCGGCGAGGCGATCCTC
>DATIVK010000072.1:0-7751 GCA_035465955.1 Anaeromyxobacteraceae bacterium | reverse complement strand
TCGCCCAGACGGCGTTGAGGTTGGCGAGCGTGACGTCCGTGGTCGGCGTCGTGACCGTCGTGCCGATCCGGATCTGCAGGATGGTGCGGGTGTTGGGACCGTAGCCCGGCTGCGTCGTGGGCGCGCCGCCGACGTCCAGCTGGCTGGGGACGCCGGTGAAGTAGTCGTACACCGGCACGCCGGCAGGGAAGGCGGCGGGGGCGTCGTTGTAGAGCACGAGCGTCTTGCCTGCATAGGCGCTGAAGTCGACCACCACGTCGGCCCGCTCCGCCGATCCCAGGAGGAGCGAGTGCTGATTGACCACCCCGTAGTTGAAGGTCGTCGGGTTGAGGTTCCAGCCTATGGGCTGCGAGGGAACCACGAGCGGCGCCGGCGCGAAGCCGCCTTCCGTTCCGATCAGGATCCAGTCCGGTCCCTTCGTCGCCGGATCGGGGATGCCGCTCGGCCACTGCGCGTACTGGTTCGCCGGCGCGACGCTGACCGGGACCATCTTGACCTCGGTGCAGTTCTCGACCGGGACGGCGGCCGTTCCGTCGCACAGCACGGTGCCGATCGTTCCGGGGGTCGTCGGCGTGGTCTTGTCGGCGGCGACGTAGAGCTGCAGGTTGAGCATCCGATCGTCCCCGCCGCTCAGGATGCGGAACCGATAGGCCTTCGGCTCCACGTCCAGGTACGGGTAGGCGGCGCCGTTGACGACCGGCGTGTCCATGAAGGCCTCACCCGCCATGGAGGGGTTGGGCACCCCAGGCCGCATCGGCGGCTCCCAGGGCGCGGTGCAGGCGGGACCGGGTGGGACCAGGTCGCAGTCGGCCTGGTGGTACTCGTTCATCATCGGCCCCATCTCGATGCATCCCACGGGGCCGCCGTTCACGCACGTGGGGACGGGCGGGTTGAACCAGGGGCCATAGTGCCAGCGGCCGAAGGCGTTGACGCCCCCGAGGTCCCAGGGATTCTGCGCGGTCATGTAGACGTGCGGGTACCAGAGGTCACCCGTGACCGCGGCGGTGAGGTTCCCGGTGGCCGGATCCCTCGGCCCGGTCCCCGCGTTCCACGTCGGGTCCTGGACGAAGACCGTGGCGGCATCGACGAACGTCCTGTCCTGGATGACGAGCGGAATGCCGAGATCCGGGAGGACCTTGAGCAGGCCGGGGTTCACGCCGGAGACGTTGGTGCCGGCGATCAGGTCCTGCTCGACGGCGTCCGTGAGCAGGTATCCGGCCGCCTCGCCCGCGTACACGTTGAGGCGCGTGATGCCCATCGAGTGGTCGTGGTAGAACTGCAGGCGAGCGCTCTGCGCGTTGGTGTAATAGAAGGTCTGGCACCCGCTGCTGTTCTTCCCGGCGGGCGCGACGTCGCAGTCGACGTTGCCGGCCGCGTCGAGCATGTCAGGCACGTTCCGCATGCTCACGCCCTTCGGGTACGGGGTGACCTCGTCCGCCGGCGTGATCCACTGGTGCGGGGTGCCGTCGCTGATCCAGACGGTGTTGTTGCCGTGAAGGTGGACGACGCTCCGGTTCTGCGGGTACTTGTCGCCCGCCGCGCCCGGCAAGGACGGTCCGATCCCGGAGCCCATGACGGTCTCGTCCACCGGGAGGAAGAGGTTCCCACCCGCCCCGGCGGGGAGCAGGTTGTAGAACTTGATGCGAACCGGCCTCGGGTCGCCGTCCGGACTCGCCACGCCGTGGGCGCGCCCCTTGGCGATGATGATGGGCCCCATGTAGTGCGGACCGTCGACGCCGATCGCTGGGGTGCCGTCGGGCTTCAGGATCGGAGCGCCGCCGGGCTGGGTCAGGGCGACGCCGGCGCCGGGGACGGCGGCCGTGGCGAGCTGGACGTAGCCGCGGAGCCGCGTCGGCGGCAGGTCCGAGTGCATCCGCTCGCTGAACTCGACGAGCGCGATCTCGTAGTAGTCGACCGTCTGCCCGCTGACGATCTTCGTCTCGGGGACGGCGATCGGGATGTACTGCCCGAGGGCGTTCGCGCCCGCGGCCGTCAGGAGCGGCACCTTGTCGACGAACTTGCGCATCCCGCCGACGAGTGCGGTGAGCTGTGCCGTGGCGGCGGCGTTCATTCCGGTGGCGTCGGTGATGACGATGACGGGGGCGCTGTACCCCGAGCCTCCGTTCGTGACGGTGATGCCGAGGATGGCGCCCGTCGCGGGATCGATCTGGGTCAGCGGATCGATGGCGGCCGTGGCCGTCCCGTCACCGGTGCCGAAGGCGTCGCGGATGGCGACGGTGGGGGCAGTGTAGCCCGTCCCCCCCACGTCGACGGTGATGGCGGCGATGGTTCCCCTGGGCAGCGGGCTGAAGGCCCAGTTGCCGTAGGGACCGAAGTAGTGCGGCATGCCGCCCGGACCCTCCATGCCCGGCAGCGGCACGCCCGGCGCCGGCGGGACGGGGAGCCCGGCCACGCCCGGCAGCAGGCCGAGCGCGGCGGCGCGCCCCGCGGCGGCGTTCTTGTCCGCGGCGGTGATCTGCTGGAGCTTCTTCCCCCGCTGCGGCTGCTGCTCGGCCTTGCAGGAGGTAAGGGTTGCTCCGGCGACGGCGATCATCGCCACCGCAAGCATCCAGATCGTGGAACGCAAAACGCCCGTGACCCGCTTCATGGTTGCCTCCCTGGTACCCGTGGTCCCGTGTGAGCGGCGCTTCCCCTCGATTTCCGGGAAGGCACTTACCCACAATGTGTGTTTCTGAACACAGGGCTGCCACTCCCTGTGCTGGGGCCAATGGATTTTTTGGGGGGATACCAGGAGGTCAGCGGGGGCCGGCGGCGGCGCGCCCCACCCGCCGGGGCGGGTCGAGGCGCGCCCTCTCGCGCGGGGCTACACCTTCTCGAGCCAGCCGAACTCGTCCGGCGCGTCGCCGCGCTGGATGGCGAGGATCGCCTCCTTGAGCCGGAGGCCGTACGACTGGGCGCCGAGGTCCGGGACCTTGATCGTCCCGTTCGCCGTCGCCAGCTCGCCGACCGGCGCGACGACGGAGGCCGTGCCCGTGCCGAAGAGCTCCTTGAGCTGGCCTGCCTTCGCGGCCGCCTCGATCTCGGCGAACGGGAGCTTCCGCTCCTCGAGCGGGATCGACCACTTCTTCAGGAGCTGGATCACCGAGTCGCGGGTGACGCCCGGGAGGATCGAGCCCTCGAGCGCCGGGGTGACGACCTTGTCCCCGATGCGCGCGAAGAAGTTCATCGTCCCGACCTCCTCGACGTTCTCGTGGCGCGCGCCGTCGAGCCAGAGCACCTGGTCGAAGCCGTTGTGCTTCGCCTCCTCCGCGGCGAGCAGGCTCGCCACGTAGTTGGCCGCGGCCTTCGACGCGCCGATGCCGCCGTGGGCGGCGCGCGCCTTCTGCGCCTCGACCCAGAGCCGGAGCGGCCGCGCCGGCCCCTTGAAGTAGGCCCCGACGGGCGAGAGGATCACGAGCAGCAGGTACTTCTTCGAGGGGCGGACGCCGAGGAAGGGCTCGTCCGCCAGCATGAACGGCCGGACGTACATCGACGTCCCCGGCCCCTTGGGGAGCCAGCCGAGATCCACCTGCAGCAGCTCCTTGATCCCCTGGACGAGCCGGGCCGGCTCGATCTCGGGCATGCAGAGCTTCCGGGCGCTCATGTTGAAGCGCTCGGCGTGCTTGAGCGGCCGGTAGATGCGGGCGACGCCGTCCTTGTAGGCGTACGCCTTGACCCCCTCGAAGAGGAGCTGACCGTAGTGGAGCGCGCTGGCGGCCGGATCGAGGGAGATCGGGCCGTACGGTACGATCCGGTCGGAGTGCCACCCCTTGCCCTCGTCCCACTCGATCCGGAGCATGTGATCGGTGAAGACGGTTCCGAAGCCGAGGTCCTCTTCGCGGACGTGGGGCTTCGGGTTCGGGTTGCGGTCGACCGGGATTGCCACGGATCTCCTCCTGGGGTTCGAGTTGGAGCCCGGAAGTCTATCAGAACGCCCGCGGAGCGATCACTCCGTCGGCGCCGGCGCGAGCAGCGCCAGGGCGGCGTCGATCGCCTCGGCCGCGTTGGCCGGTCCGCCGTCTCCGAGGCGCTCCGCGCCGCCGCCCCAGGTGAACGTCACCAGCGTGCCGTCCCGCGCGACCAGCGCGATGGCCGAGGCGAGCGTGGGCCTCGGGGCGAGCGCCATCGGGTCTACGAAGGGTGACGGCCCCGGCGGCGGCAGCGAGCCCCACCCCGGCGCGCGGACGTAGACGGCCAGCGCCTCGACGCCGAGCGCCCGCAGCACCGCCTCGGCGTCGCCCCCCAGCGAGGAGACCGCGGGGGCGCCGTCGGCCGTCCGCGCGTCCCCGGCCCTCCCCTCCGCCGCCCGGGCCAGGCGGTCGACCGCCTCGAGCGGCGCCGCCGGGCGCCGCGGGAGGTCCAGCGGCACCGTGGCGATGCCGCGCCCCTCGAGGGCGGCCTGCAGCGCGTCGAGCGGATCGTGCCGCCGGCCGTCGCCGGACTCGAGGCGGTGCACCAGGGCCACGCCCTTCACGCCGCGGAAGGCCTGCTCGGGCGACGGGGGAGGCGGCCCGGTGGGGACCGAGGCGCAGGCGCCGAGCGCGGCGGCGAGCAGAGGGAGCGCGCGCATCTTCAGCGTCGTCTATATTCCCACCCCATGGGCCTCACCGTCGAGACGGGCGCAACCCTCGAGTTCGATCGCTTCTGGCACTGGCTGAAGCGCCACATCCACTGCATCGTGCGGGTGGGGACGCCCGACGCCTTCCTGTACGACCAGGAGGACCTCCACTGGCACCTCGACGAGGACGAGGACCGCACGCCCGTCGTCCAGCTCATGCGCGCGAAGCAGCCGATCGCGGAGGTGGTGGTCGACACGCGCGACGTCCTCTTCGTCCAGGTGACGCCCGACCCCGACGGCGAGGCGGGCCAGCACCTGTTCGAGGTGATCGGCGGCGAGGCCGGCGCCCCGCAGCCGGTCTACCACTTCGTCCTCACGCACGGCCTCGACGAGGGCGGCGCACACAAGGCGACGCTGAAGCAGTAGCGCCCCGACCGCGCCCGTGAGCGCCCCGATCCCGGCGGCGCGGCGGTCCGGGCTAGAATGGCGCCATGCCGCTCGTCATCGAGACCGTCGCCCACCTCGGCGCCGCGCTGATCGCCGGCGGCGCGATCGGCGCGGAGCGGACGTACCACGGGCGCGCGGCCGGCTTCCGCACCCACGCCCTCGTCTGCGCGGCGTCGTCGATGCTGATGATGCTGCCGCACTACCAGGACGTCTGGGTCGCCGGCGGCCTCGATCGGCTCGATCCGACCCGCATGGCGCAGGGGATCATGACCGGCATCGGCTTCCTCGGCGCCGGCGTCATCATCCACGACGGCCTCACCGTGCGCGGCCTCACCACCGCCGCGTCGATCTGGGCGACCGCGGCGATCGGCATCCTGGCCGGCGTGGGGCTCTGGCTGCCCGGCGCCGTGGCGACCGCGCTCGCCATCGGGATCCTGTCGGTCTTCCGCAAGGTCGAGGAGATGCTCCCGGCGCAGCGCTTCGCCCGCTTCCACGTCCGCTTCGCGCGGGAGCAGACGATCCCGGAGGCGGACCTGCACGCCTTCATGAAGCCCCTCGGGATCGACGTGGCGAGCCCCAGCTACGCCATCATCAACGAGGGGCGCGACTTCCAGTTCGGCCTCACGCTGCGCACCTCCCGGCGCGACGCCTACGCGAAGCTGGCGCAGGAGCTGTCGCGCGTCGAAGCGATCCTCGAGTTCCGGATCGAGCCGTACTAGGCGCTGTAACCGCGGCCATCACACCGTCACCGCCGCCGTTCCTGTCCGCGGCCCCCCGTGGGGCATTCCCACGGGTTTTCGGGGCGTTCCGAGCGGCACGACTCCTGCTTAACGCTATCTCCATGTCGTCGCGCCGATAGGGGCGCGACCCCACGCCCAAGACGGAGATCGAACCCCAATGAAGACCCGGACCCTCCTGTTCCCCGCCGCCGCTGCCCTCGCCCTCTGGGGCGCCCCCGCCCTCGCCCAGCACTCGATGGGAGGCATGCAGATGAACCACGGAACCCCGAGCACCGCCGCCGCGCCGGCCGGCGGCATCGCCGAGGGCGTCGTGAAGAACGGCGTCCGCGTCGTCGACATGCAGGTGACCGACGCCGGCTTCGTCCCGGACAAGGTCAAGGTGCAGAAGGGCCAGAAGACGCGGCTCGTCATCACCCGCAAGACCGACCGGACCTGCGCGACCGAGATCGTGATCAAGGACTACGGCATCAACACGCCCCTGCCGCTCAACAAGACCGTGACCGTGGAGCTCACGCCCAAGGGCTCGGGCGAGATCCACTACGCCTGCGCGATGAACATGATCGGCGGCGTCCTCTTCGTCCCCTAGGCCGTCACCATGCGCCGCGCCCCGCTCGTCCCCGCCCTCCTGGCGCTCCTCGCGCCCGCCCTGGCGGCGGCGCAGGCCTCCGCGCCCGACGACCCGCTCCTCGAGCGGCTCGTCGCGGAGAGCCTCGCCGCCCGGCCGGAGCTCCGGCAGGCCCGGGAGCGGGCGCGGGCCGAGCGGGAGCGCGTCCCCCAGGCCGGGGCGCTCCCGGATCCCACCCTGTCGCTCGGCCTCCAGAACGACGGCTTCGACGGCCTCCAGATCGGCAAGATGGAGGGCAGCTACTACCAGGTGATGCTGAGCCAGGGGCTCCCCTGGCCGGGGAAGCGCGGCCTGAGGACCGACGTCGCGCAGCTCGCCGCCGACGCGGCCGACGCCGGCGTCGAGCGCGTCCGGCTCACCACCGAGGCCGACGTGCGGCGCGGCTACCTCGACCTGCTCCTCGTCCGCGACCGGCTCGCCCTCCTCGACCGGCTCGAGGCGATCTGGAAGGACTCCTCCGCCGTCGCCCAGGCGCGGTACGGGGCCGGCGAGGGGGCGCAGTCCGACGTCCTCCGGGCGCAGCTGGAGCTGAACCGCCTCAGGCAGCGGCGCTGGGCGCTCCAGTCGGACGAGCGCGTGCGGGTCCAGGCGCTCAACCGGCTCCGCGCCCACCCGCTCGACGAGCCGATCGCGACCACGGCCCGGGTGGGCGACCTGCCGCTTCCAGCGCCCGTCGCCGCGGACGCGGGGTTCGCCGACGCGGCCGCGAGGAGCCCGGAGCTGAGGCAGGCGCGGCTCGAGGCGGCGTCGGGCGAGGCGGGCGTCACCCTGGCGCGCCGCGACCGCTGGCCGGACCTCTCGGTCTCCGCGGGGATCATGCCCCGCGGCGCCCTCGACCCGATGTGGCAGGCGGGCGTCTCGGTCAGCCTCCCGGTCTGGGCGTGGCGCAAGCAGGGGCGCGCGGTGGCGGAGAGCGAGGCGCGGGCGTCGGCCGGCGCCTCCGGCGCGGCGGCGGTCGAGCAGGTGCTCCGGCAGCGGGTCGCCGAGCGCGCCTCCGCCCTCGCGGCCGCCCTCGACTCGGTGAAGCTCTATCGCGAGGGGCTGCTCGTCCAGTCGAAGGCGACCGCGGAGAGCACCCTCGCCCAGTACCGCGTCGGGCGCGTCACCTTCGCCTCCGTCCTCGACGCGAACGCCGGCTACGTCGCGGACGAGGAGGGGCTGCTCTTCGCCCTCGCCGACGCGCTGCGGATCGGCATCGCCTCGGCCGAGGTGAGCCTCGCGCCGGGCGCGGCGGGCGCGCCGGGCGCCATCGGCGCGGCCTCGGTCCCGGGCGCCGGCGCCCTGGGCAGCGGAGGCGGCGGCGCCGCGGCCGGCGGCGCGGCGTCGGCGGGTGGTGGTGGAGGCGGCGGCGGCGGCGCGGCGATGTCGTCGGGCATGTAGC
>DATIVK010000071.1:0-5810 GCA_035465955.1 Anaeromyxobacteraceae bacterium | reverse complement strand
GCACAAGGGGAAGCAGTATCACATCCAGACCGAGGACTCGGGCCTGGAGAATCCCCACATCATCACGCACCTGTTCGTGGGCGGAAACATCCTCGCGAGCAAGAAGACCTCGTACGCGGACATCGTCGGCGCCGAGAACCTGGCGCAGGTCGTCCGCGAGCTGATGGAAGAGCAGCACAAGGAGATGCTGCGCAACCTCGTCAACGGCGTCTACGACGACATCGACGCGTCCTATGCGCAGCAGGCGGCCCACTACCAGCCGGGGCAGATCGACACCGGCGGGAAGATGGTGCAGATGCACGCCGGCCAGACGCTCCAGGCGCCCCCCGCGCCGCAGGCGCCCCGCAGCCTCCCGCCCGAGGTGCTGGCCGCCCGCCAGGCGCCGGCGCCCGAGCTGCGCAACGACGGGGCCGAGACGCTCTTCGGCGAGGACCTGATCAGCGAGAAGAGCCTCGACGAGGTGATCCTCTCGTACCTCGCCGAGGACCTGGGCGAGCGGAAGTAGTCCGGGTCCGGGCCGGCGACCCGATGATCCAGCTCTTCCACGTCAACAAGGAGTACCCGGGCGAGCCCCCGGCGCTCTCGGACGTCACGCTCGAGATCGACAAGGGGGAGTTCGTCTTCCTCACCGGCCCCTCGGGCGCCGGCAAGTCCACGCTCCTCAAGCTGGTCTTCTGCGCCGAGCCGGCGACGAGCGGCCAGGTGCTCCTCTTCGGCCGGAACGTCGCGAAGGTGTCGGGCCCCGCGGTCAACCTCGTGCGGCGCAACATCGGCGTCGTCTTCCAGGACTTCAAGCTCCTGCCCTACCGGACCGTCGCGGAGAACGTGGCGCTGCCGCTGGAGGTGCTCGGGCTGCCGGAGAAGGAGATCCGGCGGCGCGTCCGGCTCCTCCTGCGGTCGGTCGGGCTGGAGTTCCGCCACGACAAGCTCCCGCCCTCGCTCTCCGGCGGCGAGCAGCAGCGCGTCGCGGTGGCGCGGGCCCTCGCCCACGACCCGGCCCTCCTCCTCGCCGACGAGCCGACCGGCAACCTCGACCCGGACCGGACGCTCGAGGTGATGGAGCTGCTCAACAACGCCAACGCCCGGGGCACGACCGTCATCGTGGCCACCCACGACCGCTCGATCCTCGCCCGTTACAAGAAGCGCGTGGTCGGCCTCGACCGCGGCCGGGTGGTCGCCGACGGCGCGCGGCGCGTCCGGGCCGACGCCTGACGGTCGCCGATGGCCCTGCGCCCCCTCTACTTCGTCCGGCGCGCGCTCGACGCGATGAGGCGCGGGCCCTACGTGGCGATCGTCGGGACCGCCACCATCTTCGTCGCCGTCTTCGCGATCGGGCTCTTCGCGGCCTCGCTCGGGGGGGCCCAGCGGCTCCTCGCGGCCTGGGCGGGCGAGGTCCGGATCGCGGTCTACCTGAAGCCGGGGGCCGACCTCGTCCGCGCGCGGGAGGAGGCGGCGCGGATCGCCGAGGGGCGGCGCGCCGTCGCCGTCCCGTCCTCCGTCGCGCTCGCGCGCCTCGCGGAGAGCCTCGGCGACCAGGCCCACGTGCTCGAGGGGGTCGGCCCGGACGCGCTCCCCGACGCCGTCGAGGTGGAGGCGCCCGGCATCTCCCTCGCCGGCGCGAGGGCGCTGGCGGCGCGCCTGCGCGACGTGACCGGCGCCGACGACGTCGACTTCGGCAACGCCTGGCTCGAGAAGCTGGAGCGGTTCGTCGCGCGGACCCGCCTCGCGGCGGTCTTCCTGCTCGGGGCCCTCTCCCTCGCCACCGCCGTGCTGGTGGCCAACACCCTGCGGCTCGCCGTCTTCGCCCGCCGCGAGGAGATCGAGATCATGAAGCTGGTCGGCGCCACCGACGCGTTCGTCGGCGCGCCGTTCCTCATCGAGGGGCTCCTCCAGGGCCTCCTCGGCGGCGCGCTGGCCGCGACCGCGCTCCTCGTGACCCACGCGGCCGCGGTGCCGCGCCTGCGCGCGGCCATCCCGCTCGCGCAGGTGCTCTCCGTGCGCGACACGCTCCCCGCGTCGCTCCTCGCGGCGCTCGTCGCCGGCGGGGCCGCGATCGGCCTGCTCGCGAGCACCCTGGCGGTCGTCCGGTACCTCAAGAGGGCGCCGGGGGCGTGACGCCGCTCCTGCTCGCGCTGGCGCTCGCCGCCGACCCGCGGGTCCAGCTGGAGGTCCTGGAGGCGCGGCGCGCGGCCGAGGCGGCGGCGGCGCGCCTCCTCCAGCGACAGGAGCGATCGGTCCTCGACACCCTCGGCGACGCCGAGCGGGCGCTCGACGAGGCGCGCGCGGGCGTGGCGCGGACCGACGCGGACCGGGCGGAGGCCGAGGCGGCGCTGGCGCGGGCCCGGGAAGAGGAGGGGAGGGCGCGGGCCGTCTACCGCGCCCGCCTCGACGACCTGCGCCCGCGCCTGGACGCGCGGCGCCGGATGGGGCGGGCGGGGGAGCTGGCGGTCCTCGTCTCCGCGCCGACGCTCGCCGACCTCGTGAGCCGCAGGTACCTCTTCGACCGGATCCTCGGTCGCGACCTCGCCGTCTTCGGGGAGGCGAAGGCGGCGCTGGAGACGCAGCGCCGCGCACGGGCCGAGATCGAGGAGCAGACGGCGCGGATCGCGGCGCTCGCGGAGCAGGCCGAGGAGCAGCGGGCCGCCGCCGCGGCGCGGCGGGAGGAGCGCGAGACGCTGCTCGGCGCCCTCCGGACCGCGCGCCGGTTCCACGAGCGCGCGGCCGCGGAGGCGGAGGAGCAGACGAAGCGGCTCGCCGAGTTCGTGACGTCGCTGCCGCCGAAGGGGGGCGATCCGCTCCGCGGCGTCTTCGCGCGGCTCAAGGGGAGGATGCGCTCGCCCGCGGCGGGGCCGGTCACGGTCGGGTTCGGTCGCGTCGTGAACCCCAGGTTCAACACGGTGACGGTGCAGAACGGCGTGGACATCGCCGCCCCTGCCGGCTCCCCCGTCCGCGCCGTCGCGCCGGGGCGCGTGGTCCACTCCGGCTGGTTCAAGGGGTACGGCAACCTCGTGATCGTCGACCACGGCGACGGCTACCACACGCTGGTGGCCCACCTCGCCTCGATGCGGACCGCGATGGGCGAGTCGGTCTCCCCCGGCGACGTCATCGGCACGGTCGGCGACTCCGGCTCGCTCAAGGGGCCGTACCTCTACTTCGAGATCCGCGAGCGAGGCCGCCCGGTCGATCCGAAGGGGTGGCTGGGGAGCTGAGGGAAGGGTCAGGGTGAGGGAGCAGGACGGAGCGCCGTCGCGCCCCTCAGACGCCCACGACGTCGAGCCCGGAAGCGCGGGCGGCCCGCGCGAGCAGCCGGTCGTGGGTCGCCACGACGAGGCGGGGCACGCGCGTGGCGACGATCTCCAGGGCCGTGGCGAGGTGGATGGCGTCGAGCGACCCGAGCGCGGTGGGCATCGGGCCGGCCGCGCGCTCGAGGATCCGGTCCGAGAAGCCGACGATCTGCACCGATCGGAGCGCTCGCCGCGACTCGTGCTGCAGCTCGACCACCTGCTCGTCGTCGATCTCGCCGGCGAGTCTCGTCCGGTCGATGACGCGCCCCACCTCGACTCCCAGCAGGCGTGACGCCCAGGCCTCGCGGATGGCTGGCCACTCGGAGAGGGAGTCCGGCTCGCCGAACAACCGCCGGAGCACGACGCTGGAGTCGAGGAAGGCGATCAACGGCGCTCCCGGTCCTCGAGGAGCCTCTCGGTCGTCGAGCGTCCCCGGTACTTGATGGCCCGGAGTCGGACCTTGCCGAGAGGAGGCGCCGTCGGATCCTTCGGCTGGACGATGGGCAGCTCGTCGCGAGACGCAGCGGCGCCTTCGCGGAAGGGGACGAGCCTGGCGATGGGCTGGTCCCGGTCCGTCACGACGACCTCCTCTCCGGCCCGGACCGCCCGCATGTACCGGCCCATCCGGGCCTTCAGCTTCGATGCGCTCGTCTTGTGCGCCATGGACACGATCGTACAGACGTGGACATCGATGGTCAACGCGAGGCGGCTCGCTCGCGGAGGGGTTGGCGCGACCGCTGTGAGATCGGCGGCGGCGTCTCCCTCAGTACGACCTTCCGCCCTCTGCGGTGAGCCTCGCGATCCACATCGCCTTCAGCTCCTCGAGGTCGTCGGTGGGGTCCCAGCCCGGATCGTCCTTGGGCTCGAGCTCGTCGAGGACGCGGACCTCGAAGGCCTCCCACCCCATGGCCTTCCAGTCCGCGAGCAGCTCGGCGTTCGGGTTCGTGGACGGGGTGATCTCGACCCTCAGCCGGTTCATCCCGCCCTTCAGGTTCCGGGCTGCATGGACCACGAAGCGGCCGTTGCGGAGGTTGCGGACGACGAAGACGCCCATGGCGGGCGTCGAGTCCTTGTAGTCGCGCTTCAGCTCGCTGCGGGTCTTCATCCGCGCATCGTACCGCGGGCGTGGGCTACGATGAACGGATGCCCGGAACGGCCCACCGCCTCCGCTCGATGGTGCCTCAGGTCGCCTTGTTCCTGCTCGTGTCCGGCTCCTGCGCGCGCGCGGCCGTGGGGTCGCGGACGCTGGAGTTGAAGGACGTGATTGGATTCGCGGCGACGGAGGCTCGCGCCGGGGATCGCCTCGTCGTGCGGCTCGCCGGCACCTGCGGCCACAGCGCGCTCGTCGTGACGCAGATCGAGGAGGTGCGGGAGGGCGACGCCGTCAACGTCCGTGTCCGGTTGGCGCTGCCGGCCGCGGGACGCTCGGGGACCTTCGAGCATCGCGTTGACGTGCCGGCCGGTGTCCGGACCGTCACGTTCGGGGAGGCAAGGGCGGTGGTCTGGACGGCTGTGGCCGCGAAGGCGCCGCCGGTCTGCGTCGAGCCGAAAGCCGGCGGCCCCGGAGACGTGGTGCGAGCCCTCTACGCGGCCTTTCCGTGGGACGGCCAGGCTGCGTTGATGGCGGCACCGCGGGAGGTGCTCGCAAGATTCTTCGACGACCGGCTCACGCGCCTTCTCCTGAACGATCTGGAATGCCGGCATCGAACCGGGGAGTACTGCTGGCTCACCGTCGACCCCATCTACGCCGCACAGGACGCCCAGATCACCGAGATGCGCTTCTGTGGCTCGAGCCGCGGGCCGGAGTGGATCGAGGCGCGGTTCACCAACTTCGGCCGCGGGACCGTCGTCGCGTACAGGGTGGGGAAGCCGTCTCCCCTCGGCTGGCGGATCGTGGACGTGGACGACGGGCACGGAGCCGCGCTGGTCGAGTTCCTGTCCACGCCGCTGCCGTGGTAGCAGGCCGGAGGGATGTCGAGCGGGGGAGGTGAACGGCCTCCCCCGTCCCGGGGCTCACCGCGCTGGCTCAGGAGGCCGTCACCGCAGCGACTTCCCCCGTCTGCGCGTCGACGCGGCGAACTCGACTTCAGGCTCCGCGACCACCGGGCCGGACCCGGTCTTCGGCCCGTGGGTGCCCCGCAGCTCCTTCAGGAACGCCACCGGATCGAGGATCTGCGCCCCGCGGTAGTGCTTGAGGGCGAGCAGGTGGGCGTCCTTGCTGACGAGGTGCGACGCGCCGCCGACCCACGCCGTCCAGAGGTAGGGGTCGTCCTTCGGATCCGACGTGAGGGGCGGCCCTTCGGCCTCGTTCACCACGTCGGCGCAGGCGGTCTCGACCAACTCCAGCCACTCTGCCGGATCGAAGCCCGGCCTGAAGCGCTCCGAGACCCCTGGCCGACTGCATACGTCGAGCACATCGGTGCGGACGTAGGCGGAGGTGACGAGGCGGAGCCGGCCGGAGAGCGCCGCCTCGACGATGGCTCGCGGCGCGCCCTTGGGGTTGAGCGCCGCGCTCACCCAGACCTG
>DATIVK010000070.1:0-4417 GCA_035465955.1 Anaeromyxobacteraceae bacterium | reverse complement strand
GCTCGTCGTCGGCCTTGGGAACCCCGGCCCCGACTACGCGCGGACGCGCCACAACGTCGGCTACCTCGTGGCCGACGCGTTCGCCCGGCAGATCGGGGCCGAGTTCACCCTCCGCAAGTTCCAGAGCGAGCTGGCGGAGGGGCGGTGCGGTGCAGAGAAGGTCTGGATCATGAAGCCCCAGACCTGGATGAACCGCTCCGGCGAGGCCGTCGGCCCCGCGCTCCACTTCTGGAAGGTGGAGCTCGGCGAGCTCGTGGTCGTCCACGACGACCTCGAGCTCGAGGCGTACCGCGTCCAGCTCAAGGTCGGCGGTGGCCACGGCGGCCACAACGGCCTCAAGAGCGTGAACGGAAACGTGGGCGGCGTCGACTACGCGCGGGTGCGCGTCGGCGTCGGCCGCCCGCCCCCCATGATGGATCCGGCCGACTACGTGCTCGGCCGGTTCCCCAAGGGGGAGCAGGAGGCGCTCGACGGCTGCGTCGAGCGGGCGGTCGAGGCGGTCCGGCTCGCGGTCGAGCTGGGCGCCGCCAAGGCCATGAACCAGGTGAACCGCCGGAGGTCCTCGGCGGATGCGTAGGACGCCGCGGCCGGCATGGTGCCGGCCCGGCGGCAGGTGACTCCTCGCGGCGGGCGAACCGCCGCTGTGAACCCGAGGGGAGAGAACGAATGGCGGAAGCGACGAAGAAGCTCGTGCGCGAGTACGAGACCGTCTACCTGCTCAAGCCGGAGACCCCGGACGACCAGGTGGAAGAGATCAAGGAGCGGCTCCGCGGCGTGGTGGGCCGCGAGGGCGGCAAGGTCATCCGGTTCACGAACCAGGGGAAGCGCCGGACCGCCTTCCCGGTGGCCAAGGACCAGAAGGCGCTCTACATGCACTGCCTCTACCTCGGGCTCCCCGGGCTGGTGGCGGAGTTCGAGCGCAACCTCCGGATGATCGACGTCGTGACGAAGTTCCAGTCGGTCAAGCTCGCCGACGGGATCGACATCGAGTCCCGGCAGGTCGAGGCCGACGTGAAGATCGCTCCGGTCGAGGAGGAGAAGCCGCGCGAGGAGCGCAGCTTCGGTGACCGCGAGGAGAGTTTCGACCCCGAGGCCGCTGAAGGCGGGGAGGAGTAGGCCATGGCACGTCCTGATCAGGGTGGTTCCAAGGGTGGCTTCGGTGGTGGCTTCGGCGGCGGGTCGCGCGGCGGCTTCGGCGGCGGCGACCGCGGCGAGCGTGGCGACCGCGCGGATCGCGGCGGCGACGAGGGCGGCGGGCGGCGCGGCTTCGGCCGGCGCAAGGTCTGCCGGTTCTGCGCCGACAAGGCGGCCAAGGTCGACTACAAGGACCAGCAGCAGATGAAGTACTTCCTGACGGAGCGCGGCAAGATCATCCCCCGCCGCATCAGCGGGAACTGCGCCAAGCACCAGCGCGAGGTCGCGACCGCGGTCAAGCGGGCGCGCATGCTCGCCCTCCTGCCCTACACGGTCGGGCAGGCGTAAGGGGAGGCCGACATGAAGCTCATCCTCCGTGAAGACGTGGAGAACCTCGGCCGCGGCGGCGACGTCGTCGACGTGAAGCCGGGTTACGGCCGCAACTTCCTCCTCCCCCGCGGGCTGGCGGTCGCCGCCAACCCGAAGAACCTGCGCGAGATCGAGCACCAGAAGGCCGTCGCCACCGCGAAGGCCGCGAAGCTCAAGGCCAGCGCCGAGGCGGTCGCCAAGCGGCTCGCCGAGACGCCGGTGACCCTCAAGCGCAAGGTGGGCGAGCAGGACAAGCTGTTCGGCTCCGTCACGGCGCTCGACATCGCCGAGGCCCTCTCGGCCCGCGGCCTCCAGCTGGACCGCCGCGCGATCGACCTCGCCGAGCCCATCAAGACGACGGGCGACTTCGAGGTTCCGGTGAAGCTGCACCACGACGTCGTCGGCAAGGCGAAGGTGAAGGTCGAGGCCGAGGCGTAAGGCCCGCCCGAACCCCGAAGGTCCCGAGGGGCCGCGGCACGCGCCGCGGCCCCTTTCACGTCCGCCGCACTCGTTGACAACCTCCTCGGTGGCGCGCGACAAGGACGCCGGCCGTCCACGGCGGGCGGCCACCCGGGGGGGGTGCCATGGTCGACCATCACGCAGCGGCAGGCCATCGTTCCGCAGCGCTCCTCGCCCTCCCCGCGGTCCTCCTCGCGGTCGCGGTCCTCGTCCCGTTCCGGGACAAGGCCTACACCATCGACGACACGGTCTTCCTGGAGCAGGCGCGCCACGCCACCGTCGATCCGCTCCACCCGAGCGCCTTCGAGATGGTGACCGGCGAGGGCCGGGGCCGGCTCGTCATCTCCAGCGGTCCCGTCATGGCGTGGCTCCTCGTCCCGGCCGCGCTCGCGGGTGGGGCCGAGTGGGCGGCGCACGCCGCGCAGCTCGCCATGCTCTGCCTCGCGATCGTCGCGACCGTGGCGCTCGCCCTTCGCCTCGGCCTCGCGGAGCCCTGGGCGGCGACGGCGGGGCTCATCGTCGCCTCGGCCCCGGCCGTCCTCGGCATGGCCGGCACCGCGATGCCCGACGTCCCGGCGATGGCGCTCGGCGTGCTCGGGCTCGAGCGACTCGTCGCGTGGAGCCGGGAGCGGCGCTCGCACCAGGCGGCCACGGCCGCCGCCGCCCTGGCGCTCGCGCCGCTCGCCAGGCCCCACGTCGTCCTCCTGCTCGGCGTCGGCGCCCTCCTCGTCGAGCGGCCGTCGGGCGCGGAGGCGGGCGCCGCGGTCTGGCGCCGCCGCCTCGTGGACTGGGTCCCCCTCGCCCTCGCGACCGCGCTCGCAGCCACGATCTTCGTCGGGACGCAGGATCCGATCTCCGGCGCGGTGGGACCGGTCGCCGCCACCGCGTCGGTGAGCGCGTCGTCGTTCGTCGGCCCCAACGCCATCGCATTCCCCGTTCACTGGGTCCTGGCGCTCCCGCTCGCCGTCCCGTTGCTCCTGGCGAGGCCGCGGCTCCTGCGCGAGCGCTGGCCCGTCTTCGCCGGCGGCGTCGCCGCCGTGGCGATCGTCGCCGAGCTCACGCGGCGCGGCCCCTTCTACTACGCGGTGATCGCGGGGATCGGCGTCGCGGTCCTGTGGGACGTCGTCGCCGACGCCTGGCGCGGTCGCGATCCGGCCTGGCTGGCGCTCGGGCTCTGGCTGTTCGTCGCGCTCGCTGCGGTGCCCTATCCGCACCTGCCGCCCAAGTACCTCCTCGCCTCCGCCCCCGCCGCGGCGATCCTCGTCGCCCGTGCCCTGGCCGCGGCGCCGCCCGTCCGCGCGCGGTGGATCGCCGGGGTCACCTGCGTGGTTGGGGTCGCCCTCGGGGTCGCGATCCTGCGGGCCGACGCGGCGTTCGCGGGGCTCGCCCGCCGCGCCGCGACCGAGCTGGTGAAGCCGCACGTCGCCGGCGGGGCGCACGTCTGGAGCTCCGCGCGCTGGGGCTTCCAGTGGTACGCGGAGCAGGCCGGGGCGCGCCAGCTCACCACGCACCCGCCCTACCCCGCGCTCGGAGACCTGATCGTCGTCAGCCGCAACACCGACCGAGGCGGCTCGGGGATCCTCCGGATGCTCGAGTCCTACCCCCGGCTCACGCGCGTGGGGTACCTCGCCGACTCCAGCCCCGGCGGCCGGGTGATGGACCGCCGGCTGCGCGCCGGCTTCTTCTCCAACCACTGGGGCCTCCTGCCGTGGAGGTGGGGCAGGACCGTCCTCGACGAGTTCGAGCTGCTTCGGATCGACGCATTGCCCCCGCGGTGATGCCCGGCGACCGCCCCACGAGACTCTCTGGTACGTTCGCCCCATGGACAGCTACAAGCGGCTGCTCGCCTACAACGAGCGCTGGGTCGCCGAGCGGATCGGGCACGATCCGGACTACTTCACGCGCCTGAAGGACGACCAGCGCCCCGACTACGTCTGGATCGGGTGCTCGGACAGCCGCGTCCCCGCCGAGGTCGTGACGGGCTGCGAGCCGGGCGACCTCTTCGTCCACCGGAACGTCGCCAACCTCGTCGTCTACACCGACCTGAACCTCCTGACCGTCCTCAACTACGCGGTCACGCAGCTCGCGGTGAAGCACGTGATCGTCTGTGGCCACTACGGCTGCGGGGGCGTCAAGGCCGCCATGTCGTCGACGAGCCAGGGGCCGCTCAACCGCTGGCTCCGCAGCATCAAGGACGTCTACCAGAGGCACGAGCCGGAGCTCTCCGCGCTCCCCGACCTCGAGGCGCGGTTCCGCCGGCTCGTGGAGCTGAACGTCGTCGCGCAGGTGAACGACCTCGCGAAGATGTCGCTCATCCAGAAGGCGTGGCACGAGGAGAGGCGCCCCTGGCTGCACGGCTGGGTCTACGACATCCACACCGGCCACCTGAAGGAGCTCACGGTCCTCACCCACGAGCACCAGGTCGACCCGATCCACCGCTACGACTTCTCCGGCG
>DATIVK010000069.1:0-4739 GCA_035465955.1 Anaeromyxobacteraceae bacterium | reverse complement strand
GCCTGCGCGACCGCCATGCGCGGTGCGGCAGGCGTAGACGGCGCCGTCACGACCATGCGGTGGGGGGCCGCCTCCAGTGGCCGGATCTCAGCGGAGATCGCCTTCGCCTCGCTCTTCGACGCGTGGAAGAAGCGGGGCAGGACCTCGGCCCGGTTCTCGGGAGTGATCACCTTCGCCAGCTCCACCACGCTCGTGATGCAGAGCCTGCCGTCCCGGAGGGGCTCCACGACCTCCGGGAAGCGCTGGATGAGCTCCGCCGCGACTTTGCGGAAGTGGCTCGCCCCCTTGGAGAGACCCGCCTCGCGGTGCAGGAAGACGAAGAGGCTGGTGTGGCCGAGGTCCTCCCAGGCGCGCCTCCGATCGAAGTCGGCGAGAGCGACGAGGAAGTCGGCCATGGCCGACTGCTCGCGGCGGAGGAGGTCGAGGAGTCGAGAGGCGAGCGCGCGTGCGGTGGACATGAACGCATCGTCTCACGAGAATTCTACCCTCCGTAAAACGCACGAATTCGCGCGCTGGCGCGGAATCCGTGGAGGGGGTTCTCCGCCTCCGAAGGCGAGCCCGCGGCGCGAGACGGCGGCGAAACCTCGCGCTTTGGCGGCCAATTCCGGGCAGTCGCCGCGTCCAAGGCCGAAGCCGCCTCACTCTGCGTCAAGCCTTTCGGCGCGTTGCACCCAAGAGTGACGCCAGATCCCCCGCCCGCAACGCCGAGGCCGGAAATGAACCTTTCGTCGTCTCGGGAGCGGCGGCCGCCACTCTCCGTCTCGAGCCGCTTCTGACTCGGAGTCGGTTCCAGCGCTCGGAGACGCGACGCCCATCCCAAGCGCGGGGACGGCAGGAGATGTGATGAATGGTCAGCTCGATGAGGGAGAGGGGAGTGATCTTCACTCCTTCGGCTCGTCGTCCCCGTCGTCCGGGAAGAACCTCTTCGCGCAGTCCGGGCAGATGCCGTGCGTGAACTGGGCGTCCGAGCGCTCGCGGATGAAGGTCTCGATCCGGTTCCAGTAGCCCCGGTCGTCGCGGATCTTCTTGCAGTGGGCGCAGATGGGGAGCAGCCCGCGCAGCGTCTTCACGTCGGCGAGGGCGGCCTTCAGCTCGCCGATCAGCCGCTCCCGCTCCACCTCCGACTGCTTGCGCTCCGTGATGTCCTGGATGAAGCCGACGACCGTGGGGCCGTCCGTCAGCGCGACCATCGCGTCGGTCACCGACGCGAGGAAGGAGGTCCCGTCGGGACGGAGCAGGGTGATCTCGGCGGTCGGCTCGACCGGCTCGCCCCGTAGGCGCCGCTCGATCCGCTCCTGCGTGCGCGCGACGTCCGCGGGGAGCACGCTGTCGAGGAGCGACCGGCCGATGGCCACCGCCGCGCCCGGGAGGCCGAACTCCTTCACGAAGGCCGGGTTCACGTAGGCCACCCGCGTCCCCCGCGTGAGCGTGACCGCGATCGGCGCCCCCTCGACGAGCGCGCGGAAGGAGGCCTCGCTCTCACGGCGCAGGGAGCGGGCGACGTACCAGGCGGCCAGGGCCGTCAGGAGGACGAAGAGGCCGGCGGCCGCCGCCGTGCGGATCACCTGTGCGCGCCAGGCGGAGAGGAACTCCTCGGAGGCGGCCGCGACGAGGAGGTAGAAGGTCCCCCCCGCGACGCTGCGGAAGCTCGTGACCCGCTCGACGCGATCGACCGGGCTCAGCCCGACGAACGTCGCCGCCTTCCGGCCGGCGGCGATCGCCTCCTTCAGGTTCCCCGTGACCTGCCGCTTCCCCATGGCGCTGGAGGCCGCGTCCCGCTCCGGGAACCGGGCGACGAGCGTCAGGTCCCGGTCCCGGAGCGCGACGACCACGTCCCGGCCGATGTCCACCGAGGCGAGCGTCTGCGTGAACTGGTCGAGCGTCAGGACCGCGTAGACGATGCCGTCGAAGTCGCCACCCGGCAGCTCGAGCCGGCGCCCGACGGTGAGCGAGCGCTTGCCGGTGATCCGCGACACGAGCGGCGCGGAGACCACGAGGTCCGTGCCCCGCCGCTCCCTGGCCGCGAGGAAGTAGTCCCGGTCGGCGATGTCGATCGCGACGTTGGACGGGACCCCCGGGCCCGGCTCCACCCGCCCGTCCCGGCTGGCGGTCCGGAGCGCGTCGAGGAACGGGAGCTCCCCGTGGAAGCGGGCGAGGATGGCCGCGACGCTCGGCGCGGTGTGGTCGCCGTGGGCGCGCGCGTCCGCGATCTCGTCCGCGACGCCCGTGAGGGCCAGGTCGATCAGGCGGATCGTCCCCTCGAGGTTCTCGGCGAGGACGCGCGCGAGGTTCTGGGTGGTCCTCTCCGCGGACGCGTACGCCTCGCGGCGCGACTCGACGATGGACCGCCACGCCGCCCCGACCACGACCAGGTCGATGACGAGGATCGCGACGGCGACGGCGCGCAGGGTCCGGGAGGCGAAGCGGGGGGGGGCGAGTTCGGGTGACAAGGCGGGTCCGCGACGAAGGCTCTGGCCCGACTAGACTACGAAACCGGCCGCCGATCGAGGGGGCTGCCGCGGTGCGTCAGCTTGCCGCCGCGTCGAGCCGCTTCTCGAGGAGCGTCACGCCGCGATCCACCCGGGCGCTCGTCTCGTACCCCATCCGCTCCCAGAAGTCCCGGGCCTCCGGGTGCTCGTCGCAGACGGCCAGCGTGACGAGGCCGAGCCCCCGCGCCCGCAGCCGCTGCTCGGTCGCACGGACCAGCTCCGCCCCGAGCCCCAGCCCCTGGAAGGCCTCGCGGAGCAGCAGGAGCACCACGTGGGCCGTCCCGGGGCCGCCGCGGGCCAGGTCGAGGTCGAGGACGCCGGCGGCGGCGCCGCCCGCGCGGAGCCGGAGCAGGAGGACCCGCCGCGTCGCGTCGGCCTCCGCCTCGTCCAGCAGCCGCTCGGCGGTGTCCGGCTCCGCGGCACAGCCCTGGAGCCGCTCGAAGTAGTCGGGGGCGCCGTCGAGGCACGCCTGGAGGGCCTCCACGTCGGCCCGTCCCGCGGGGGCCGCGACGAGCCGCGCGGTCTGGAAGCCCAGCTCCACGGCGGTCAGGTCCCCAGCAGCAGCGGCAGCGCGTCGGGGACGCCGAGGGAGGTGACGGCCCACTCGGCGCCGGCGCCGCGCAGCTCCTCCACCGTGAACCGGCCGGTGGCGACGCCGAGGACCGGGCAGCCGTGCAGGTGGGCCGCCGCGACGTCGCGGGGCGTGTCGCCGACGACCAGCACCTCGCCGGGAGGCACGGGCCGGCCCAGGCGCGCGGTGGCGCGGCGGAGCGCGGCGGCCACGACGTCCTCGCGCGCCTCGCCGTCGGCGGCGAAGCCGGCGATCGCCTCCTCGCCCCACTCGAAGAAGCCGTCGAGCCCGCCGTGGGCCAGCTTCACCCGCGCGCCGTCGACCACGTTCCCGGTGCAGAGGCCGAACGGCCGGCCGGCGTCGCGCAGCGCAGCGAGCGTCTCGGCGGCCGCGGGGAGGACCTCGAAGCCGGGCCCGTGGATCTCGCCGCGGAGGTGCTCCACGTAGCGGCCGAGGAGGTCGTCGCAGAGGGCGTCGGTGTGCGGCTTGCCGAGCAGCGTCAACGCCTCGCGGACGATGAGCCGGTCGGTCATCCCGTCGAGCCGCATCTCGCGGAGCGCGCCGTCGAAGGGGCCGACGAAGTCGGCGACCGCGCGCTCGAAGGCGCGGCGGCCGGCGCCGCCGGCGCTGACCAGGGTCCCGTCGATGTCCCAGAGGACGACCTGGACGCGACGGCCCGTCACGCGAAGAGCGCCTCCACGAAGGCGTCGGGGTCGAAGGGCTTGAGGTCCCCGACCGCCTCGCCGACCCCGACGTAGCGGACCGGGAGCTTCAGCTCGTCGCAGATGCCGATGACGACGCCGCCCTTCGCCGTGCCGTCGAGCTTCGTGAGCACCAGCCCCGTCACGCCGAGCGCCTCGTGGAACTGGCGCGCCTGGGCGATGCCGTTCTGGCCGGTGGTGGAGTCGAGGACGAGGAGCGTCTCGTGCGGGGCACCGGCGCAGGCCTTGGTGACGACCCGCTTCACCTTCTTCAGCTCCTCCATGAGCGGCGCCTTGGTGTGGAGCCGGCCGGCGGTGTCGCAGAGGACGACGTCCACCTTCTCGGCGACGCCGCGCTGGACCGCCTCGAAGCAGACGGCCGCGGGGTCGCCCCCCTCCTTGCCCCGGACGATGGGGGCGGAGACGCGCTCGGCCCAGATCTCGAGCTGCTCCCCGGCGGCGGCGCGGAAGGTGTCCCCGGCGCCGAGGAGGACCGAGTGGCCGTTCCCCTTCAGCTTCGCGGCCAGCTTCCCGATGGTGGTGGTCTTGCCCGAGCCGTTGACGCCGACGATCAGGACGACCCACGGGCGGGCGTCGCCGACCGTCAGCGCCTGCTCGCCGCTCACCTTGCCGTCGAGGGAGAGGATGCGGCGGATCTCCTCCCGGAGCGCCGCGCGCACCTTGCCGGCGTCGTGCAGCTCCTTCGAGCGGATCCGCTCGCGCACCGCCTCGAGGAGCCGGCTCGCCGTCTTCACGCCGATGTCGGCGGTGAAGAGGACCTCCTCGAGGTCCGCGAGGATCGCCTCGTCCACCGGCTTCCCGCCGCCGAGCAGGGCCGAGAGGCGCGCGACGAAGCCGCCGCGGGTCTTCTCGAGCCCGGCGGCGAGCGTCTTGCCCGCCTCGGCGGCCAGCTTCTTCCGCTCCTCCTCCTCGGCGCGGCGGCGCGCCTCCTCCGCCTCGCGCGCCGCTCGGGCGGCC
>DATIVK010000068.1:0-18433 GCA_035465955.1 Anaeromyxobacteraceae bacterium | reverse complement strand
AATGCCGATCGGTCAAGCGCCAACCCATGGGACTCCATGGGGATTTCCGGCCGGTCTTGCGCCGAGCAGGAGCTGGCTGAAGGAACTCTACCCAGCGGCCGAGATCGCCGCGCTCTACCACGAGCGCTGGGAGATCGAGCTCGGCTACGACGAGGTGAAGACGAAGATGCTCGACCGCCAGGAGGCGATTCGCAGCCGGACGCCAGCCGGCGTCGGACAGGAACTGCGATCGGAGAGACGCTACCCCCGCGCCGTGAAGATCAAGATGAGCAACTACCCCCGCAAGCGGAGCGCCGCTAAGTGAGCGGCATTGCAACTAGCAGGACGTTGAAGAACGCACGCGACGAGCGGCACGCACCATGGTGATCATCCCCTCTCCCCCACCGGGGGAGAGGGCCAGGGTGAGGGGGCGACCACGGCTACGCGGGCATCAGCCTGGCGATTCGGAGCAGATTGTAGGCAGCGGCAACGAGGTGCGCGGCGAGCTGCGTGCGCTCCTGTCCTTTGAACCGGGTCTTCCTGAAGCTGGCGACGGTCTTCGTCCAGCCGAAGATCTCTTCGACCCGCTTCCGTATCCGCTGGCTGACCTCGTATCCGGCGTGGCGCACCGTTCGGCCGTCCACGGCCGAGCGCCGTCGCTTGTCCCGGGTCTGCGCGACGTGCGGCGTGATTCCCCGCTCGCGGCAAGCCGCGACGAAGTCAGCGGTGTCGTAGCCGGCGTCAGCGCCGAGCGTGATGCCGTCAGCGTCGGGAACGTGCTCGGCGAGCATCGCCAGCGCGGCGACTCGCTCGCCGTAGCCGGTGGCCGGCTCGACGCGCAGGTCGACGAGGAGACCGTTCCGGTTCTCCATCAGCGCATTGGCCAGGTAGCTCAGCTTGGCGGGTTGGTTGTTGCCCTTGCGCGCGAGCCTCGCCTCCGGGTCCGTCGTCGACGCATGGGTCTCGTTCGACCGCTTCTCCCCATGGAAGTTCACGGTGGGGTTGCCCGGATCATCGGGCGGCGGCCGGTCCTTTGGGTCCTCGCCCTTCGGCCGGAAGCTCTTCAGGCTCGCCCACGCCTCGATGAGCGTCCCGTCCACGGTGAAGTGCTCGTCGCTCATGAGGTTCGCGTCTCTCGCGGTCCTCACGACCTCGGCGAGGAACTTCGCCGCCACCTCGTGCTCCAGGAGCCGCTGCCGGTTCCGGGAGAACGTCGAGTGGTCGAAGCTCTCCTCGACCCCGTCCATGTCGAGGAACCAGCGGAAGAGCAGGTTGTAGTCGAGTTGCTCGCAGAAGAGCCGCTCGCTCCGCACGCTGTAGAACGCCATGAGCAGCGTGGCCTTGAGCAGCCGCTCCGGCGGGATCGAGGGCCGGCCGACCTTGCTGTACATCGCGTCGAACGTCGGAGAGAGCACCTCCAGCGCCGCATCGGCCAACGCCTTCACCCTCCGGAGCGGGTGGCCCTTCGGCACCCGCTGGTCGGGGGTGACGAGGCTTAGCATCGTGACCTGGCTCTCGTTGCGGCCGCGCATGCGCGGACGAGATCACGACCGCGGCGGCCTGTCGATCCTGCTCCCTCACCCTAGCCCTCTCCCTCGATGAGGGAGAGGGGACGGTTCCAAGGGGGAAGCCTCGTTTCTCAACAACCTGCTAGGGCGCGGCCGGTGGCTTGGCCGTAGCCGGGGCGGGCGCGGGAACGATCGCCGGCTTCGGAGCCGGCTTCGGAGCCGGAGCGGGAGCGCCAGCAGGCTTCGGGGCCGGCGTGGGAGCCGGCGCGACAGCAGGCCTCCAGGCCGGCGCTGGAACCGGGGCGACTGCGGGCTTCGGGGCCGGAGCAGGAACCGGGGCGACTGCGGGCTTCGGAGCCGGAGCAGGAACCGGGGCGACTGCGGGCTTCGGAGCCGGAGCAGGAACCGGAGCGACTGCGGGCTTCGGGGCCGGCGCAGGAGCCGGGGCGACTGCGGGCTTCGGAGCCGGAGCAGGAGCCGGAGCGACAGCAGGCTTCCAAGCCGGCGCGGGAGCCGGAGCGGGAGTGCCAACAGCCTTCGGGACGGGCGCCGGAGAGGGAGCCGGGGCGGTCGCGGGCGCACCCGCCGGCCTGGCCGCCGTGGCTGGAGCCGGAGTGGGCGCCGCAGCGGGCCTCGGGGCCCCGCCAACGGGAGCCGCCGCCGGCACCGGGGCGACGGGCGTCGCAGCGGGCCGCGCTGGCGCCGGCATGGCCGACGACGGGGCCACGGGCGCCGCCGCAGGGGCAGCCGCCGGGGCAAGGGACGGACGCAGGCCGATCGGCCCCGCCCCTGGCGCCGGCGCCGGCGCGGGGGACCCCCCGGCAGACGCGGCCATGAGCTCCTCTCGGAGCTTGCTCGCGCGCCGGTGGTGAGGGTTGGCGGTCAGCAGGCCGTCGAGCGTGGCGGCGGCCGCCTCGCGCTTTCCGAGGGCTGCCTGCGTGCGGGCCAGCAGGAGCCGGGCCCGCACGATCTCCGGGTGGGTCGCGACGAGCGCCGAGAGCTTCGTGACCGCGCGCTCGCGCGCCTCCTTCCCTCCCTCGCGGGCGTCGAGCCAGGCCTCCGCCAGGAGCAGCCACGGATCCCGGTCGGCGGTCGCCGCGGACGCGCGGATGAACCGCAGCGCCTGCTCGCGGTCCCCCATCGCCGCGAAGTGGATCGCGAGGGCGCGCGAGACGGCGACCTCCCCTCCCTTCTCGGCCGACGCCTGCCGGAGCGTGCCGTAGGCCCGTTCGGTGAGCGTCCGCGCCATCGCCTGCCGCGGCTCGACCTGGACGCGGAGGGCCTCCACCTCGGTCGAGAGCGCGGCCAGCGCCTCCGGCGTGGGGGGCGGCTGCGCCGCGGCGAGCCGATCCCGCTCGCCCAGCTTGGCGGCGAGCCGCTGGGCGGGGGCCTCCACCTCCTCAAGGATCCCCGTCGCGAGGAGCAGCTGGGCGAGGGCGCGATCGGGCTCGATCGAGGCGATGGGCGCGCGCGAGCGCGCCAGCTCGTCGAGCGACTGCGTCGCCTGCTCCAGGCTCTCGAAGTCGTCGAGCGCCACGAGGGCCATCGCCTCGGAGTACCGGCGCGCGGCCGCGGGATCGACGCGACGCGCGACGAGGGCCCAGATCCCCACCGCGATGGCGGCCACCCCGACGAGGGCGACCGGCACGAGCCAGCGGAGCCGGGCGCTCGCCTTCAGGCGCGCCTCGAACGCTCCCATCGTGTCGCGCTGGGGACGGGCGGACCTCGCCGCGAGGGAGCCCGACGCGCTCGTCGTCGCCGTGTTGGGACGGTAGATCGCGGGCCCCTGCCGGGAGGAAGCGCCGGAGGACGCGCCGGGCGAGGGGGGCGTCTCCTGTGACGGCGGGCGCGGCGCGACCGGGTGCGGCGGCGGCGGCGC
This sequence comes from Anaeromyxobacteraceae bacterium, assembly GCA_035465955.1. Taxonomy (GTDB): domain Bacteria; phylum Myxococcota; class Myxococcia; order Myxococcales; family Anaeromyxobacteraceae; genus DATIVK01. The sequence goes on along the minus strand of DATIVK010000068.1, from coordinate 15,067 downwards.
GGCCACGCCGACGAGGGTCCGCCCCGCAGCGCGCGGGGGAACCGCCGTGAAGACGTGCTGGCACTTCGTGCACTGGACCGGGGAGCCCTCGGGGGCGAGGAGGGCTTCGTCCAGTTCGTAGATCGTCGAGCAGCGTTCGCAGCGGATGTTCAAAGCGGCGCCTCCGGGCGCCGGGAGACTACCTCTACTGCTCGTCGTCCGCCATGCCGACCCGCACCGGCTCCACGGCGAGCCACGCGCGGGATCGGGCGAGCCGCGATGGACCGATCCCGCGCACCCGGACCAGCTCCTCGACAGAGGAGAACGGACCGTTCGCCGAGCGGTCCGCGACCACCTCCGCCGCGAGGAGCGGCGAGAGCCCGGGCACGAAACCCAACTCCCGCGCGCCCGCCCGGTTCAGGTCGAGCGGCACGCCGAGGAGGAGCCGCTCGTCACCGGACAGGTCGCGCCGCGGACCGGGGTCCGCCGCGCAACCCAGCCAACTCCGGGGAGGCTCCCCCCGCCCCTCCTCCGCGCAGCGTCGCGGACGCGCGGCGGGGAGGTGCCGGGCCAACGATGGGAGGATCAGCGCGGCGACGACGAGGAAGAGGGCGAGGCGCGGCATGACCGCACCTTCAGCAAGGGGCGCGCCAGGCCACCGAACGGCCGGTGATCGCCGGAGGCCCGCCCCCTCGCCCTGCCCCTCTCCCCGGGGAGAGGGAGCTCGTCACGGCCCCTCAGGCCCCTCAGGCGACCGCGCTGGCGTTCGCCAGATCGACGCAGAGCGCCTGGTTCAGGGCGATCACGGCCTTCTTGTAGTCGGCGCGCTCGATGATGAACTGCATTTTGGTCTGGCGCAGCGACTGCGAGACGGCGAGCACGTTGATCTGCGCGGCGGCGAGCGCCTGCGTGGCGCGCGCGAGCACGCCCGGGAAGGCGATGTTGGAGCCGATCGCGCAGACGATCGCGGACGGCACGACCTTCACGAGCTCGTACTTCTCCTCGAGCTCCTGCACGAACGTGTCCTTCGCGGACTTCTCCCAGATCACGTGGGTCATCGAGTTCGCGTTGGTCGCCTTCGCGATGTAGGAGACGCCGTGCCGCTTGAAGGCCTCCATCACGCCGAGGTCGAAGCCGACGGTGCCCACCATCGACGGGTCGTGGATCTCCAGGGCGACGACCTTGTCCGTCCCCGCGATGACCTCGACGCGGGCCTGCTTGCCGACGAAGTCCTTGGTGACCAGCGTGCCCGGGTGGTCCGGCTCGAAGGTGTTCTTGAGCCGGATCGGGATCCCGGCCATCTCCATCGGCTTGGCCGCCTTCGGGTGGATGGCCTCCATCCCCACGTCGGCCAGCTGGTCCGCGACGTCGTAGTTGGTCATCCCGACGACGATCGCGTTCTTCGTCCCCACGAGGACCGGGTCGGCCGACGAGAGGTGGAACTCCTTGTGGATCACCGCCTCGTTCGCCTTCAGCTCCACGGCCACCTTGCTGAAGGTGACCTCGGAGTAGCCGCGATCGAACTCGCGCATGATCCCTTCGACGCCCTTCGTGTAGCCGGTGACGATCACCACCTGGCTCGCGAGGTTGACGCCGTGGAAGCTCTTGTGGATGCGGCCGTCGATGCTCAGCGCCTCGTCGTCGTCGAAGCCCGAGAGATCCATGAGGAGCGCCTTGATCCCCTTCTTCTTCAGGATCTCGACGCTGTTGAAGGCGCTGTGCGCCTCGCCGATGGCGGCGAGCATCTCCCGGGCCGCGAGGAGCACCTCCTCCTTGCGGAGGTAGCCGCTCGACAGCACGTGGCGCATCGAGTCGAGGTAGGCCTTCAGCTCCTTCATCCTGCGCTCGATGAAGCCGTCGGCGATCGCGAGGTCGAGCCCGAGCGGCTCCAGCCCCTTGTTGATCCCCTTCAGCTTGCCGGTGAGCGCGTCGAGCGCGGCGCCGTACTCGCCCCCCTCGGCGAACTTCGCGTAGACGCCCGCCTCCCCGGTCTTCTTGTGCTCGAGGAGCCAGTTGGTGACGCCGGAGTAGGCAGAGACGATGTAGACGCGGCCGTAGATCCGGTTCGGCTCGTGGAGGATGATGTTCTTGAGCACCTCGTCGAACGCCGACATCGAGGTGCCGCCGATCTTCTCGACGCTGATCATGCGCGGAATCCCTAGAGGTTAGGAAAGGTTCGGCATGCTAGCACAAGTCGTCGCGAGTCGGATGGCCCTCCGCAGGCCCGCGTAGCGAGGGCGGATCGCGGCCTCCCCTGGCGTGCACCACTCGAAGGCGACGTGCTCCTCCGAGAGGCGCGGGACGAAGCCAGGGGGGAGCGCCGCCACGAAGGCCGTCTCCTCGCAGATCCGCAGGCCGGGGCGCCTGGGCGGCACCAGCGCCGGATCCAGAGGGAACGCGTGCCGGTACCCGAGCGGCGCGACGGCCGCGTCCGCCCCCGTCTCCTCGCCGAGCTCTCGTCGCGCGGCGTCGATCGGCGCCTCGCCCGCCTCGATCCGGCCGGTCACCGGCTGCCAGAAGCCGCCCCTCTCCGGGCTTCGGCGGAGCAGGAGGACGCGACCGTCCGCCCCCACCGGCACGACCGAGACGGTCCGGACGTCGACCGGCTCCTCCTTCCCCTCACGGCCGAGCGCCGTCGCGAGGTGAGTCGCGAGGCGCGCCGCCACCCCCCCCGGGTCGGCCGGCGGAAGCCCGCGCTCGCGCAGCTCACGATCGACGCTCGTCACGCCGAGCCGCGGGTCGGCGATGCCGCAGGGCACGATGGCCTGGAACTGCTCCAGATCCACGCTGACGTTGAGCGCCAGCCCGTGGCGGGTCATGCCGCGGGCGAGGTGGACGCCGACGGCGCCGACCTTTCGCGGGCCGATCCAGGCGCCCCGGTGCTCCGGGTGCCGGCTGGCGGCGAGGCCGAAGTCGCCGCACGTGAGGATCATCGCCGCCTCGAGCGCCTCGACGAAGCGGCGTGCCCCCACCGCCCCCCCGAGCTGCATCACCGGGTAGGCCACCAGCTGGCCGGGGCCGTGCCAGGTCACGTCGCCGCCCCGGTCGGTCTCGTGGACCTCCCAGCCGCGTCGCTCGAGCCATGCCGGCGTCGCCACGATGTTCCCTCGCCCGGCCCCCCGCCCCAGCGTGAGGACCGGCGGGTGTTCGAGCAGGAAGAGGTGGTCGGTCTCGGGAGGGTGAGCCCCGCGGATGGCGTCGGCGGCGAGCCGCATGAGCGCGAGCCCGTCCTCGTACTCGACGAGCCCGAGGCGCCGGATCAGCAGTCGCCTCACGAGCCGGCGCCCTCGCCACCCCGCCCGGTCCCGACGGGCCTCGGGAGGACGTGGACGGCGCGGCCCAGCGCCACCTTGCACGCCTCCATGAAGGCCTCCGCCAGCGTCGGGTGGGCGTGCACCGTCTCCGCGACGTCCTCGAGCCGCGCGCCGAGCTCGATGGCGAGCGCCGCCTCGGCCACCAGGTCCGACGCGTCGGGGCCGGCCATCGAGGCGCCGACGATCCGCCGCGAGCCGCGCTCCGCGATCACCCTCACGAAGCCCTCCTCGCGCCCCATCGCGACCGCCCGCCCCAGCGCGCCGAAGGCGAACTTCCCGGTCACCACGTCGACGCCGGCCGCGCGCGCCGCCTCCTCGAGGAGGCCGACCTGGGCGAGCTCGGGATCGCAGAAGACCGCGGAGGGGATGACCTTCGGGCGGCGTCCGACCGGGCTCCCCGCGATCGCCTCGGCGACCCGCTCGCCCTCGCGGGAGGCCTTGTGCGCGAGCAGCGGCGGGCCGGCGAGATCCCCGATCGCGTGGATCGACGGCACGCTGCTGCGGAGCCGCTCGTCCACCGCGACGAAGCCCCGCTCGTCGAACCGGACGCCGAGCCGCTCGAGCCCCAGCCCCTCCGCGCTCGGTCGGAAGCCGACCGCGACGAGCACCTTGTCGACCTCGAGCGTCTCCAGGCCGCCCTGCCCCTCGACGCGCAGGGCGAGCCCGCCCGGGCCACGCTCCAGGCCGCGCGCGCGGGCCGAGACCTTCACGGCGACGCCCCGCTGCCGGAAGGCCCGTTGCACCAGCCGCACCGCCTCCGGATCGCAGGCGCCGAGGATGGCGGGCTGGGCCTCCAGGATCGTCACCTGCGCGCCGAGCTTCGCGTACGCCGTCCCGAGCTCGACGCCGACGATCCCCCCGCCGATCACGGCCAGCCGCCGCGGCACCTCGGCCAGTGCCAGCGCCTCGCGGGCACCCCACACGTCGACGCCGTCCACCGCGAAGCCCGGAACCTCGATCGCCTTCGCGCCCGTCGCGACCACGATGGCGGGGGCCGACAGGTGCAGCCGCTCCCCGCCCGGTTCCAGCTCCACGTCGACCTCGGTCGGGCCGGCCAGGCGCGCCACTCCCCGGATCACCTCGACGCCGTTCCCCTTCTCGAGGGTCCCGACGCCGGCGACCAGCTTGCGCACCACCCCTTCCTTGAACGCGCGGAGCCTCTCGACTTCGATGCGCAGATCCCCCACCAGCCCCCGGTCCGCCGCCCGCATGAGCTCGTCGACCAGGTTGGCCGCGGCGAGGAGCGCCTTGGACGGGATGCAGCCCCAGTTGAGGCAGGTCCCTCCCAGCGCCTCCCGCTCGACGAGCGCCGTCCGCTTCCCCAGCTGGGCGAGGCGGATGGCGGCCACGTAGCCGCCGGGGCCGGCGCCGATCACCACCGCGTCGTAGGTGCGCCCTGCAGTCACGCGGACACCTCCCTCACCGCCCCTTCGCCGGCGCTCCGGGCTTGTGCCGGCGCAGCCCCTCGCACGGGTCTTCCCGCTCGGCCCGCGGCGTGAAGACCACGAAGTCGAACGGGAGGCGCGCGCCGCCATACTCCTCCGCATACTGCCGGGGCCACCGAAGCTCCTCGTCCACCTCCACGAGACCGATCGAGACCACCCGCGCGCCGGGGACGATCCGCCCCAGCCACGCCGGGACCCCCCTGTCCGTGCGCGCGTGGCCGTCGCCCGTGATGAGCACGGACCCCTTCCCCCCAGCGGCCGCCGCCTTCAAGGCCATCTGCGCGTCCCGGGCCCGCTGCGCCCGGACGAGGCCGCTGAGGAGCTCCTTCGGGAGCTCGCCGCAGTGGTCCTCCTTCATCTCCTCCGCCCAGGTGCGGAGCTCCTCGCGCGAGGGCTCGCCCGCCCGCTCGAGCCACTCCCTGACGTCGCCGGGCAGCGCGCCCGGACCCTTGCGCACGACCTCGCGCGCGACCGGTCGAGGCAGGTTCGCGGCGACGATCCCGAGCTTCGCCGCGAGCCCCACCTCGAAGATGGGCCGATAGAGCGCGAAGTCCGGCCATCCGGACTTGTCCCACTGGGTGGCCTTCGCGACGTCGTCCGGCGTCGCGGCCGCCGCGGAGAGCGCCGCTGCGAGCGGCTCGGCCTGGCTCGTATCGAACATCTCGAACGCGAGCGCCGGGCGCCTGCCGCCCGCGAGCGCAGCCTCCAGGAGCGTGGCCTGCAACCTGTGGTGGTCGGGGTTGTCGTGCGTCTCGCCGAGGATCACGAACTCGGCGCCGGCCACGGCCGCGCGGAGCTCGTCCAGCGCGACCCAGCGCTCGTCCTTCGTGGAGAGCGCGTACCCCACGAGGGCGTGCGCCCGCGCCTTCTGGCTCTCCCACGCCTCGCCCGCGAACGCCCTCGGATCGGCCTGCGTGGGCGGGATCGGACGCCCGGCACAGCCGCCGGCGAGGACGGCCGCGGCGAGGGCGAGCGCGGCCAGGCTGCGGCGCGCCAGCTGCTCGCCGGCGCGGTACGACGAGCGGACGAGCGGCCCGCTCGCGACGAAACGGAACCCCATCGCGTATCCCTCCTTCTCGTGCTCCGCGAACTGCCCGGGGGTCACCCACTCCGCCACGGGGAGCTGGCGCGGCGAGGGCTGGAGGTACTGCCCGAGGGCGAGGGACTCCACGCCGGCGGACCTCAGATCTCGCATGGCCTCGCGGACCTCCTCCATGGTCTCGCCCATGCCCAGCAGGAGCGAGCTCTTGGTGAGGATCTCCGGGAACTCGCGCTTCACCCGCGCGAGGACCTCGAGCGTCAGGTCGTAGCCGGCGCGGGGATCCCGCGCGGTGGGCGTGAGCCGCCGCACCGTCTCGAGGTTCTGCCCGAAGACGTCGGGGGCGGCGCGTCCGATCTCCCGCAAGGCTCCGGCGTCGCCGCCGAAGTCGGGCGTCAGCGCTTCCACCGTCGTCCGGCCGATCGTCCGCACCCGCCGGATCGCCTCCGCGAAGTGCGCGGCCCCTCCGTCCGGCAGGTCGTCGCGATCGACGCTCGTGAGGACGGCGTGCGCGAGCCCGAGCCGCTCCACCGCAGAGGCCACCCGCGCCGGCTCCCCGGGATCGAGCGGCGGCGGCGCGGCGCGGTGCGCCACGTCGCAGAAGCGGCAGCTCCGGGTGCAGGCCCGGCCCATCAGGAGGAAGGTGGCGGTCCCGGCGCTCCAGCACTCGCCGGCGTTGGGGCAGCCCGCCTCCTCGCAGACGGTGTGGAGCTCCAGCGCACCGAGCGCCGAGCGCACCTCGCGATACCGGGCGCCGCCGCCGAGCGGCACGCGCAGCCAGCGCGGTTTGGGACCTGGGAAGCCGGGGTGCGTCATGGTGACAGCCGCGGAGCGGAGCGGCGATGATGCTATCATCCGGCGCGAGGGCGAGCGGTACAGGTCACAGCGAGGCAGCGGATGCCCGAGTCTCTCACCGACCCCACTCACGTCGTCGTGGTCGACGACGACGACGCCGTGCGCGGCGCGATCGTCCTCCTGTTGCAGGAGGAGGGCTACGCCTGCTCCAGCGCCGCCGGCGCGGAGGCGGCCCTCCAGCTCCTCAAGACGGAGGAGCCGCCGCTCGTCATCTCGGACATGCGGATGCCCGGGCACGACGGGATGTGGCTCCTGGAGCGGATCCGCGAGGAGCATCCCGATACGTCGGTGATCATGCTGACCGCCTTCGGCGACACGGAGGCGGCCGTCGACTGCCTCCGGAGGGGGGCGGTCGACTACCTCCTCAAGCCGCCGCGCGTCACCAACCTGGTCCGCGCGGTCGAGCGCGCGCTGTCCCGGCGGCGGCTGGAGCTGGCGCGGCAGCGGTACCAGCGCAGCCTCGAGCAGCGCGTCCGCGAGAAGACCGCGGAGCTCTCCGCCGCCCTCCGCGAGATCGAGACGGCCTACGCCAACACCCTCAACGCGCTGGTGGCCGCCCTCGACGCCCGCGAGCACGAGACGAGCGACCACTCGCAGCGGGTCGTCCGCTACACGCTCGCCGTCGCGCGCCGGATGGGGTTCACCGACGGCGACCTCCCCGACCTCTCCCGCGGCGCCCTCCTCCACGACATCGGCAAGATCGGCGTGCCCGACGCCATCCTGCTCAAGCCCGGCGGCCTCACGCAGGAGGAGTGGGTCGAGATGCGCAAGCACCCGCAGACCGGCTTCACCATCCTCCAGCCGATCCCGTTCCTCTCGATCCCTGCGGAGATCGTGCTGGCCCACCAGGAGCGGATCGACGGCGGGGGCTACCCGCGCGGGCTCATGGGGGACTCCATCCCGATCGGGGCGCGGATCTTCTCGATCGCCGACACCTTCGACGCGATCACGAGCAACCGCCCGTACCGGAAGGGGGCGACCGTCGAGGCGGCCCGCGAGGAGATCCGCCGTTGCCGCGGCTCCCAGTTCGACCGGGAGTGCTCGGAGGCGTTCCTCTCCTTCTCGGTCGAGGAGCTCGCCGCCCTCGCCCGCCCCTCCCCGCGTCCCTGAAGCGCCCAGGACGATGCCGGTCACGGGGGAGCGAATGCCCGGGCTCACGGACGGACAGGGGCGGACGATCAGCTACCTGCGGCTCTCGCTCACCGACCGCTGCAACCTCCGCTGCGGCTACTGCGCGGCCCACGCGGACCGCCCGGCCGCCGAGCCGCTCCGGCGAGAGGAGATCCGGCGCCTGGCCCGGATCTTCGCGCGGCTCGGCGTCCGCCGCGTCCGGCTCACGGGCGGCGAGCCGACGCTGCGGAGGGACCTGCTGGAGATCGTCGCCGACGTCGGCGCGATCCCCGGCATCGAGGAGCTCGCGCTCACGACCAACGGCTTCCGGCTCGGGGAGCTCGCCGCGCCGTTGCGCGCCGCAGGCGTGGCGCGGCTCAACGTCTCCCTCGACACCCTCGACGGCGCGCGGCTCTCGCGGATCTGCGGCCGGCCCGTGCGCATCGAGCGGCTCCTCGCCGGCATCGAGGCGGCGACCCGGGCCGGCTTCGCCTCCGTGAAGCTCAACACGGTGGTGATGCGCGGCGAGAACGACGGCGAGGTCGGCGACATCGTCCGGTTCGCTTGGGGCGTCGGCGCCCTGCCCCGCTTCATCGAGCTGATGCCCTTCGGCGGCGGCGTCCCCGTCCCCGCCGCGGAGACCAAGCGGCTCCTCTCCCGCCAGGGGATCGCGCTCCGCCCCGACGAGACGCGCGGCTGGGGCCCCGCCTACCACATGCAGGGGCGGGACGAGGCGGGAGGCGGCGACCTCACCGGGCTCGTCGGCTTCATCTCGGCGATGACCGAGAACTTCTGCGGGTCCTGCAACCGGGTGCGCGTCGCCGCAGACGGCTCGCTGCGCGCGTGCCTCGGGCGGCACGAGCGGCTCCCCCTCCGGGAGCTCCTGGCGACGGGGCTCCCCGACGACGAGATCGGCGCCCGGATCCTCGCGGAGCTTCGGCGAAAGGGGGATCGGCACCGGATGGAGCGCGGCGGGTGCGCGCTCCTCCCGATGGTCGGGACCGGCGGCTAGACGCCTGCCGGGCCGCCGCCGCCCGCCCTACGGCGCCGGCGGGTGGGGGCAGTCGGCCGGCGTGACCTCGGCGCCGTCCCGGTCGAGGCTGCGATGGATCTTCATCGCGCAGAACTTCGGGCCGCACATGGAGCAGTACTCCGCCCCCTTGTACGACTCGTCCGGCAGCGTCTCGTCGTGCATCGAGCGCGCGGTGTCGGGATCGAGGGCGAGCTCGAACTGCTGCTTCCAGTCGAAGGCCCGACGGGCCCGGGAGATCGCGTCGTCCCGGTCGCGGGCGCCGGGGCGGTGGCGCGCGATGTCGGCCGCGTGCGCGGCGATCTTGTAGGCGACGATCCCCTGCCGGACGTCGTCCGCGTTGGGGAGGCCGAGGTGCTCCTTGGGCGTGACGTAGCAGAGCATCGAGGCGCCGTGCTGGGCGGCCACCGCCGCCCCGATGGCGCTCGTGATGTGATCGTAGCCGGGGGCGATGTCGGTCACGACCGGTCCCAGGACGTAGAACGGGGCCTCGTCGCAGAGCTCGCGCTCCCGCTCCATGTTCATGGGGATCTGGTCGAGGGGCACGTGCCCCGGCCCCTCGATCATGACCTGGACGTCGTGGCTCCAGGCCTTCCGCGCCAGCTCGCCGAGGACCTTGAGCTCCCCGAACTGGGCCGAGTCCGAGGCGTCGGCGAGGCAGCCGGGGCGGAGCCCGTCACCGAGCGAGAAGGTCACGTCGTACTTCTTGAAGATCTCGCAGATCTCGTCGAAGTGCGTGTAGAGCGGGTTCTCGGCCTTGTTGGCCTGCATCCACTGCGCCATGAGAGCGCCGCCGCGGGAGACGATGCCGATGACCCGCTTCGCCGCCATCGGGACGAACGAGCGCAGGAGGCCGGCGTGGATGGTCATGTAGTCGACGCCCTGCTGCGCCTGCGCCTCGATGATCTCGAGGAGCAGCTTCGGCGTCAGCTGGACCACGTCGTCCACGTGGGCGAGCGCCTCGTAGATCGGGACGGTCCCGACCGGGATCGGGCTCGCGCGGATGATCGCCTCGCGGATCCGCGGGATGTCGCCGCCCGTCGAGAGGTCCATCACCGTGTCGGCGCCGAGCTTCAGGCAGACGCGGAGCTTCTCGAGCTCGGCGGAGATGTCCGAGACGACGGCCGAGTTGCCGATGTTCGCGTTGATCTTGCAGGTGGCGGCGACGCCGATCCCGATCGGCTCGAGCTCGGGGTGGTTCACGTTGGCCGGGATGACCAGCCGCCCGCGCGCGACCTCGGCGCGGACCTGCTCGGGGGCCAGCTTCTCCCGGCGGGCGACGTGCGCGATCTCCTCGGTGACCTGCCCCTCGCGGGCGAGGTGGAGCTGCGTGAGGTTCTTGCGCCCACGCCGGGGGGCGATCCAGTCGGCTCGCATGCCAGAGACCTGCCTTTCGGAGAACGCGAAAGCTAGTCGGGCGCTCGTCCTGGGTCAACGAGCGCCCGACGAATTCCGGCGGACGGCACCCCGCCGCCTCCCGCGGATGGGCGAGGGCGCCGTCCGGCTGCCGCGTCGCGACCGCCGAGGGCGGCCGCGACGCGCGCGGGCTCGCTCAGCGGAGCGCCTTGAAGGCGTCGCGCCCCGCGTAGCGGGCGGTCTTCCCGAGCTCCTCCTCGATGCGGAGGAGCTGGTTGTACTTGGCGATGCGATCCGACCGCGAGGCCGAGCCGGTCTTGATCTGGCCGCAGTCGCAGGCGACCGCGAGGTCGGCGATGGTCGTGTCCTCGGTCTCGCCCGAGCGGTGGCTCATGACGCTCGTGAAGCCGGCGCGGTGCGCCATGCGGACGGCCTCCAGCGTCTCGGTGAGCGAGCCGATCTGGTTCACCTTCACGAGGATCGAGTTGGCCACGCCCTCCTTCACGCCGCGGGCGAGCCGCTCGACGTTGGTGACGAAGAGGTCGTCGCCGACGAGCTGGAGCTTGCCGCCGAGCTTCTCGGTCAGGAGCTTCCAGGTCGCCCAGTCGTTCTCGTCGCAGCCGTCCTCGATCGAGACGATCGGGTACTTCGCGGCGAGCGCGGCGTAGTACTCGACCAGCCCCTTGCCGTCGAAGCTCTTCCCCTCCCCCTCCAGGACGTACTTGCCGGCCTTCGCGTCGTAGAACTCGCTCGCGGCGCAGTCCAGCGCGAGGCCGACCTGCTTGCCGGGCTCGAAGCCGGCCTGCTGGATCGCCTCCATGATGAGGGAGAGCGCCTCCTCGTTCGAGGCGAGGTTCGGCGCGTAGCCGCCCTCGTCGCCGACGCCGGTGTTGGCGCCCTTCCCCTTCAGCACCTTCTTGAGCGCGTGGAAGACCTCGGCGCCGTAGCGGAGCGCCTCGGCGAACGTCGGGGCGCCGAGGGGCACCACCATGAACTCCTGGATGTCGACGTTGGAGTCGGCGTGCGCGCCGCCGTTCAGGATGTTCATCAGCGGCACCGGCAGCGTGCGGGCGTTCGCCCCGCCGACGTACCGGTAGAGCGGCAGCTCGTGCGCCAGGGCCGCCGCGCGCGCCGCCGCCAGCGAGACGCCCAGGATGGCGTTGGCGCCGAGCTTCGACTTGGTCGCGGTGCCGTCGAGCGCGAGCATGCGGGCGTCGAGCGCCGCCTGGTCGGTCGCGTCCATGCCGATCACGGCGGGGGCGATCGCCTCCATCACGTTCGCCGTCGCCTTGCGGACGCCCTTGCCGAGGTACCGCGCCTTGTCGCCGTCGCGAAGCTCGAGGGCCTCGTGCTCACCCGTGCTCGCCCCCGACGGGACGGCGGCGCGACCGACGTCGCCGGTCGCCACGGCGACCTCGACTTCGACGGTCGGGTTCCCGCGGGAATCGAGGATCTCGCGTGCGTGAACGTTGATGATCTCGGTCATGGGGAGTCCGTTCTCTGCGGCCGGCTCGGCCCTGCGCCCCGCGCGCAGGTCAGCGGTCGGTTTGGGGCGCCGAATCTGCCCCTACCACCGCGTCTCGTCAACGGATTTTGGCGACGTCAGGCGTAGTCGATGATGACGACGCCGCGGTCCCGGTCCGCGCCCGGCCCCCCCTCGGGCGCCGGCCCGGACGGCGCCGGCGCGGGGGGGCTCGGCGGCGGGACCTCCGCCGTCGGGCGGATGTCACGGTCGCGGTTGCGCTCGCGCCGCTTGATCTCGTCGATGACGTAGGCGTCCAGCATCGCCGCTTCCCCTGAAGCTAGTCTAATGGCGACCCCGGGCGGGTCAAGGTGCCCCCTCCGCGCGTGCCCTGAAGGCCTCCAACGTCCGCGGGAGCTGCACCCGGGTCAGCTCGTCGGCGACGCGATCGACGACGAACCCCGGGACGAGCGGCGGACGGGCGATCAGGACGTCGACGGTGTACCGCGCCAGCGTCCCGTCCCGGTCCGCGGCCAGGTCCCAGGCCCCGTCCGACCGCGCGAGCAGGTCGCCGCGCACGAGGGACCACGCGACCCGCGTCGGCCGCTCCTCGCGGTGGGCGAGGACGTAGCGGACGCGCCGGACCGCGAGGTCCACCTCGTACTCGACGTGCCGGGCGCCGCCGGCGCTGCCGACGACGCGGCAGGACAGGACGCCCGGCACGAACTCGGGGTACCGCGGATAGTCGACGATCACGTCCCAGACGCGATCGATCGGGGCGGCGATCCGGATCTCCCTCGTCATCGCCCCCACGGCCGCCCCCTCTCCCCGCTACCAGCCGTAGTCCGGCTTGCCGTGGAAGCGGTGGACGGTCTCGATGAAGCGCATGGTGCCGGTCTTCGAACGCATCACGAGCGAGTGACTGCGCGCGCCGCTCCCGGTGAACCGGACGCCCTTGAGGAAGTCCCCGTTCGTCACCCCGGTCGCCGCGAACATCACGCTGCCGCCCGCCATCTCCTCGGCGGTCATCACCTTGTCGAGGTCCTGCATCCCCATGGCGCGGGCCCGCCGCTGCTCGTCCTCGTTGCGCCACTTCAGCCGCCCCTGCATGTCACCGCCGACGCACCGCAGGGCCGCCGCGCTGATCACGCCCTCCGGCGCGCCGCCGGTCCCCATGAGCACGTCGACGCCGGTCTCGGGGAAGCAGGTGTTGAGGGCGCCGGCCACGTCGCCGTCGCCGATCAGCTTGATGCGCGCCCCGGCCTCGCGGACCTCCCGGATCAGGGCGTCGTGGCGCGGCCGCTCGAGGATGACGACGGTCAGGTCCTGCACCGGCTTGCCGAGCGCCTTGCTGATCTGCTTCAGGTTGTCCGTCGGCGACTTCCGCAGGTCGATCGAGCCCTTCGCGCCGGGCCCCACCGCGATCTTCTCCATGTAGGTGTCCGGGGCGCGGAGCATCTTCCCCTTCTCCCCCATGGCGATGACGCTGATGGCGCCGGCGGCCCCCGTGGCGCAGAGGTTGGTTCCCTCGAGGGGATCGACGGCGATCTCCACGACCATGTTGCCGGTGTTCGCCTTGCCCACGCGCTCGCCGATGTAGAGCATCGGGGCCTCGTCGCGCTCCCCCTCGCCGATGACGATCTCGCCGTCGATGGAGAGGTCGTTGAACGCCTTGCGCATCGCCTCCACGGCGAGCTGGTCGGCCCCGTTCCGGTCGCCGCGCCCCATGGCGCGGGCGGAGGCGAGGGCGGCGGCTTCGGTGACACGTACGGCTTCGAGCGCGAGGTTGCGATCCATTTCGACTCCCTGTTCAGGTTTGAGGCGTTGACGGCCGCCGGCGCCGCCGGCGAGCCGCGGTGGTACGGGTCTCCATCAAGGGTTGGCGCCGCGGAAGGATCGCAGCACCGCGCGGATCTGGGGCGCCGCGACGCCCTTCACGAGGGCCCAGGTCTCCAGCCGCACGGGCCCGACGCCGGGCGCGTAGGTCATCTCCATCACGTGCTCGGTCGAGCCGCCGGCCCGGTTGTGCGCCCGGACCCGGACGCAGCCTTCGTAGCGCCCGGCCGGCACCTCCACCCGCTCGCCGACTCCGACGATCTCGTAGCGCTCGGTGGACGAGACGGAGACGACCGACCTCCAGGCCGTCCCGACCGCGAGCGGACCGCAGAGGAGTCGCCGGAGCCGATCCCGGACGCAGTCGCCGTCCGCGCGGAGCTCGGTCCGCTCGCTGTCCTGGAAGAAGCCGTCGGCGCTCCGGCCGACGATGCGGACCGTCCTCGCCGCCTGGCGCGGCGCGGAGAGCTGGGGCGAGACGTCGTCCCACACCCACTCGTTGCCCACCGCCAGCGGGAAGAAGTCGGCCGGGGCGCCCCCGGCCTTCGGGAGCGCCTTCGTCGGCGCCACGGGTGCCGAGGAGCACGCCGTGACGAACAGGATCGGGAGCAGGAGCGTCCTGGCTTTCATGGCCGCCGCATCTTAGCCGCAATTCCCCGCCCGCGGGTCACCGCTTCGCCGCGTCCGCGCCCGGGCGCCGCGAGCTCCCCTGGAGGCTGGCGAGCCCCTTCGCCGCCGCCGCGCGCACCGCCCGATCCGCGTGTCCCGACCGGAGGGTCAGCAGGTAGCCCTCGACGTCCTCGCCGCCGATCTCCACGAGCACGGGGATGAGGCGCAGCACCTCCCGGGTGTCGCCCGCCTGCGCGGCCTCGATGAGGGAGAGGGCCGACGCGGGGTCCCTGAACGTGGTGAGGGCCTCGACCGCGGCGCGCGCGACCTCGGGATCCGGATCGCGAACGCAGCGCGCCACGGCGACGGCCGCCCCGCGCTCCCCGCGCGCGACGAGCGTCCGGATCGCCCGCTCCCGCGCCCGCGGGTCTGCGCCGCCGAGGTCGCGCACGAGACCGTCCGACGGCTTCAGGGACGCCTGCAGGTCCAGGGCGAGCGCGTCGGCCGAAGCCTTCGCCGCCTGCCGCAGCGCCTCGCGCCATGCCCCCTGTGCGCCGCCGGCGGAGAAGGGCACGCGCGCCCTCCCCGGCTCCCTGTAGACGGGGCCGGCGGCCCACGACGGCGCCAGCTCGAGCTCCACGATCGCCTCCGCGGCCATCGGCCCATCCCGGCCGCTGGTGGTGCCGAAGGCGATGATCGCGAAGGACGCCCGGTAGTTGCGTCGCGCCCCGTCGTCGAGGGAGAAGCCCGCCCCCGCCAGCGCGCCCCGGGCGGTCTCGGACAGGGCGCGCCCGTCGATGCCCGCCTCGGACAGCGCGGGCGCGAGATCGGCGGCCTTCACGACCAGGGGGCCGACCGGTGCGGCCGACGGCCTCCGACCACAGCCGGCCGCGCCGGCGAGCGCCAGCAGCGCGACGGCGAGGGTCGCGCGGTGCGCCCCCCGGGCCATCGGCGTCACGCCCCCGGCGACTCACCGCCGGCCGGCGGCTCCGTGGGAGGCGGCGGCGGGGTCGCGGCCTCGCCGCCCCCCGTGTC
>DATIVK010000067.1:0-2496 GCA_035465955.1 Anaeromyxobacteraceae bacterium | reverse complement strand
CGCGCCCGCGCGGCGTCCCCGCGCCCCCGGGTCCCTCGCCGCCCCGCGCCCCCGCCCGGGCGCCCTCCGGCGGACGCCGCGAGCGAGCACATCCGCGTCGCCGTCGAGCACGCCCGCGCCGGCCGGGGCGTCGAGGCGCTGCGGGAGGCCCGCGCCGCGCTGTTCCACGATCCGCAGCAGCTCTTCCCCCGCCTGCTCGTCGCGGAGCAGCTGATCTCGGTGGACGAGGCGCGCGGCCGGGGCATGCTGCGGGAGCTGCTCGAGCAGGCCTCGAAGCTCCCGCCGGAGACGGCGGTCCCGCTCGCCGACGGCCTGAGCGTCGCCCAGCTGGCCGACGCCGCCCGGCTCCTGCTCGCCCCGAGGAGCGCGCCGTGACCCGCGGAAGGATCGCGCCCGCGCGGATCTTCCCCCGCGACGTGGAGCTGCTCGAGCGGCGCGCGCGGGAGCTCGCCGCCGGAGCGGCCGCGACCGAGGAGGCGGGCGGCGCGAGGCGGGTCCTGTTCTCGATCCTCGGGAGCCCGTGCGCCCTCGACGCGGCGGCCGTCACCCGGGCCGTGGCGCGCCTCGCGGGCGTCGCGCCGGTGTCGATGGCCGACGGCGGCGAGCGCACCGTCGCGTTCGTCGAGGAGCGGCCGCTGCCGGTCGCCGACCTGTCGGGGGCCGCGGCCGGGGCGGAGCGCCACGCCGACGAGCTCGCCGGCGCGTGCGCCCTGGTCCTCGCGACCCCGGCCGGCGAGGTCGCCGTCGCGGTGGAGGGGCCGCTCGATCTGCGTGAGGAGCGGCTCGCCGCCGCGACGACCGGCGGGCGGGCGGAGGCGCTCGAGGGGCTCCGGCTGGCGGGCCGGCTCGCCGACGGGACCGCCGTCCTCGACGCGGAGTGGCTCCTCTCATGGGCCGCGAAGGCGGCGCGCGGATGACGTTCGATCCCGAGACGCAGGCCCGGCTCGTCGGGCTCTTCGTGGCGGAGGCGGAGGAGACGCTGGACCTCCTCGGCCGGATGGCGCCCCGGCTGCGCGCGGGCGGCGACGGCGAGGCGCTCACCGAGTTCCGCCGCGCCTCCCACGGCCTGAAGGGGGCCGCCGCCACCGTCGGCTTCGAGGGGCTCTCGGTGGCGCTGCACGACCTCGAGGAGCTCTCGGTCGGCCTCGACGGGCTCGGCGCCGACGCCGCCGACGCGCGGCACGGCCGGATCGGTCGCGCCCTGGCGCTCCTCGGCGAGGGGATCGCGCGGATGGCCGCGACCGGCGACGGCACCTTCCCGGAGGAGCTCCTCGCCGGCCTGCGCGCCGCCGTGACGCACGGCGGGCCCCCCGTCGCGCCCCCGCCCGACGCCTCCCCGCCCGCGCGCCCGCCCTCCGGGCCGGCGCCGGCGGCGGGCCCCGCCCCCACCCTCGCCGAGCGCATCAGCGTCCCCGCCGAGGAGGTCGACGAGGCGCTCCGTCTCGCCTCCTCCCTCGCGCGCCACGCCGCCGCGCTCCAGGAGAGGCTCGGCGGCGCAGACGACGTGGCGGCCGCTGCCGCCAGCGGGCTCGCCGCGGCGGCGCAGGGGCTCGAGGGGATCATCGCCAACCTGCGGCTCGTCCCCGCGGACGCGGCGCTCTCCGGCCTCGACGAGGAGGTCGCGACGCTGTCGGAGGAGCTGGGGAAGCAGGTGACCCCGGTCCTGACCGGGCGCGACGTGCGCGCCGACCGGCGCACGCTCCAGTCGGCCCGCGGGATGATCCGCCACCTCGTCCGGAACGCGCTCGACCACGGCCTGGAGGCGCCGGCCGCGCGGGTCGCCGCCGGCAAGCCCGAGGGCGGGACGCTCCGGATCCACGTCGAGGCGGGCGAGTCGGCGCTGCGCGTCACGGTGGAGGACGACGGCGCCGGGTTCGACCTCCCCCGGATCCGCGCCGAGCTGGCGCGGCGCTCCGGCGACGCCGAGCGGATCCAGGCGCTCTCCGACGCGGAGCTCCTCCAGCTCTGGGCCTTCGAGGGGGGCTCGACCCGGGAGAGCGCGACGCGGATCTCCGGCCGCGGCCTCGGCCTCTCCGCCGTCGCCTCGATGGCGCGCGCCGCGGGGGGCGGCATCCAGGTCCGCTCGGAGCGCGGCGCCGGGAGCGCGGTCGTCTTCTCGCTGCCGCTCGAGGTCTACGCCGTCGAGGTGCTCGTGGTCGGCTCGGGCGGCCGGCTCTACGGCCTCCCCCTCCAGGCGATCGAGCGGACGGTCCACCTGCGCTCCGCGGGGGACGCGATCCACGACGGCCCGACCGGCCGCACGCTGGCGGTGGACGAGAGCATCCTGCCGCTGACGCCGCTCGCGACCGCGCTGGGAGGGACCCCCGCGGCGCCCGACCGGTTCGCGCTGGTGATCCGGGCGGAGGGAGGGACGACGGCGATCGCCGTGGAGGAGGTCGGCTCGGTCGTGGGGGTGGTCCCGGCGAGCGTCCCCGGGCTGGCGCAGGCCGACGCGCTCGTCACCGGCATCGCCCGGCTCGGCGGCGGCGAGGTGCT
>DATIVK010000066.1:0-13456 GCA_035465955.1 Anaeromyxobacteraceae bacterium | reverse complement strand
GCCGGGCGCCCGCCCGCGCCGGGCCGCAGGGCCAGCCACGTGGCGACCGCGGCGAGCGCGAGGGCGGCGGCGAGGGCGCGTCGGAACGTCATGGGACAGCTCATCTACCCGCGGCGGAGGGGAATCATTCCGGGGCTCCCTGGCGATCGCTCGCAGGTGCGCGGAGGTGGGGAGGCAGCCCTTCTCCCGGGCGCGACGACCCGACTGGGCCCGGCGTCGGGCCCCTCCATCCAACTAGACTCATGAGGTTGCGTCTCGCGAGGGGTTCATGCACATGAACGGCGACTACGGTTACGACCACCAGACGGTGCAGGGCTTCATCCTCTCCGCCCTCTTCTGGGGGATCGTCGGCATCCTCGTCGGACTGCTCATCTCCGTCCAGCTCTGGGCGCCGTCGCTCAACTTCGCGCCGTGGTTGACGTACGGGCGGCTGCGGCCGGTCCACACCAACGGCCTCGCCTTCGGCCTGGGCGTCGGGGCCATCTTCGGCCTGTCCTACTACATCGTGATGCGGCTGACGAAGCGGCCGCTCCTCTTCCCGCGGCTCGCGCGCGCGCAGCTCTGGCTCTTCAACGTCGCCATCGCCGCGGCGGCCCTCTCGCTCATGATGGGCTACACCCAGTCGCTCGAGTACGCGGAGCTGGAGTGGCCGCTCGACGTCGGCGTCGTGGTGCTCTGGGTGATGTTCGGCGTGAACGTCTTCGGGACGGTGATCAAGCGGCGCGAGGAGCAGATGTACGTCTCGCTCTGGTACGTGATCGCCACGGTGGTCGCGATCGCCGTGCTGTACGTCGTGAACAACCTGGCGATCCCCGCGAGCCTGACCAAGAGCTACTCGATCTTCGCCGGGACCAACTCCGCCAACGTGCAGTGGTGGTACGGCCACAACGCGGTCGGCTTCGTCTTCACGACGCCGATCCTCGCGATGTTCTACTACTTCCTCCCGAAGTCGACGGGGCTGCCGATCTTCAGCCACCGCCTCTCGATCGTCGCGTTCTGGTCCCTGATCTTCGGCTACCTCTGGACCGGCGCGCACCACCTCGTCTACACGCCGCTGCCCGACTGGCTCCAGACGCTCGGGATCGTCTTCACCCTCTTCCTGATCGCGCCGAGCTGGGGCTCCGTGGTCAACGGGTTCTACACGGTGGGGCAGGACTGGTCGAAGGTGCGGACGAACTACCTCACGAAGTTCTTCGTCCTCGGCATCACCTTCTACGGCCTCCAGACGGTGCAGGGGCCGACGCAGGCGCTCCGCGTCGTCTCCCAGCTGATCCACTACACCGACTGGGTCCCCGGCCACGTCCACATGGGGACGATGGGCTGGGTGGCGCTCGTCATCTGCGCCTCCACCTACTACGTGATCCCGAGGATCTGGGGGACCGAGATCTACTCGGAGAGGCTCGCCGACGTGCACTTCTGGCTCGTCCTCGTGGGCCAGCTCCTCTTCTCGGTCACCATGTGGATCACCGGGATCCGGCAGGGCTGGCTCTGGAAGGCGACGGGGCCCGACGGCAAGCTGGTCCACCCGAGCTTCATCGAGACGCTGACCGGGAACTACCACTACTGGCACGTCCGGACGCTGGCCGGGATCATCTTCACGGCCGGCATGCTGGTCTTCGCCTACAACGTCCTCATGACCATCGCGAAGGGGAAGGCGCTCGCGGCGAGGGGCGGCGCGCGGCCCTCCCCCGCAGCGGCCCAGGGGTGACGACATGGCCGGCGCGATCTACAGGAAGCCCATCGCCTTCGCCCTCATGGCGACGGCGACCGTCCTCGTCGGGACCCTCGCGACGATGGCCCTCCCCATGCTCCGTGCCGAGCTGCACGTGAAGGCCTCGCCGGACATGAGGCCGCTCGGGGCGCTCGAGCTCGCGGGGCGGGACGTCTACCAGCGCGAGGGGTGCGTCAACTGCCACACGCAGACGGTGCGCCCGCTCCCGTCGGAGGTGGCCCGGTACTACAAGGGCGATCCCGCGAAGCCCGTGTCGGCGAAGTACTCGCTCGCCGGCGAGTTCGCGTACGACCACCCGTTCCTCTGGGGCTCGAAGCGGACCGGGCCGGACCTCGCCTTCGAGGGCTGGATCAAGCCGAGCGCCACCTGGCAGCGGGCGCACCTCCGGGATCCGCAGTCCAAGGTGCCGAAGTCGAACATGCCGGCCTACGCCTTCATCGAGAAGGCCGCGCTCGACCCGGCGTCGGTCGCCGCCCACATGCGCGCGCTCGCGAAGGTCGGCGTCCCCTACACGGAGGCGGCGATCGCCGAGCAGACGGCGGCGCTCGCGGGCAAGACGGAGATGGACGCCCTCGTCGCCTACACCCTGTCGCTCGGCCGGTACGTGGACCGGGCCACCGGCGGGGTCCGTTACGATCCGGCGGAGGAGAACCCCGTGGCGAACGACGTCGCCGCCACGCAGCGCGGGCGCGGGCTCTTCCTCGCCAACTGCGCCGCCTGCCACGCCGACGAGGGGGAGGGGATCGAGGGGGTGGCGCCGAGCCTCATCGACGGCCGCTTCCTCGAGCAGGACGGCGACCTGCCCGACGCGGCCTACCGCGCGATGATCCAGGGGGGCAGCGACGTGAAGCCCCTGCTCGGCAGGCCCGGCTTCAAGGACGGCGGCATGCCGGCCTTCGGCGACCTCGCCGACGACGACGCCTGGTCGATCGTCGCCTGGGTCCGGCAGCAGGCGCACCACGAGAAGGCGGAGGGGCACGAGATGGCGCCCGCCCCGAAGCCCGAGGGAGGGAAGTGACCATGGCCAGGGAAGACCTCGACGATCTCGCGAACTTCGAGTCGAAGGAGGCGAACGACAAGCTCCCCGCCGGCTACCTCGTCCTCTACTTCGGGCTGATCGCCATCGGCGCCTGGTACCTGTGGGCGTACAGCCCGTGGGGCGCCGGCTGGACGCAGGCGAAGGACCTCGAGGGGACGCCTTCGCCCGGCGTGAACGCCTTCTGGACGATCGCCTTCACCGCCGTGGCGGCCCTCGCGGCGCTCTTCATCGCGCTGGCGCAGAAGCGCCGGAAGCAGGGGTAGCCCGCGTGTCGGGAGAGGACGCGTACCTCCTCTTCGGAGGGGCGCTCTGCGCCGCGCTCCTGGGCATCATCGTCTTCTACTACTCCCGGAGACGGCACGATCGCGTCGAGCGGGCGAAGTACGAGATGCTGAAGGATGACGACGAGCGGCCCCAACGCTGACGCGACGGGGCGGGGCCCGGCCTCGGTCCCCCGCGCGGTCCCGTACCGGACGTGGCGCTGGGCGGCCTTCGCGGCGCAGGGGCTCGTCTTCCTCGGCCTCCCGTTCCTGCGCGTCGGCGGCGAGAGCGCGCTCCGGCTCGACGTTCCGGCGGGCGTGCTCCACGCCTTCGGCGCCTCCTTCGTGGTGGACGAGGCCTTCGTGGTCCTCGCCGCGGTCCTCTTCCTCGGCGCGCTCTTCCTGCTCGTCACCGTCCTCTTCGGGCGCGTCTGGTGCGGCTGGGGCTGCCCGCAGACGGTCCTCGGCGACCTCACGCAGTGGGTGGCGCCCGGGGCGCGCGGACGCCGCGGGGGGTGGCGGCGCGCGGCCGGCTTCGCCCTCACGGCGCTCGTCGCGGCCGTCGTCGGCGCCGACCTCGTCGCGTACTTCGCCTCGCCGTACGACCTCCTCGCGCGCCTCGCCGCGGGCGCGCCCGGCCCGGTGGTGGGGTGGGCGTGGGCCGCCACGTCCGCCGTCCTCTTCCTCGATCTCGCCTTCCTCCGCCAGACCTTCTGCGCCACGGTCTGCCCGTACGCGAAGCTGCAGGGCGTCCTGTTCGACCGGCACACGCTCGTCGTCGCCTACGACGAGCGGCGCGACGCCGACTGCATCGACTGCCTCGCGTGCGTCCGCGTCTGCCCGACGGGGATCGACATCCGCGAGGGGCTCCAGGTCGAGTGCATCGCGTGCGCGGCCTGCGTGGACGCGTGCGCGCCGATCATGCGCAGGCTGAAGCGGGCGCCGGACCTCGTCGGCTACTTCCACGGCGCCCCCGGCGGGCGCCGGCGGCCGCTGCGGCCCGCGTCGCTCGCGCTCGGCGCGCTGACGGTGGCCTCCCTCGCCCTCCTGGGCGGCGCGCTCTGGGAGCGCTCCCCGGTCGCCCTCACCGTCTCCGCCGACGCCGCGTTCGGCCCGCGGCGCGCCGCCGACGGGCGCGTGGTGAACGCCTTCGACCTCGTCCTCGAGAGCCGCGCGCGGGGCGAGGTCGCCGTCGCGCTCGCGATCGACCCGCGGGTCGACGGCGCGGAGGCGACCGTCCGGCCGTCGGTCGTGGTCCTCGCGCCGGGCGAGATCCGCCGCCTGCGGCTCATCGCGTCGGTCACCGGGATGTCGGGGCCCGGCACCTGGCGCGCGCGGCTCGACGCCGAGCTCCGCCCATCGGGCGGGCGCCCCGAGCGCCGCAGCGCGCCCCTCTCCCTCGTGGTCCCGGAGGAGCGGTGAAGCTCGAGCTCTCCCTCGCGGTGGTGGTCGCGGCCGGACTCGGCGCGGTCGGCGTGACGATCGCGGTCGGGAGCCGCGTCCGCGAGCCGACGGTGGTCGCGAACCCCTACGAGGCGGGGCTCCACCACGCCGAGGCGGAGGCCGCGCGCGGGGCGCCGGCGGCGCCCCGCGGGGGTCGCGTGTCGCCGGCCTGCGATCTCGCCGTGGCGCCTTGCGTCCGCGCGGCGGGGCCGCTCGAGGTCGCGCTCGACCTCGCCCCGCGCCCCTTGCGCACGATGGCGGAGCTCGCCGCGGCGGTGGAGCTCCGCCGCGAAGGCGCGCCGGTCGACGGCGCGAGGGTGACCCTCGCCTTCGAGATGGCGGGGATGTCGATGGGGGAGAACCGGCGCACGCTCGCCGGCGCCGGGGGCGGCCGGTACTCGGGGAGCGCGGTCCTCGTCCGCTGCCCCAGCGGCCGCAAGGACTGGATCGCCACCGTCTCGGTCGAGCTGTCCGGCGCGCCGCCGGCGGTCACGCGCTTCGATCTCCGTGTCGAGGATTGAAGCACCATGCCCGCGCGTCACGCCTGCGCGGTTGAGTCGCAGGCAACACCCCTCGGGTCTGCGGCAACCCGTGTCCATATTCGCCATCGGCTGCGCGCAATGACTGCGCGCCCAGAAAACAAACGGTGTGACAGCGGCTTGGGTGCCGTTCATCGACCGCGAGTGCGAGCCCTTCTCGACGCGGCGCGTTGGCATATTGGTCGCATGCATGTGACAGGTTGCCGCGGGGTCGCTCGGTCGAGCGCGGCGTTGAACCAGGTCGCCATCCTTTTGGGGGATCGCACATGAAGATGTCCGTCGGAACGAAGCTCGCCGCGCTCGCGGCGGTGGCCGTGGCGATGCTCGCGATGAGCGGGCTCGCCGCCTTCTGGGGGCTCGGCAGCCTCAACGAGGCGATGGACGAGGTGGCGATGAACGCCGCCTTCATCCGCCAGCACGCGCTCCTCGACCAGGGGCACGACTCCGTGCGCGGCGACGTCCTCGCCGCGATCGAGGACGCCGAGGCGGAGGGGAACCCCCGCCGCGTCGAGATCCAGCGCGAGCTGGCCGAGCACGCCCGCGCGATCGAGCAGGGGCTCGCGTCGGACCGGAAGATCGACGAGTCCCACATCGTCGCGTTGATCGAGCGCGCGGAGCCAGCGGTGCGCCGGTACCTCTCGGAGGGGCAGGGGATCGTGGAGGTCGCCTACCGGGACCGCGCCGAGGCGCGGACCCGCTACCAGGCCTTCGACAAGACCTTCGACGAGCTGGTCACCGAGCTCGACGCCGTCACGACGGCGCTCGAGAAGCGCGCCCAGGAGGTCCAGGCGCAGGGCGACGCGGTGGACGAGTCGGCGCGCAGGGGGCTCCTCGCGGCCCTGGCGGTCGCCGCCGTGGTCCTCGGCGCGGTCTCCCTCGTGATCTCCCGCAGCATCACCACCCGGCTCGGCGCCGCCGTGGCGGCGGCCGACCGGATCGCCCGCGGTGACCTCACCGACGACGTCGTCGTGCAGGGGGCCGACGAGATCGCGCAGCTCCAGCAGTCGATGCGCGCGATGAACGCGAAGCTGGGCGAGGTGATCGGCGAGGTGCGCTCCGGCGCCGACGCCCTCACCGCCGCCTCCCAGCAGGTGTCGGCCACCTCGCAGAGCCTCTCCCAGGGGACCGGC
Organism: Anaeromyxobacteraceae bacterium; assembly: GCA_035465955.1. Lineage (GTDB taxonomy): Bacteria > Myxococcota > Myxococcia > Myxococcales > Anaeromyxobacteraceae > DATIVK01. Next base: position 7,313 of record DATIVK010000066.1, on the reverse strand, counting down.
GAGCAGGCCGCCTCCGTCGAGGAGACGACGTCGTCCCTCGAGGAGATGAGCGCCTCGATCTCCCAGAACGCCGAGAACAGCCGGCAGACCGAGGGGATGGCCGCAGGCGCCGCGAAGAACGCCGACGAGAGCGGCAGCGCCGTCCTCGAGACGGTCGGCGCCATGCGCCAGATCGCCGAGAAGACGAGCATCATCGAGGAGATCGCCTACCAGACCAACCTGCTCGCGCTGAACGCGGCCATCGAGGCGGCCCGCGCGGGCGAGCACGGCCGCGGCTTCGCAGTCGTCGCCACCGAGGTCCGCAAGCTCGCGGAGCGGGCGCAGCGCGCCAGCAAGGAGATCGGCGAGCTGGCCGGCTCCAGCGTCCAGGTCGCCGAGCGGAGCGGGAAGCTCCTCGCCGATCTCGTCCCGGCCATCCGCAAGACGTCCGACCTCGTGCAGGAGGTCGCCGCCGCGTCGCAGGAGCAGAGCGCGGGCGTCGGCCAGGTCTCGAAGGCGATGGCCGTCGTGGACCAGGTGACCCAGCGCAACGCGTCGGCGGCGGAGGAGCTCTCCTCGACGGCGGAGGAGATGTCCTCCCAGGCCGAGGCGCTGCTGCAGCTCATGGGCTTCTTCCAGGTGAAGGGGCTCCAGGCGGTCGCGCGGCCCCGGGCGATCCACGTCCCGCACCTGCCGGCGCCGGCGGCCCACGCCGCTGCGGTGGTGCACGCCGACGTCCCGTCCCTCCCGCACCCGGCGCCGCACCGCAAGGACCGTGAGCGTCCGTCCGGCGGCAACGGCTACTCGCGCTTCTAGGGGGCCGGCATGAGCGCGAACGACGCCGCCCGCACCGAGCAGAAGCGCCAGTTCCTCTCCTTCGCGATCGGCGACACCCACTACGGCGCCCCGATCCTCAAGGTGAAGGAGATCCTCCAGTTCGACGGGGTGACCCGCGTGCCGGGGACGCCGAGCGCCGTCCGCGGCGTCATCAACGTCCGTGGCGCGGTCGTCCCGGTCGTCGACCTCGGCGTGAAGTTCGGGCGCCCCGAGGTCGCCGAGACGAAGCGGACCTGCGTCCTGGTGGTGGAGACCGCCAAGGACGGCGAGGCGCTCACGCTGGGCGTGATCGCCGACGCCGTCAACGAGGTCATCGACCTCGGGGACGGCGAGATCGAGCCCCCCCCGACCTTCGGCAGCGGGATCCGGCTCGAGCACGTCACCGGGATGGGGAAGGTCGGCGCGGGCTTCGTGGTGCTGCTCGACATGGACCGGGTCCTCACCGCCTCGGAGGCCGAGCTCGCGCTCGCCGCCGTCGAGGGGGCCGCGCAGGACGAGGCGCCCGCCGCGGCGCCCGCCGCCTGAGCCGGCGGCCGGTCAGCCGGCGAGGACCTTCGCCAGCAGGTCGGGCCGGTCGGACATGATCCCGTCGACGCCGACGGCGAGGAGGCGGCGCATCTCCTCCTCGTCGTCGACGGTCCAGATCTGGATCGCCATCCCGCGCCCGTGGAAGTAGCGGACGAGGCGCGGCCCGATCACGGGGCGCCCCGCGAGGCGGGGGTTCGGGAACGCGGCGAGGTGGTACCCGCCGGGCGCCAGGGCCGCCGGGAGGAGCCCGAACGCGGCCAGCACGTGGGGGATGGCGGCGGCGGTGCTGAGGTAGCGGGCGTACTCCGGCAGGAGCCGCCGCAGCCTCGCCGCCTGACGGCGCGCCGCGGCGCCGACGCACGCGCTCCCCTCGCGCCGGTGCGCCCGGAGCACCCGCGCGAGCGCCTCGGCCAGCGCCGGCTCGTCCCCCTTCGCCTCGAGGTTGACCCGCAGCCGCGGGAAGCGCTCGAGCACCGCCGCGAGCGTGGGGATCCGCACGCCGCGGCCCCGCCAGGGGAAGGTGCGGCCGCCGTCCGGCGTGAAGCCGAAGCCGGCGTCGAGCGCCTCGAGCTCGGCGCGCGTCCTCCCCTCGATCGTGCCGGGCTGGCCGGTGAGGCGCGAGGTCTCCGCGTCGTGGAAGACCATGACCTCGCCGTCGCGGGAGAGCCGGACGTCCGTCTCGAGCGCCACCGCGCCGAGCGCCTCCGCGTTGGCGAAGGCCTCGAGCGTGTTCTCGGGCGCGAGGAGCGAGCCGCCGCGGTGCGCGACGAGCCAGGGGGTGGGGAGGTCGAAGTAGGGGTGTCCGGGGCCGCGTGGGGGCATGCTCACCTCAGCCCGGACATTATCTCCTCCAGCGCCTCCCGCGGGGGACGGACGGCCTCGTCGGGGAGCGTGGCGAGCGGCCGCTCGCCGAGGGCGAGGACGTCGAGGAAGGTGGGGGCGTCGGGGTCGGCGAAGTAGAGCCCCGTGAGGATCTCCCCCTTCGCCTGGACCGTCGCGAGGCGCGCCAGCACCCCGGCCCGATCGGTCGTGTCCCACGCGGCGTCGAGCTTGCGGAGCACCAGGCGCGAGCCGTCGTGCAGCGTCACCTCGGTCGCCGTGCCGGGCTCGTACTGGACCTGGAGCTCCTCGAACGCCGGGACGAAGGAGAGCTCCTGGAGGGGGTCGTCGTGCTCCTTCACGAAGGCGTAGGACTTCGTGGAGCCCTCGTGGTCGTTGAAGGCGACGCACGGCGAGAGGACGTCGAGCACCGCGATGCCCCGGTGGGCGACCGCCGCCTCGAGCAGCGCCTGGAGTTGCCGCTTGTCGCCGGAGAAGGAGCGGGCGACGAAGCTGGCGCCGGCCTGGATGGCGAGCATGCAGAGGTCGATCGCCGGCAGCGGGCTGGGCTCGCCGGTCTTGAGCTTCGAGCCGGCGTCGGCCGTGGCGGAGAACTGCCCCTTGGTGAGGCCGTACACGCCGTTGTCCTCGATCACGTAGATCATCGGCACGTTGCGGCGGACGGCGTGGAGGAACTGGCCGACGCCGATCGAGCCGGTGTCGCCGTCGCCGGAGACCCCGATCGCGTGCAGCGTCCGGTTGGCGAGGATCGCGCCGGTCGCGAGCGAGGGCATCCGCCCGTGCACCCCGTTGAAGGCGTGCGAGCGGCTCATGAAGTAGGCGGGGCTCTTCGACGAGCAGCCGATCCCGGAGAGCTTCGCGACGTGCTCGGGGGGGACGCCCATCCGGTACATCGCCTCGAGGATCCGCTCGGAGATGGCGTTGTGGCCGCAGCCGGCGCAGAGGGTCGACTTGCCGCCGCGGTAGTCCGCGAGCGAGAGGCCGATCCGGTTGACGCGTTGGGGGACCTGCTCGTTGGACATGTCAGCGCCCCTCCAGGGAGAGCAGGTCGTCGGCGACGGCGCGGGCGTCGAGCGGCAGGCCGGTGACGCGGGCCACCGGGCGCAGCTTCGCCCCCTGCGCCGCCGGCAGGTCGAGCCGGAGCAGCGAGAGGAGCTGCGCGTCGCGATCCTGCTCGACCACGTAGACGCGGGCGTGGCGCTCGACGAAGGCGCGGACGGCGTCGGCGAAGGGCCAGGCCCGCACGCGGAGGTACTCCGCCGCGAGGCCCCGCTCGCGCCGGAGCAGGTCGAGCGCCTCGCGGACCGCCGGGTCGCTCGACCCGACCGCGACGACGCCGACCGGCGCCGCGTCGTCCCCCTCGAGGACGGGGGCGGGGAGGTGGGCGCGGGCGCCCTCGAGCTTCCGGGCGAGCCGCGCCATGTTGCGCTCGAAGACCTCGGGCCGCTCGCTGTAGTCGGAGCGCTCGTCGTGGCCGGTGCCGCGCGTGAAGTAGGCGGCGCGCGGGTGGTCGGTGCCGGGGAGGGTGCGCCAGCCGATGCCGTCGCCGTCCGGATCGGCGTAGCGCGCGAAGCCCGCCGCCGCCTCGAGGTCGGCCGCCGAGAGCACCTTCCCCCGGTCGAGCGGCCGCTCCGGGTAGGGGAAGGGGTCGCTCATCCAGGTGTTCATGCCCAGGTCGAGGTCGCTCAGGACGAAGACCGGCGTTTGGTAGCGCTCGGCGAGATCGAAGGCGTCGCCCGCCATCGTGAAGCACTCCACCATCGTCCCGGGGAAGAGCAGGAGGTGGCGGGTGTCGCCGTGCGAGAGGAAGGCGGTGGAGAGCAGGTCGCCCTGCGACGTGCGGGTGGGCAGCCCCGTGGAAGGCCCGACGCGCTGGACGTCCCAGACGACCGCCGGGATCTCCGCGTAGTAGCCGAGGCCGGCCAGCTCGCCCATGAGCGAGATCCCGGGGCCCGACGTCGCGGTCATCGCCCGCGCGCCCGCCCAGCCGGCGCCGATCACCGTCCCGAGCGCGGCCAGCTCGTCCTCCGCCTGCACCACCGCGTACGTGGCCTTGCCGTCGGGGCCGGTCCGCCAGCGGCGGAGGTGGCCCTGGAGGGCGTCGACGAGCGAGGTGGAGGGCGTGATCGGGTACCACGCGACGACGGTGACGCCGCCGAAGAGCGCGCCGAGCGCCGCGGCCTGGTTGCCGTCGACGAGGAGCTTTCCGGCCGTGCCGTCCATCCGCCGGAGGACGTACGGGTCCCGCTTCTCGAGGCCGCGGGCGCCCTCCCAGCCGGCGCGGGCGGCGGCGAGGTTCAGGTCCCGCGCCTTCGCCTTCCCCGCGAAGACGTGGCCGATCGCCCGCTCCACCTCGGCGAGGTCGATCGCGAGCAGCCGCGCGACGGCGCCGACCCAGGCCATGTTCCGCAGGAGCCTCTTGAGCCGCGGCTCGCCGGTGATCGGCGAGACCAGCGCGTCGGCGGGGAGGGGGTAGTAGACGAGGTCGTCGCGGAGCGGCGCGGCCTGGAGCGCGGCGTCGTGGAGCACCGCGGCGCCGGGGTGGAGCGCGAGCACGTCCTCCCGCGCCGACTCCGGGTTCATGGCGACGAGCAGGTCCACGTCGGGCTTGCGCGCGGTCCACCCGGCGCCGTTCGCGCGGATCGTGTACCAGGTGGGCAGCCCTTGGATGTTGGAGGGGAAGAGGTTCTTGCCGGAGACCGGCACGCCCATCTGGAAGACGGCGCGCAGGAGCACCGCGTTGGCCGACTGCGAGCCGGAGCCGTTCACCGTCGCGACGTGGATCGCGAGGTCGTTGACGATCTCGTGCACGCTTCCCATGAGTGAACGACTACCGCACGCCCGCGCCCACGCAAGCGGCCGGATGGGGAGGACCCGCGTCAGCCGCCGAGGTCGAGCTCGCCCCGCTTCGCGGCGACGTCCTTCCACTTCTCGGCGTCGGGCAGCGGGTCCTTCTTCCGCGAGATCTGCGGCCACTTCGCGCAGAGCTCCGCGTTCAGCTTCGTGTACTCGGACCACTTCTCCGGGAGGTCGCCCTCGGCGTAGATGGCGTTCACCGGGCAGACCGGCACGCAGGCGCCGCAGTCGATGCACTCGTCGGGGTTGATGACCAGCATGTTCGGCCCCTCGTAGAAGCAGTTGACGGGGCAGACCTCTGCGCAGTCCGTGTACTTACACTTGATGCAGGGCTCGGCGACGATGAAGGCCATGCCGCATCCTTGTGCGAGCAGCGGTTGCTGCGCCACGTCCAGAGGGGCTCCCACGCTGGGTGGTGCGGTCGCCCGCGCCGCGCCCCCCCCCCGCTCGTCGCGGCGTCCGCGCCCGCGCGTCTCGGTCGGGGTACGGCGCGCGCCCGGGCGGCCCGCGCGCTATCGTCCCCGCAGGACGCCCGCGTCGCCGGGCCCAAGGGAGGCTCCGTGGAATCGATCGAAGGGCGCGTGGCGCTCGTCACCGGAGGGGGGCGCGGGATCGGCCGCGCCATCGCGCTCGCGCTCGGGCGCGCGGGCGCGCACGTCGCGGTCGCCGCCCGGACCATCCCCGAGATCGAGGAGGTGGCCGCGGAGGTGGCGGCGCTCGGGCGCAGGGCCATCTTCCTCCCCATCGACCTGGGCGACCGCACCGGCTTCGAGCGCGCGGCCCGGGAGGTGGCGTCCGCCCTCGGGCCGATCGCGATCCTCGTGAACAACGCCGGGATCGGCGTGCACACGCCCGTGCACTCCCTCGCCGACGCCGACTGGGACGCGGTGCTGGCCGTGAACCTCACCGGCCCGGTCCTCCTGACCCGGGCCTGCCTGCCTCAACTGTACGGCCAGCGATGGGGGAGGGTGATCAACGTCGCGTCGGTGGCGGGCCGGATCGGGCTCAAGTACGGGGCGCCCTACTCGGCGTCGAAGCACGGCCTCATCGGCTTCACCCGCTCGCTCGCGCTCGAGGCCGCGTCGAAGGGGGTCACGGTCAACGCGATCTGCCCGGGCTGGACCGAGACCCAGATGATGCGCGAGGCGATCGACGCCGTCGCGCTCCACACCCAGCGCACCGAGGAGGAGGCGCGCGCCGCGATCCTGCGCTCCACGCCGCTGGGGCGCGCGGCGCAGCCGGAGGAGGTTGCCGACGTCGCGGTCTGGCTCGCCGGGAGCCCCATGGTCACGGGGCAGGCCGTGAACGTGGACGGCGGCGAGGTGATGGCGTAGCGGGTTACACTCCTCCGGATGTCCCCGGACGCGCCGACCACCTGGGCCTTCTTCGCCGCGGGGCTCGCCGGTGGCGCGGGCCACTGCGTCGCGATGTGCGGACCGGTCGTCGCGTCGCTCGGGCTCGCCGCGCCGGCGGGGCGCGGGACGCTCGCCGCCGCGGCGCGCGCGCTGCCCTATCACCTGGGGCGCGTGACGACCTACGGGCTCCTCGGCGCGCTCATGGGGCTCACCGGCTCCTTCGTCAACGTCGCCGGACGGCTCGCGGGCTTCTCCGACGTCGTCGCCGCGCTGGCGGGGGCGCTGATGCTCGCCTTCGGCCTGGGGGCGGCCGGGGTCGCCGGCCCCCTCGAGCGGCTCACGGCGCGCGCCTCGACGCGGCTCACCTCGGCCGCGCGCGCCCTCCTCGCGGGGGGCGCGGGGCAGCTCTACCCGCTCGGCCTCGCCCTGGGCTTCCTGCCCTGCGGCCTGTCGTGGACCGCGTTCCTCGGCGCGGCGGCGACGGGCGGGCCGGTGCCGGGGCTCCTCTCGGCGCTCGCCTTCGGGCTCGGGACGGTGCCGGGGCTCCTCGCCGCGGGCTGGCTCGCCGCCGCCTTCGGCCAGCGCGCGCGGGGGGTGCTCTACCGGGCGGGCGGCGCGCTGGTCGCGGCGATGGGGCTCCTCTTCCTGCTCCGCGGGCTCGGGGTCCATGTCCCGGCCTGATCCGGCGCCACCGCGCTGCGCGCACTGCCTCGCCGCGCTGACCGCGCGCCCGCCGGTGCGCGCGACGATCGACGGCGTCGAGCGGGCCTTCTGCTGCGCCGGCTGCCGCGCCGTCTTCGCGCTCCTGCACGACGAGGGGCTCGACCGGCGCTACTACGCGGAGCGCCGCTGGCGCGAGCGCGGCCCGACGCCGGGGATCCTGCGGGCGGCAGGCCCCGCGCCGAGGGACGACCTGAG
>DATIVK010000065.1:0-17277 GCA_035465955.1 Anaeromyxobacteraceae bacterium | reverse complement strand
CCACGTCGCCCCGCCGCTGCCGCCCCCTCGCGAAGGTGAGGACGCGGCGCCCCGAGGCCTGGGCGCGCTTGAGCATCCGCGCGTCGTCGGCGTTGGCGATCGCGACCCCCGTGGGCGGCAGCCCCTCGTAGAGCTCCGCCTTCGCGTCGGCGACGCCGTCGATCGAGCCGAGCCCCTCGAGGTGCCCTGCGCCGGCGTTGGTGACGACGCCGATCTGCGGGCGGGCGATGTCGGCGAGCCGGGCGATCTCGCCGGCGTGGTTCATCCCCATCTCGACGACCGCGGCCTGGTGGCCCTCGTCCAGCCCGAAGAGCGTGAGGGGGACCCCGATCTCGTTGTTGAAGTTGCCGTCGTTCTTCAGCGTCCGGCCGCGCTTCGAGAGGATCGCGGCGATCATCTCGCGCGTCGTCGTCTTCCCGTTCGTGCCGGTGACGCCGACGACCGGCAGGTCGAAGCGCATGCGGTGGAAGCGCGCGAGCGAGCCGAGGGCGGGGATCGTGTCCGGGACGGCGAGGAGCGGGATCGGCGGCGAGGTCATCGCGGCGGCCCGCTCGGCCGAGACGAGCGCGGCGGCGGCCCCCGCCTTCGCGGCGGCGTCGACGAAGTCGTGACCGTCGAAGCGGTCGCCCTTGATGGCGACGAAGAGGGCGCCGGCGGCGAACTTCCGGGTGTCGGCGCCGATCCCCACCACCTCGCGGGGCGGCGTGCCGATCCAGCGGCCGCGGGTGACCCCCTCCAGCTCGCAGTGGTTGAAGCGCGGTGCGGTCATGCGATCCCCAGGGCGGCGCGCGCCTCTTCGCGGTCGTCGAGGTGGTGCTTCTCGGTGCCGACGATCTGGTAGTCCTCGTGCCCCTTGCCCGCGACGAGGATCGCGTCCCCCTCGCGCGCCGCCTCGACGGCCAGCCGGATGGCGGCGCGCCGGTCGGGCTCGACGGCGAAGCCCCTCTCGCCCCGCAGCGCGGCGGCCCGGTCGAGCCGCGAGGCCCCGGCCTGGGCGAGCCCGGGCAGGATCTCCGCGATGATCGCCGCGGGATCCTCGGTCCGGGGGTTGTCGCTCGTCACGACGGCGAGGTCGGCGCGGCGGCCGGCGGAGAGCCCCATCAGCGGCCGCTTGCCGGGGTCGCGGTCGCCGCCACAGCCGAAGACGCAGAGCAGCCGCCGCGGCGACAGCGCCCGGAGCGCGTCGAGCGCGTGCGAGAGCGCGTCGTCGGTGTGGGCGTAGTCCACGAAGACGTTCACGCCCCGGGCCGCGATCCGCTCGAGGCGCCCGGGCGCGCCCGGCGACGCCGAGAGGCCGCGCGCGATCGCGTCGAGCGGCAGGCCGAGCGCCAGCGCCATGCCCGCTGCGAGCAGGAGGTTCTCGACGTTGTGGGCCCCGACCAGCGGCGAGCGGAGCTCCAGCTCGCCCCCCGGCGTCGCGAAGCGCGCCGTGATCCCGTCGAGGCCGGCCTGGAGCGAGAGCGGCCGGAGGGCGTCCCCGGTGCGCGTCCCATACCGCCAGACGCGCCGGCCGGGCCCGAGCTCGTCGGCGAGCTTCACGCCCCACGGATCGTGGGCGTTGATCACGGCGGTGCCGCCGGGGGCGAGGTGCTCCGAGAAGAGCCGGCGCTTCGCGGCGAAGTAGGCGTCCATGTCGCCGTGGTAGTCGAGGTGGTCGCGCGTCAGGTTCGTGAAGCCGGCCACGGCGACGCGCATCCCCGCCACGCGCTCCTGCGCGAGCGCGTGGGAGGAGACCTCGAGGACGGCGGCCCTCGCGCCCGCGTCGCGCATCTCGGCGAGCAGCTCCTGGATCGTGGTCGACTCGGGGGTGGTGTGGCTCGCGGCGCGGACGACGCCGGGGAAGCGGTGGGTGACCGTGCCCATGACGCCGAGCGGCAGGCCGGCGGCGTTCGCGCAGGACTCCAGCAGGTACGTGACGGTGGTCTTGCCGTTCGTCCCCGTGACGCCGGCGAGCTGGAGCGCGTCCCCGGGCCGGCCGTGGAGGTTGGCGGCGGCGACCGCCATCGCGCGCCGGGCCGACGGGGCGAGGAGCAGGAGCGCGGGGGCGCACGCGACGGCGTGCTCCGCGACCACCGCCACGGCGCCGCGGCGGGCGGCCTCGGCGGCGAAGTCGTGGCCGTCGGCCTTCACGCCGGTGAGGGCGAAGAAGACGGTGCCGGGCTCCACCTCCCGGGAGTCCCCCGTCACCCGGCGGACCCGCGGGTCCGACCCGAGGGCGCCCAGGGCGCCGGTGCCGTCGATGACCTTGGAGAGGTTCATTTCCATCGTGACCTCGCGCCCTTGGCCTTCGGAGCCGCGCTCCCGGGCCTGCGCGCTGGCGCACAATATCACCCGGGTGGGGCGAGCGTGAGCCGTACCCGGGAGCCGCGGTCCACCAGGCGCCCGGCGGCCGGTGACTGGGCGGTCACGCGGCCGGAGCCGTCCACGTCGGCGAGCAGCCCGCGGGACTCGAGCAGCCGGATCGCGGAGCGCGCAGGGAGCCCAGCGAGGGAGGGGACCGGGACCGCGGTGTCGCCCGGGCTGGACTCCCGCGCGGCGAACTCGACGGCCGGCGGGTCGGGCTCGACCTCGGCGCCGGGCTCCGCGGCCGGATCCGGCTCGGGCGCCGCCGCCGCGACCGCGGGGGCGGTGGGCGGAACGCCCAGCATCTTCAGGGCGTACTCGGCGATCTGCCTGAAGGCGGGGGCCGCCACCTCGCCGCCGTAGATCTCCCCCTTCGGCTCGTCGATGAAGACCCCGATGGTGATCCGCGGAGACTCGAGCGGGGCGAAGCCGACGAACGAGCTGAAGTGGCGATCGGTCGAGTAGCCGCCGGAGACCGCGTCGGCCTTCTGGGCGGTGCCGGTCTTTCCGCCCGCGCGCCAGCCGTCGAGCCGCGCGCGCCGCCCGGTCCCCTTCTCGCTCTCGATGACGCCGGCGAGCCAGCGCCCCATCGTCGCCGCCGTCTCGGCGCGGACGACGCGCCGGACCGGCTCGGGGCGCCCCTCCTCGAGCACCTCGCCGCTCGCGACGTCGACGACGCGCTTGACGACCCGCGGGCGGACGAGCACGCCGCCGTTCGCGATCGCCCCCATCGCCGTGGTGATCTGCAGGGCGGTCGCCGTGACGCCGTGGCCGAAGCTCGCGGTGGCGACCGAGATGTCGGAACGGAAGGGGGGGATCTGCCCGCGGTGCTCGGCCGGGAGCCCGACGCCGGTCCGCTCGCCGAAGCCGAAGGAGGTCAGGACGTCGTGCAGGCCGTCGCGCCCCAGCCTCGCGCCGATCCGGGCGGCGCCGATGTTGGAGGACATCGCGAGGATCTTCGAGGGCCCGGCCCAGCCCACCGCCGCGTGGTCGTGGATGGTGTGCGCGCCGATGGTCAGCTCGCCGCTGCCGCAGTCGATGGCGTCGTTGGGCTTCAGCACGCCGCGGTCGAGCGCGCCGGCGATGGCGAAGGTCTTGAAGGTGGAGCCGGGCTCCCAGGTGTCGGTGACGGCCCGGTTCTTCAGCACCTCGCCCGGCCGCGGCGCGTTCGGGTTGAAGGTGGGCCAGGTCGCGATCGCGAGGACCTCGCCGGTCGTCGGCTCGAGCGCGATCGCCATGCCGGAGAGGGCGTGGGACCCCGTCACGGCGCGGGAGAGCGCCTGCTCGGTCGCGAGCTGGAGCCCCTGGTCGACGGTCAGCTCGACCCGCGCCCCCTCGCGCGAGCGGCCCGGATCCGGCGCGTCGCGCAGCACCGTCTTGCCCGCGCCGTCGCGGAGCGAGGGGACGCGGGACGGCTCGCCGCGCAGCACCTCGTCGAGGGCGCGCTCCAGCCCCTCGAGGCCGTTGCCGTCGTCGCCGACGACCCCGAGGAGGTTGGCCGCGAGCGGGCCCTTCGGGTAGTAGCGCTTGCTCTCGGCGACGAGCCCGACGCCCGGGACCGCGAGCTTGCGGACCGCGGCGGCCTCGGCCGGCGAGACGCGCCGCTTGACCCAGGCGAAGCGCGCCTTCTGGCCGGCCTTGCGGGCGAGCGTGCGCGCGTCCACGCCGAGCGTGCGCGCCAGCTTCGTCACCGCCGCCGACGGCGCGCGGTCGAAGGCCTCGGGATCGACGAAGACCGACTCGGCGTCGGCGCTCACCGCCAGCGGGACGCCGGCCCGGTCGGTGACCACGCCGCGGCGGGGCTTCAGCACGAGCTGGCGCAGGTACTGATCCCGCGCCTCGGAGGCGAGCCGGTCCTGCTGCACGACCTGGAGCTGCACCGCGCGGCCGAGGACCGTCGCGAAGCCGAGCGCGAAGAGGACGGCGACCGCCGCGATCCGCCAGGAGATCCACCTGGCCGAGCGGTCGTCGAGCCCGGGGCGCACTCAGCGCTCCCTGCCGCGCGGGCGGCTCACCAGCCGCGCTCCGCCGCAGGGGGCGGCTCCCGCAGCGGCCCCCGGAGAGCCACCTGCTCCCCGGGGACCCCCGCGTCCCGCGCCGTGACGCCGCCCGGCGTCCCTGCGCGGGCACCCGCCGCCGCCCGTCCGCCTGCGCGCTCCACCCGGGGTGGAGCAGCAGGCTCCGCCGGCGCCGCGCGGTGCACCACACCGTCGCCGCCCGCCCTGCCCGCGGCCGCCGTGGCGACCGGGGGCTCTGCCACCCGCACCGTGCCCGGCGCCGGCGGAGCCATCTCGAGCTTCGTGCGCGCCCATCGCTCCAGCGTCGCCGGGGACCGGAGGCTCTCCACCTCCAGCCGCAGCCGGTCGTGCTCCGAGGTGAGGCGCGCGTGGGCGCGCTGCAGCTCGCCCAGCTCGTAGCCGGTGGCGAGGACGCGCGTCCGCGACCAGATGTGGAAGATCCCGAGCGCCCCGAGCATCGCCACGAGGAGCGTCGTGCGGAGCACGAAGCCCCCTGCGCCGGCGCCGCCGCGCACGCTGGGGGCCTTGCGCCTCACGGGAGCTTCTCCACGGCGCGCAGCTTCGCGCTGCGGGCGCGGGGGTTGCGCGCGACCTCGTCGTCGGCCGCGACGATCGGCTTCTTCGTGACCTTCGCGAAGGCGGCCTTCGCCCCGCAGACGCAGACCGGCAGCTCCGGAGGGCAGGTGCAGGCGCGCGTGAGGGCCTGGAACTTCTCCTTCACCATCCGGTCCTCGAGCGAGTGGAACGAGATGGCCGCGGCCCGGCCGCCCACGTTCAGGATGGCCGGGAGGCTGTCGAGCCACGACGCGAGCGCGCCGAGCTCGTCGTTCACGGCGATCCGGAGCGCCTGGAAGGTGCGCGTCGCCGGGTGGTGGTGCTTCGGCCACGCCTTGCGCGGCACGGCGTGCGACACGATCTCGGCGAGCCGGTGGGTGTCGAGGGGCTCCTCGCGGGCGATCGCGCCCTTGATCGCGCGGGCGATCGGGCGGGCGAAGGGCTCCTCGCCGTACTCGGCCAGGATCCGCGCGAGCTCGCGCTCGTCGACGCGCGCGAGCAGCCCCCCGAGGGTCTCGCCCTGGTCGCTCATCCGCATGTCGAGCGGCCCGGGGCGCGAGAAGGAGAAGCCGCGCTCGGCCACGTCGAGCTGCGGGGAGGAGACGCCGAGGTCCACGAGCGCGCCGTCCACGCCGGCGATGCCGAGGGCGCTCAGGGTGGCGCCGGCGTCGCGGAAGTCGGCGCGCACGGCGCGGAAGGCCTCGCCCCAGCGGGCGAGGCGCGCCTGCGCCGCGGCGAGCGCGCGCGGGTCCTTGTCGAGGGCGATCACGCGCGCCCCCGCCTCGAGGAGGAGGCCCGAGTGGCCGCCGCCCCCGAGCGTCCCGTCGAGGATGAGCTTCCCCGGAGCGGGGCGGAGGGCCGCGAGGACCTCCCTGGCGAGCACCGGCTCATGGACGAAGTCCCCGGTCACGCAGCGCGGACCGCCTCCTCCACGTCGCCGAACATCTCGAGGTGTCCGCCCGCTCCGCCGGCGTTGACGAGGTCGCGCACGTACCGGCTCGCGCCCGCGGCGCGCAGGCCGGGGATCGCCTTGAGCAGCGCGGCCCCGGCGAAGTGGAGGTGCGTCACCCGCTTGAGGTCGATGACCACCGTCCGGCCGTCGTGCCGGGCGCGGGCCGCCACCGAGGCGATCGCCGCGAGCTCGTCGCGCGAGAGGTCGCCGATCCCGCGGATGATGGTGTAGCCGTCGTCGTGTCTCGCCTCGAACATCGCCCGTCCTCCGCCCTGGCCGCGATCGCGGCCGTCACACGCCCTTGAAGAGGTCCACGACCTGGTCCGCCGGGACCTCGGCCGCCATCTGCTGCTCCCACGCGCCCTTCTCCCAGAGGTGGATCACGCGCCCCATCCCGACCCAGACGACGTCCTTCGCGAGGCCGGCCCACTCGCGGAGCGCCGGCGGGACGAGGACGCGCCCGTGCGGGTCGAGGTCCACCTCGTGCGCCGTGGAGACGAACTTGAGGATGGTGAGCTGCATGCGGCGGTCGAGCGGCGAGGCCCCCATCACCTGCTTCGTCAGCTCGGTCCAGACCGACTGCGGCATGGCCATGACGGATCGCCAGTGCGGGAACTGGACCAGCACGATGCGCGGCTCGCCGGCGGCGGCGAGCGACTCGCGGAACTTCGCCGGGAGGCTCGTGCGCCCCTTGGCGTCGATCGTGTGGTTGAAGGCCCCGAAGAACACGTTCTGGTCGATCCTGCCGCCTTGATCCGCGGCTTGCCACTTTTTCCCACCGACCCGACCCGATCTACGGAGATCGAAGGGGGAAGTCAACGACGCCCGGGAGGCACCCGAAACCGTTCCTGTGAGTGCGTTCAGGGCGCTGCGTGCCGGCGTCGCGAGCCATGGTGGTAGGGGTGTATCCCACACGCCGCCGGCAGGGCTCGGGGCGGCAGGTCCGAGCGGTTGCCAGCGCCCCCGGCGACCCCCATCCTTCGAGGGTGGGAGGAGCGGCCATGGCTTCGTTGAAGGGAAAGACGGTCTTCATCACCGGCGCGAGCCGGGGGATCGGCAAGGCGATCGGCCTCGCCGCCGCGCGCGAGGGGGCGAACGTCGTCGTCGCGGCGCGGACGGTGGTGAAGCACCCGAAGCTGCCGGGGACGATCCACTCCGCGGCGGAGGAGATCGCAGGCGCCGGCGGGCAGGCGATCGCGGTCGAGTGCGACGTGCGCGACGAGGCGCAGGTGCACGCCGCGGTCGGCCACGCGATCGCCCGTTTCGGCGGCATCGACGTCCTCGTCAACAACGCGAGCGCGATCTTCCTCGCGGGGACCGTCGCGACGCCGATGAAGCGCTGGGACCTCATGCACCAGGTCAACGCGCGCGGCACGTTCCTCTGCTCCCAGGCCTGCATCCCCCACCTCGCGCGGCGGGAGAACCCGCACATCCTCAACCTGTCGCCGCCGCTGAACCTGAGCGCCCGCTGGTTCGCGCCGCACGTGGCCTACACCATGGCCAAGTACGGGATGAGCCTGTGCGTGCTCGGCATGGCGGAGGAGCTGCGGGACCAGGGGATCGCGGTCAACGCGCTCTGGCCGCGGACCGTGATCGCGACCTCCGCGCTCAACCTGCTCGGTGGTGACGAGACGGCTCGCCACGGGCGCAGGCCGGAGATCGTCGCCGACGCCGCGCTCGCGATCCTGAGGCGCGACGCGAAGGGCTGCACCGGCAACTTCTTCATCGACGAGGAGGTCCTGCGCGCCGAGGGGGTGATCGACTTCGGCCGGTACGCCGTCGCGCCGGGGACGGAGCTGATGACCGACCTGTTCGTCGGCTGAGAGAGGACCGCGGGGGGAGACCGCGCCGAGCGCGGGGATCAGCGCCGGCGGACGCCGGCCGGCGTCCGCCGCGGCCCCATCCGCAGACGGACCTCGCGCGGGACCCGGTAGGTCTCGTACAGGGTCTCGTGGCGCAGCACGCCCATCGCCTCGCGCTGGACGACGACGCACCAGAGCCGCTCCGCCGCCTCGGCGAAGGCCTCGGGGCGGCGCTCGGGCGGGGCCGCCTCGAGCTCGGCGAGCGCGCGCTCGAGGCCGCGCGCCGCGCGGGCGAGCGTCGCCGCTTTCTCCGACTGGATCTCGCGGACGATCGATTCCTGGGCGTCGACCTTCGACACGGCGGGCTCCGGCGGTCACCTTAACGCGGCGGCTGCGTCGGCGCTCGCGACGGCGCCTCTGATCTGAGCCCTCTGAGCCCGCCCGAGGGTGACGCGGGAAGCGGACATCGCGAATCGCGAGGTGGGCGCCCGATCGGCACGACGGGGAGAGGCAAGCGGCCGCACGCACGCGGCCAAAGGGCGGGTTGGAGTGCGTGAAGCCCTCAGATCGCGACCCCGCACGGCAGCCTGAAGGTGGCACTACCGGCATGAGGGCAGGCGTGGCCTGGCGGAGTCTCCGCGGAAGGGTCGTCTGGTGAGTGGGAGGCAGGACCGGCGCGGTCGCTACCCGTACTCTGCGCAGCGGGCGCCGTGCAGGACGCGCATCTGCCAGGTCCCGCGTGGGAAGAGCGCGTCGCGCACTCCCGCCCGCCAGGCGTCGAGCGCCTCATGGTAGGCGCGCTCGAACTCCTTCAGTCGCTGGAGCGCCTCTTGCCGTTTCCACCAGTTCCGGCAGGCGACGCGCGGGCTCAAGACCCGGTGCGGCTCGCCGGAGGTCGGGCGGGCGAAGAAGCTCTGCGCGAGGACGCGCGCGACGCCCATGAAGGTGCGCTCCTCGCGCGCGAGCCTCGCGGCTGCGGCGGCCTCGGACTCCCGCAGCGACTCGAGCACCTGCTCGACGAAGGTGGGGTCGTCTTCGAAACCGGGCGGAGGGGTGAGCTGAAGCTCGACGGAGGCGGGCATCTGCCCTTCCTCATCGAAGTAGACCTTCGGCCGCTCGATCTTGATCGGCGGCCCGCCGATGCGTCGGGGGTCGGACCAGTCTCCGGGCCAGCGTGAGGCCTGTCGGACGAGGCCGGCGGCGACGGGATTGGCGAGGGTGTAGACGATCTTCTCGAGGACGGATTCGCGGGTCACGAGCTCGACGGCGCTGTAGCTGGTGCGCTCCCAGAAGGCCTCCCAGCGCATGAGAGCGCAGTTGGTGGCCTTGGCGACGAGGGAGTCGAGGTCCCGCTGGAAGTCGGGGAGGCGGCCGTCCGTGTCGGTGAGGACGAGGTGGTAGTGGTTCGAGAGGACGCAGTAGGCGTGAATCTGGATGCCGTGGCGCTTCGCGTAGAGGGCGAGGGAGTAGAGGAAGATCCCCGCGGTTCGCTTCGAGGGCTTGAGGAAGAAGCGGCGCTCGGAGCAGCGGCGCGTGATGAGCAGGATCTTTCCTCGGAGAACGCGTCGGACGGGAGTCGCCATGCCGAAACGTCATGGCAAGCGGCGCGCCGGGCGGAGATCGTGGGTACTTCAGGTGCCGGAGGCTCACGGACGGACCGCGCGGCGGACGCAGGTCCGAGCGGCATACCTCTCGGGCGGGGTCGGGACCTACGGGTCCAGGATGGGACGTCGCGTCAGCGCCAGCAGGGCCACGGCCGCGAGGGCGAGGATAATGCCGATGACGACGACGCGAGCCCCGGCCCCGGGCTGCGCGCCGTCGTCTTCCGCCGGAGGTTCCTCGGGCGCCGCCGACCACTCCGACTCGGGGACCTCTGGCGTCTCGGGCGGGCTCGCCGACGGGTCGTGGGGGAAGCCGGGCGCGCCCGCCTCTCCGAGCAGCTCCAGGGCGCGCGGGACGTCGCCCTCGCGCACGAGGAGCTTCGTCCCTCCGATGGCGAGCCGCACGAGGGGGTCGACGGAGGAGAGCGCCTCGTCCTCGAGCAGGGTCTCGATCCCCTGATCCTCGAGGATGCCCCTGGCCAGGCCGGCCTCCTCGGGGGTGAGGTGGGTGCCCAGGGCAACGAATCCGTCGAGCGCCATGAACTTCCTCCCGGCGGGCGGTCGCCCGCGCCCTCAGCCGGGCCCTCACGGAGGGCGAGGGCCCGGATGCCGGGGGTCCCTAGACCGCCACCTTCGGCAGGTGGGCGAGCGACTCCTTCACCTTCTCGGCCGGGTACTCGTAGTCCTCGAGCTTCCCGGCGAAGTAGTCGTCGTAGGCCTGCATGTCGACGTGGCCGTGGCCGGAGAGGTTGAAGAGGATCGTCTTCTCCTTCCCCTCCTGCTTCGCCTGCAGCGCCTCGTCGATCGCCCCGCGGATCGCGTGGGACGACTCGGGGGCGGGGATGATCCCCTCGGTCCGGGCGAACTGGATCGCCGCCTCGAAGCAGCCGACCTGGCCGACCGCCCTCGCCTCGATGATCCCGTGGTGGAGCAGCTGGGAGACGAGGGCGGAGGAGCCGTGGTAGCGGAGCCCGCCGGCGTGGATCCCCGGCGGCATGAAGTCGTGGCCCAGCGTGTACATCTTCATGACCGGCGCCATCTTCGCGGTGTCGCCGTAGTCGAAGGCGTAGACGCCCTTGGTCAGCGTCGGGCAGGAGGAGGGCTCCATCGCGAGGATCCGGACCGCCTTGCCGGCCGCCTTGTCGGCGACGAACGGGAAGCCGATGCCCGCGAAGTTGGAGCCGCCGCCGTGGCAGCCGATGACGACGTCGGGGTAGTCGCCGGCGATCCGGAGCTGCTCCTTCGCCTCGAGACCGATGACCGTCTGGTGGAGGCAGACGTGGTTGAGCACGCTGCCGAGGGCGTAGTGCGTGTCCTCGCGCTTCGCCGCGTCCTCGACCGCCTCGGAGATGGCGAGGCCGAGGGAGCCCTGGTTCTTCGGGTCCTTCGCGAGCATCGCCCTGCCGGAGTCGGTCAGGTTCGAGGGCGACGCGACGACGTCGCCTCCCCAGATCTGCATCATCGACTTGCGGTAGGGCTTCTGCTGGAAGCTGACCTTCACCATGTAGACGGTGCACTCGAGGCCGTACATCTTGCACGCGTAGGACATCGCCGTGCCCCACTGCCCGGCGCCCGTCTCGGTGGCGATCCGCTTGATGCCGGCCTGCTTGTTGTAGAAGGCCTGCGGCACGGCGGTGTTGAGCTTGTGCGAGCCGGCGGGCGAGACGCCCTCGTACTTGTAGTAGATCTTCGCCGGCGTCCCGAGCGCCTTCTCCAGGCGGTGCGCGCGGAAGAGCGGCGTCGGCCTCCACTGCGCGAGGACCTCGCGGACCTCCTCCGGGATCTTGATCCAGCGCTCGCCGGACACCTCCTGCTCGATCAGCGCCATCGGGAACAGGGGCAGCAGGTCGGCCGGCGTCACCGGCTTCAGCGTCCCCGGGTGGAGCACCGGCGCGGGGGGCGCGGGCAGGTCCGCGATGACGTTGTACCAGTGGGTCGGGATCTGGCTCTCGGGCAGCAGGAACTTGGTCTGCATCGTGCGGTCGTCCTCTGGAGTGAAGCGGAGCCGCGAGAATACCCGAACGGCGCGGCGTGGGGTCAAGCGGAGGGGGCCCGCAGGCCGGGCCGTCAGCCGGCCCGGGCGGCGATGCCGTCGGACGCCCAGCGGGCCACCGCGGCGATCGTCAGCTGGGGGTTGACGCCGAGGGAGGTGGGGAAGACCGAGCCGTCCACGACCCACAGGTTGTCGAGGCCCCGCGCGCGCAGCGACGAGTCGACGACGGAGCGCGCGGGGTCCCCTCCCATCGCGCAGCCGCCCATCGGGTGGGCGCTGAAGAGCGAGACGCGCATCGGCTCCCACGGCGCGGCGTCGAGCCTCGCGAGGTCGGCCTCCGAGCGGAGCTCGACCGGCGGGTCGTGGAGCGAGAGGACCCGCTCCGCCCCGGCCGCGAGCTGGATGCGCGCCAGCGCCTTGTTCCCCTCGCGCAGCGCCTCCCAGAGGGCGGGCGAGATCGGGTAGTCGAGCCGCGCGCGCCCGTCCTCCCGCAGCGCGACCGTCCCGCCCTCGTCCCCCTCGTGGAAGCCGTCGACGCAGAGCGCGATGATCGCCTGCGCGTTCGCGAGGCGCGACAGCACCTCCCCGTGGGTCTCGCCGAAGCCGCCGAGCGAGGTCCCCGCCAGCATCGGGTGGATCGGGACCGTCTCGACGAAGAAGCCCATCCGCCCCTGGCCCCGCTCCTCGAAGTGCGCCGAGGCGACCGACTGCGGCGCCCCCTGCCAGCCCTCGATGGGCCGGGGGAAGAGCGCGACGCTCGCCACCACCGGGTGGAGGAACGTCCGTCGGCCGACGCGCCCGCCGTGGTCGAGGCCGCTGCGCAGGAGCAGCGCGGGGCCGTTGATCGCGCCGGCCGACAGCACCACCGCGCGCGGCCTCACCACGACGCGCCGCCCCGTCGGGAGGTCGGTCGCCGGATCCCTCACCTCCCCGGAGACCTCGACGGCGCGCCGGCCGTCGGTGCCGATCCGCTCGGCGCGGACGTTGGCGTAGACGGTCGCGCCGCCCGCCACGGCGTCGGCGAGGTAGGTCCGGTCCATGGTCGCCTTCGCGTCGACCGGGCAGCCCATCCCGCAGTAGCCGAGCCGCAGGCAGCCGCTCACGTTCCGGGGGACGAGCGACCGGGACCAGCCCAGCTTTCCGCAGCCGTCCCAGAGGGCGCGGTTGTTGGCGTTGATCTCCTGAAGCACGTCGGGGGCGACCGAGAGGCGGCGCTCGACCGCCTCGAAGTGGGGCGTGAGCGCCCTCCCGTCGAGCCCCTCCACGCCGTGGCGGCGGGCCCAGTGGGCGAGGACCGGCTCGCCGACGCGCAGGCTCGTCGTCCAGTTGACCACCGTGCCGCCGCCCAGCGCGCGCCCCTGGAGCACGGTGAAGGCCAGGTCCGCCGTGGCCCGCGCCCCCCGCTCCTGGTAGAGGCGTGGGTAGGCGGTCTCCTCGCGCATGTCGAAGTCGCGCCGGGTGAACGCGCCGCCCTCCTCGAGGACGACGACCTTCGCCCCCCGCTCGACCAGTCGCGCCGCGGTGACGGCGCCGCCGGGGCCCGAGCCGATGACGCAGACGTCCGGGCGCTCCTCGACGTCGGCGCGGATGTCGTCACCCCGGAGGATCCGGCCGCGCTCAGCCATGGAGGGCCGGCGGGCCGGGATAGCCGACCGCGCCCCAGGTGGCGGGCGAGGAGTAGTAGGCGGAGCAGACGAGGCGGCGCAGCGCGCGGAAGCCGGTGCGGCGCACCGCGATCCGGCTCGTAGCCCAGGCGGTGAGCCTCGCGTCCTGCCGCCGGGGGCTCGCCGAGCGGAAGCGCGCGGGGGAGCCGTCGAGCAGCAGCCCGATCGGCGCGGAGTCGAACAGCGCGAGGAGCCGCTTCACGTCCAGCTGAACGCCGGGGTGGCTCATCGCGAGGAAGGCGTCGACCCGCTCCGCGACGCGGACCCGCTCGGGTGGCGGGAAATCGGGCGGCACGACCCGCCGCGCGATGGCCAGCAGCACGGCCGCCTCGTCCGGGGCGAGGACGGCGAAGGGGCCACCCACGCCCTCCAGATCCTCCCGGCGACGGAGCGCCAGCCAGCCGGCCCCCGCGACGAGCGCAAGGCCCATGAGGCCACCGACGAGGAACCGCCGGCGCCCGATGGTCTCACCCGGGAGGAGGAGCCGTTCACGGTGGCGGCGCGGCCGACCGAACATGGACAGCGAGTCTATCGGAGTGTACTGGTGGTGTCCTCAATGCGTGCGGCTGCAGCGCACACGGGCCTACAGCGCGAGGTCACCACGTCATGGCTCACGCTTCCCCGTCCATGATCGCGCATAATCGAGGCCGCGGGTGGCGCGCGCAGGACGCACGGGAGCGGCCAGCTTCCGGTCGGCACGCGAGGATCCGGATCGGAGACCGTTGATGGCACGCGAGCGGCGCGCACACCCCAGGTTCCCCCTCGTCCTCGCGGTCCAGTACCTCGGCGCCGAGAGCGCGCTCGACTACACGGAGAACCTGTCGGCGGGCGGCCTCTTCCTCCGGACCGAGCGGCAGTTCAAGGCCGGCGAGCGGGTGAAGCTCGTCCTCTTCTTCCCCCAGGTCGTCGAGCCGCTGGAGATCGAGGTCGAGGTCGTGCGGCTCCGCGAGGAGGGCGACGAGGGGCCGGCCGGCGTGGCCGTGCGGGTCCCGGACGGGAACCTCGTGGACCGGGAGCGGCTGTCCGACCTGGCGCGCCGGATCGCCGCCGCCGGGACGCAGCCCGAGCCGAGCGCCCGGATCCTCCTCGTCGAGGACAACCACCTCGTCGCCTCGATGTACGCCGCGGCGCTCCGGCGCCTCGCGGAGTCCGATCGCCTCGCCGGCCTGGCGATCGAGATCGTCTCGGACGGCGCCCAGGCGTTCGACCGGCTCGCGCGCGAGCCCCGGATCGACGTCCTCGTCACCGATCTGTTCATGCCGGTCCTGACGGGGCTCGAGCTCGTCGAGAAGGTGCGCGGCGAGTCCTCTCTCGCGGACCTGCCCATCCTCGTCATCACCTCGGGGTCGGACCGGGAGCGGGAGCGGCTCGCGCGCTTCGGCGTCGCCGCCATGCTGCGCAAGCCGGTGAAGTACCACGAGCTCGTGGCGCAGGTCCGGGCCATCCTCATGAAGCGCGGCGTCATCCGACCGCTGCCCGCCGAGCGTGGGAGCCCCGAGGGGGAGCAGGGCGCGCGGCCCTTGACGGACGCGACCGGCGCCCCCAGCTTGGACGGCAACGACGAACCGGCCTCACGCCGGTGACCGGGGCGGGACGCACGCGCCCCCTGCGCGAGAGCGCGACGGAGAGCCCGCCACCTCGGTGACGGGCTCTCTTCGCGTGGGCCGCCTGACGCGCCAGCACCCCACGACGGAACGATGTGCTCCCGGGGGGCTCCCGCTTGGGAGTAGATTCCCGGGTCCTATGGCATCGAGCATCCGCATCGAGGACCGCGGCGAAGTCCGCGTGCTGACCATCCACAACGAGGGGAAGCGGAACGCGCTGGACTTCCGCGCGCTGGAGGATCTCGCCGGGGCCTGCAGCGGCGCGGCGCGCGACCGGGTGCGCTGCCTGCTCTTGCGGGGGGCGGGGGAGGAGGCGTTCTCGTCCGGCTTCGACCTCGGGGAGCTCGACCTGCTCTCCCCCCGCGGGGAGCGGCCCGACGAGGCGGTGGAGCGGGCGGCCGAGGCCCTGGAGGCGGTGCCCTGCCCGACCGTCGCCTACCTGAACGGCAGCGCGTTCGGCGGCGGCTTCGAGCTGGCGGCCACCTGCGACCTCCGGGTCGCCCGCGAGGACGTCCTCCTCGGGCTCCCGCCGGCGAAGCTCGGCGTCGTCTACCCCGAGGGCGGCCTGCGACGCTTCCAGGCGCTCGTCGGATCGGCCCGAACGCGCGAGCTCTTCTTCGTGGGGCGCCCGATCCGGGCCGACGTCGCGCTCGCCTGGGGGCTCGTGAACCGCGTCGTCCAGGCGGAGGGGGCCGAGGCCGCGGCCCTCGCCCTCGCCGAGGAGATCGCGAACAACGCGCCGATCGCGGTCCAGGGGATGAAGCGGATCCTGCGGCTGCTCGAGTCGACGCACGAGCGGGGGCTCGGCGGCGACGAGCGGACGGAGATCGCCGATCTGCGCCGCCGCGCCTTCGAGAGCGACGACATCCGCGAGGGCCGGCGCGCCTTCCAGGAGCGCCGCCCGCCCCGCTTCCAGGGGCGGTGATCGTCGGCCACCGCCGTGCCCTTCGACCCGGACCTTCGATGAACCGGAGACACCGCTGGGCCATCGCCGTCGCGCTCTGCGCCGTGGCGGCCGTCGCGTACCTCCCATCCATCGACGGGGCGTTCCAGTTCGACGACAACGGGATCTTCACCAGCCCGGCGGCGCTCGCCCCTTCGGCCTACCTCTCGCCCGCCACCTGGCGCGCCCAGGCACGCCCCCTGACGTCGCTCCTCTTCGCCGTGGACCACGCCATCGGCGGGTTCCGGCCCCGCGTCTGGCACGCGACCAACGTGGCGATCCACCTGGCCGCGGTGCTCCTCGCCTGGCTCCTCGCCCGCCGCCTCCTGGCGCGCGCCTTCGGGCAGGAGGGCGAGGGAGCGTCCGCGCCCCCGGGCGCGCCCACCGGCCCGGCCGCGACCGTGGAATGGATCGCGCTGGCCGCCGCCGCGCTCTTCGCCCTCCACCCGATCCAGACGGAGGCGGTCAGCTACCTCTCCCAGCGGGCGGAGGCGCTCGCCGCGAGCCTCTACTTCGCCGGCCTCCTCGTCCTCCTCGCTCGCGACGCCGCGGCGTCCCGCCCGCGCCGCGCGCTCCTCCTCGCGGCGTCCGCCGCGCTGCACGCGGTCGCCCTCGCGGCGAAGCCCACGGCGGCGACGATGCCCGCCGCGTGGCTGCTCGCCGCCGCGCTCCTGCCGCTGCCCGCGGAGCACGACGTCCCCTGGGGCGTCCGCGTGGCGCGCAGGCTCTCCGCGGCGCTGCCCCTCCTCGCGCTCTCGGCTTGGGCGGCGGTGGGAGGCGCCGCCTCTGCCCGGACGGGCGACCACGCCGGCTTCACGGTCTCCTTCGTCACCCCCCTCGGCTACCTCGCCACCCAGCTCCGCGCCATCCCGCGCTACCTGGCGCTCCTCCTGCTCCCCGCGCGGCAGAACGTGGACTGGGAGTTCCCGTTCTCGGGGCGCCTGCTGGAGCCGAAGGTCGTTGGCGGCGCGGCCCTCCTCGCCCTGGTCACGGCCGCAGCGCTCCTCGCCGTCGAGCGCTGGGGGCGCGGCCGTGACGAGCGCGCCGCCCTCGCGAGGCTCGCCGCGTTCACGTGGCTCTTCTTCCTCGTCGCCCTGGCGCCGACGATCGTCGTCCCGCTGCGGGACGCCTTCGTCGAGCACCGGCTCTACCTCGCGCTCCTCGGCCCCGCGCTGCTCGTCGCCGCCGGGGTCGCCGTGGGCGCGAAGGCCCTCGCGCCCGCCCGGGCCGGTGCGGTCGCCGGGGCGCTCGCCGCGGCGGCCCTCGGCGCTGCGTTCGCCGCCACCTGGCAGCGCAACCGGGTCTGGGAGAGCCCGCTCGCCCTCTGGTCCGACGCCGCGGAGAAGTCCCCGGGGAAGGCGCGCGTCTGGGCCAACCTCGGCGCGTCCCTCTCCCTCGCGGGTCGCGATCCGGAGGCCGTGGGGGCCTACGATCGCGCCATCGCCCTCGCGGGGGACTCGTCGGTTCCGATGAGCCTCGTGATGAAGAACCTCACGATCGCGCTCGTCGCCCTGCGCCGCCACGACGACGCCCGGGAGCGGCTGCAGCGGTACCTCGTCACGAGGCCCGGGGACGCGAGCGGATGGGTCCTCCTCGGCCAGGTCGAGGTCTCGGCCCGCCGGCTCGACGCGGCGGAGCGCGCGGTCGGGATCGCCCTCGGCCTGGATCCGGTGCTCCCCCCGGCGATGCAGGTGCGCGGCCAGATCCACGAGAAGCGCGGCGATCTCGCCGGGGCGTACGCGCTCTACGCGGAGGCGGCCCGCCTCGACCCCGCCGACCCCCTCGCCCCGTACTCCATGGCG
>DATIVK010000064.1:0-27520 GCA_035465955.1 Anaeromyxobacteraceae bacterium | reverse complement strand
TTCTCCCCCTCACCACACTTCCCGCGCGGCCGCCGAAAGGCGGCCGTCGCATTTTCGGGGCTCCTGCCGGCGGGCCGCGGCTCGGCGCGGTTGTCGAATCCATCGGGATTACCGATAGTTCACCGGAATGGAGCGCGCCCCACACTGGACCGACGCCTACTACGGCGAGCTCTACTTCGACTCGGCCGCAGACCTCCTGACGCCCTCCCTTTCGGCGGTCGAGGCGCAGCTCATCCGGCGGCTCCTGCGGCTCCGGCCCGGCGACCTCGTCCTCGACCTCGCGTGCGGCCATGGCAGGCACGCCTGGCCGCTGGCGCGCGAGGGGGTGAAGGTCGTCGGGGTCGAGCGGAGCGCCCGGTATCTCCGCCGTGCGGCCGAGGCCCGCGAGGGTCCCGCAGGGGGTCCGTTCGCACCCCGCTGGCTCCGCGGCGACGTCCGAGCGCTCCCGCTTCGCGACGGGGCGGTGCAGGCGGCCTTCTCCTGGTACTCCTCGCTCTTCATGTTCGACGACGCGACCAACCTCCGCTGCCTCGCGGAGATGGGTCGCGCCGTGCGGCCGGGGGGCCGGTTGGTCGTCCAGCACGCGAATCCGCTGGCGCTCGCCCGCGAGCCGGTCGCGACGTCGCGGCGGACGCTCGCGGACGGCAGCGTGGTCGAGGAGACGTCGCGGTGGGACGCGGTCGCCGGGGTGGATCGGTGCCACCGGTGCCTGCTCCGGCCCGACGGCAGTGAGTTGAGGGGGACCGCGGAACTGCGGTACTACACGCCGACCGAGTGGGGCCCGCTCGCCGAGGCGGCCGGGCTCCGCCGGGTCCAGTTGACCCACACGACGTTCGACGGAGGGGGGCCGGACGTGGAGACGGGGAGCGAGGCGCAGGACCTCGTCGCCGTGCTGGAGCGGCCGCTCCCGGCCGAGGCTTCCGCCCGGCGCCACCCCGATCTGCGATAGGCTCTCCCATCGTCCAGTCCCGCCGGGGATCCGTGCATGTCCGAAGGCGAACACACAATCATCGGGAAGATCCCGCGCGAGCGGCTCAACCAGATCGCGTCGCGCAAGCTGACGGCGCTCGGCGTGCCGGTCCGCTTCGGCGCCGACCGCGAGTCGCTCGAGGGGGAGCTGACGTTCGGCCGGGTCGTCCACCCGGCGACCGGCCAGCCGATCCAGAAGGCGCGCTTCGTCGTCACCGGCCACGACCACCTGCGCTTCGTCGACGCGCCGCTCTCCGCGCTCGGGCCGGTGAACTTCCAGCTCCACGACAAGGTCGCCGGGATCGAGCAGTGGGTCGTGCAGGCGCTCCAGCAGCGCGCGGCGGCCCTGCAGGACGTGGCGCTGCGCATGCGGCTCGCCCGCATCGACGCGCAGGTCGACCCCGACCGGCTCGCGGCGCGCGCCGTCCTGAAGACGGCGACCCACGCGTTCGAGATCATCGGCACGGCCGAGGGCGTCCGCGTGACCCGGGTCGCGCCGGTGGGGGGCTCACCCTATGAGGTCGCGGGCGACTTCCCCCCGCTCGATCTGGCCCGATTCCCCAGCGCGACGGACCTCGAGATCTTCCTCGTGGGGAGCGTGAACCAGATGCGGGCGGCGACGCCCGTGCCGTCCCAGAGCGCCCCGCGCGCCGGCCCGGCGCCCGCGGCGGGGTCGGCCGGGCTCGTCGCCACGGCCGCACCCCGCAGCGCGCTCACGCTCGCGGCGATCTCGCAGGTCTTCGGCGCCGACTCGATCCTCGCGCCCAACGCGATGATCGAGCTGATCCAGGAGTTCGAGTACGCCGGCACCCGCTACCGGTTCGTCGCGACGCGCGAGATGGGGACCCGCTTCAAGGGGCGGCTCATCGGGCCGAACGGGGACGTCTGGTCGGACAAGTTCGAGCTCTCGGAGTTCCCGGGGACGCGCAAGGTGGTCGCGAACGCCCTGGGCGCCGGCGAGGGCGCCACCACCATCGACGTCGCGCCGGAGCTCGGGGGCGAGGTCGCGGCCGGTCCGGTCGAGGTGCCGCACCACATGCTGCCCCGGCCCGGCGAGGTCTGGGTCATGAACGTCCTCATCGAGGACTCCGGCCCCGACGAGGTCCGCTACGTCGTCGTGGACATCGACGGGCGCCCGTACGGCGCGGCGCGCGTCCTCAAGCGGCCGGACTTCGAGGCGGTCTTCACGCAGGAGCGCGGCAGCTGGCGCCTGCTCATCCAGATCGATCAGGTGTCGGAGGGGAACATCCTGTACCGCCAGCTCGACCGGCAGCGCCAGGCGATGGGCGCGCCGCGCAAGATGGCGGCGGCGATCCTGGTCGCGAACTTCGTGCCCGAGGCGGCGGCGTATTGATGGCCACCCCGGGGGTGCGCTGACATGGCGGCCGTCGTGATGGATCCCGTCTCCGCGCTCGAGGAGCGGCTCGGGGTCGCCTTCCCGGATCGGGCGCTCGCCCTGGCGGCGCTCACGCACAAGAGCTGGCTCAACGAGCACCGCGACGAGGGCGGCTCTCACAACGAGCGGCTCGAGTTCCTCGGCGACGCCGTGGTCGACCTCGCGGTCTCGCAGCGGCTGATGGAGCGCTTCCCGGAGGCGCGCGAGGGGGAGCTCTCCAAGATGCGCGCGGCGGTCGTGGACGAGCAGGGGCTCTCGGGGATGGCGAGGGCCCTCGACCTGGGGCCGCTGCTCCGGCTCGGGCGCGGCGAGGAGTTGACCGGGGGCAGGGAGAAGGCCTCGCTCCTCTGCGACGCGATGGAGGCGGTCATCGCCGTCCTCTTCCTCTCCGGGGGGCTGCCGGCGGTGCTCGCCCTCGTGGACCGGTTCCTGGGCGAGGCGTTCGAGCGCGCGGTCGCCGGCACCCTCGACCGGGACTACAAGACGCAGCTCCAGGAGCTGGCCTACGGCCGCCTCAAGGCGGTCCCGGGGTACCGCGTCCTCGAGGAGCGGGGGCCGGATCACGCGAAGGTGTTCGTGGTCGAGGTGGAGGTCTCCCCGGACCTCGTCGCCCGGGCGGAGGGGCGTTCGAAGAAGGACGCCGAGCAGGCGGCGGCGCTCATCTGCCTGAGGGCCCTCGCGGCGCGGCTGGCGGGGCAGGGGGGGTAGGCGCCCCCAGGGCCCCTCGCCTTGCCATTTGCCTGCGCAGCGATGCGCGGCTAGATTCCGGCCGACATGAGCCACTCCTCCCTCCAGGGTCTCGCGGCCGCCCTCGTGCTCGCCGCCGCGGCGGCGCCCGGCGCCTCGCGCGCCGCGGACACGTACGCCGTCTTCCAGACGTCGCGCGGCAGCATCGGCGTCCGCCTGCTCGAGAAGAAGGCGCCCAACGCCGTGAAGAACTTCGTCGAGCTGGCGATGGGCAAGAAGACCTGGACCGACCCGGCCACGGGGCAGGCCCAGAGCAAGAAGCCGCTCTACGACGGCACGCTCTTCCACCGGGTGATCCCGGGCTTCATGATCCAGGGGGGCGACCCCCTCTCGCGCGGGGCGGAGCTCGGCCAGACGTCGCTCCCCTCCGGGCGCCCCTTCGGCACCGGCGACGCCGGCTACCGCTTCGAGGACGAGCTGGAGAAGCCGCCGGCGGCCCCCTTCGCGGCCGCTTGCCAGCTGGCGATGGCCAACTCGGGCCCCAACACCAACGGCTCCCAGTTCTTCATCACCGAGGTCCCGACGCCGCACCTGAACCCGCGGGCCTGCCCCAACTCCCCGTCGGGGATCTGCGGCTACGTACGCTTCGGCGAGGGCGTGTGCGGCTGCGACAAGGTCGCGGAGATCGCCAAGGCCGGCCCCGGCCAGACGCGGCTGGAGAAGGTCGTCATCACCACCAAGCAGCCCACCTGCAAGTAGGTAGGAGAGGAGAACCGGAAATGGCCGAGCAGCTCTACGCGACCTTCCAGACGTCGATGGGCACCATCGTGGTGAAGCTCCTCCCGGAGAAGGCGCCGGTGACGGTGGCCAACTTCGTCGGGCTCGCCGAGGGGACGAAGGAGTGGACGGATCCCCGGAGCGGCCAGAAGCAGGCCGGCAAGCCGCTCTACGACGGCACCATGTTCCACCGCGTCATCCCGGACTTCATGATCCAGGGCGGCAATCCGCTCGGGACCGGCACCGGCGGCCCCGGCTACCGGTTCCAGGACGAGATCGGCCCGGACAACAAGTTCTCGAAGCCGGGCCTCCTCGCGATGGCCAACGCGGGGCCGGGGACGAACGGCTCGCAGTTCTTCATCACCGAGGTGGCGACCCCCTGGCTCGACAAGGGGCACACCATCTTCGGCGAGGTGGTCCAGGGGGGCGACCTCGTCCCGAAGATCACGCGCGCCGGGAACAACAAGGTGAAGCTCGAGAAGGTGACGATCACCCGCGGGGCGATGCCCTAGCCGGAAAGGATTGACCCGCTGTCGGCCCGGCGCGGGCCGGCCGGACCCTCCGGCCGTCCGCCCGGGCCTTCGCGTTCCAACGTGGCAAGGAAGAAGCAGAAGCTGCACGCCGGATTCGTGGCGATCGTGGGACGGCCCAACGTGGGCAAGTCCACCCTCTTGAACCGCGTCCTCGGCGAGAAGGTGGCCATCGTCACGCCGCGACCGCAGACGACCCGCACGCGGATCCTGGGGGTCTGGAACGGGGAGGGGGCGCAGATCGCCTTCTTCGACACCCCGGGCCTCCACAGGGCGAAGGGGGCGCTGAACCGACGGATGGTCGAGGTGGCCCTCGCGACGCTCCCCGAGGTGGACGCCGTCCTGTTCCTCGTCGAGGCGGGGACCAGCCCCGAGGGGAAGGTCGAGATCGGCGAGACCACGCGGTGGGCCGCGGCGGAGGTGGCGAAGCGCGGCAAGCCGGCGATCCTCGGGATCAACAAGATGGACCGCGCGCCGCGCGCGACGCTCCTGCCGGTCATCGACGCGTACAAGGACCTCCACGCCTGGGCCGACATCGTCCCGTTCTCGGCGCTCGACGGCGAGAACGTGGACGTCCTGCTCGAGGCGCTGACCGCCCGTATGCCCGAGGCGGACCAGCTCCTCTTCCCGCGCGAGATGCTCACCGATCAGGCCGAGCGCACCCTCGCGGCGGAGTACGTCCGCGAGCAGGTGATGCTCCAGACGCGCGACGAGATCCCGTACTCGTGCGCCGTCGACATCGAGGAGTTCGACGAGTCGCAGCGGACCGACCGCGGCGGGCTCGTCCGGATCTCCGCGGTGATCTTCGTGGAGCGCGAGACGCAGAAGGGCATCGTCATCGGGAAGGGGGGCCAGATGCTGAAGAAGATCGGGACCCTCGCCCGGCAGCAGATGGAGCGGCTCCTCGGCTGCAAGGTCTTCCTCGGCCTCACGGTGCGGGTCGAGGAGCGTTGGAGCGAGCGCCCCAAGTCCCTGGAGAAGCTAGGCCTGTGAGCTCCCCCCCGCGCCCCCTCATCGCCCTCGTCGGGCGCCCCAACGTCGGCAAGTCGACGCTCTTCAACCGGCTCGCCGGCCGGCGGGTGGCCATCGTCGAGGACGTCCCCGGCGTCACCCGCGACCGCAACTACGCCGACTTCGAGTGGGAC
Source organism: Anaeromyxobacteraceae bacterium (assembly GCA_035465955.1). Classification (GTDB taxonomy): domain Bacteria; phylum Myxococcota; class Myxococcia; order Myxococcales; family Anaeromyxobacteraceae; genus DATIVK01. The sequence continues at coordinate 22,016 of DATIVK010000064.1, read as the reverse complement.
AACCGCGCCTGGTCGGTGGTGGACACCGGCGGGTTCGAGCCCGAGTCCCGCGACCGGCTGATCCAGCAGGTCAAGCAGCAGGCCCAGCTCGCGGTCGACGAGGCGAGCGCCGTGGTGCTGGTCGTGGACGGCCGGGACGGCCTCACCGACGTGGACCGCGCCGTGGCCGAGCTGCTCCGCCGCTCGGGGAAGCCGCTCTTCGTCGCGGTGAACAAGATCGACCACTTCGCGACCGAGGCGGAGGCGCCGCTCGCCGACTTCTACGCGCTCGGCTTCGGCTCGGTCCACCCGGTCTCGGCGGAGCACGGGCGGGGCGTCGACGATCTCGTCGCGGAGCTCGCCGCGAAGCTCGCCGTCCCGGAGCTGCCGCCGCCCGTCGAGGAGGCGGACGAGCCGGAGGAGGTCTCCGACGCCGACCAGCCGAAGGGCGACATCCGGATCGCCATCGTCGGCCGGCCGAACGTCGGCAAGAGCACCTTCGTGAACGCCCTGCTGGGGGAGGATCGCTTCGTCGTCTCGGACGTCCCGGGCACGACCCGCGACTCGATCGACAGCGTCGTCGAGCACAAGGGGCGCCGCTTCGTCGTCACGGACACCGCCGGCATCCGCCGGAAGCGGAGCATCGCCCTCAAGGTGGAGGCCTACTCGGTGGTCCGGTCGATGAGGGCGATCGACGACGCCGAGGTGGTCGCCTGCCTCCTGGACGCGACCGAGGCGGGCGTGGAGCAGGACGCGCGGCTGCTCGGGCTGGTGGACGAGAAGGCGAAGGCGCTCGTCGTCGTCGTCAACAAGTGGGACATCGCCGAGCGCGAGGGGGCGACGCAGGAGTGGTACCGCAAGGAGCTGCTCAAGCGGCTCCCGTTCGTGGCGTACGCGCCGTTCGTCTTCACCTCCGCGAAGGAGAAGCGGGGCGTCACCCGGGTGCTCGAGAAGGCGGCCCGCCTCGTCGAGCAGTTCCGGGCGCGCTTCCCGACGCCGCAGCTCAACGAGCTGCTGGAGGCCATCCAGGAGGAGCACCCGGCGCCGCTCGCCCGCGGCCTGCCGGTGAAGCTCTACTACGTGGCGCAGGTGGCCTACTCGCCGCCGACCTTCGCGATCCAGTGCAACCGCCCCGAGGCCATCGGCGACGCCTACCGGCGGTTCGTCGAGAACCGCTTCCGCGAGTCCTTCGGCCTCGAGGTCCCGATGCGCCTCCTCTTCAAGGAGCGCCGGCGCACCGAGCGTCCGCCGCCCTGGGTCGTGACGAAGCTCGCGAAGGGCGGGAAGAGCTCACGGGGCGGGAAGGCGGGGCGGAAGGCCAAGGCCGCCAAGCTCGGGCGCGGCAAGGCCGGAGCGAAGCGCTGACCGGCGCGAGACGCTTGACGCTCCCCCGGCCCCCCTCTAGATTGGCCCGAATTTCCCGAGTGATTCCGCGAGGCAGCCCACCATGTCGAACGACGAAGCCCTCTCCCGCAAGGACCTGAAGGCCCCCGACAAGTTCCAGGAGGTGGCGAACCGCGCCGTCGACTGGATCAACGGGCACAAGAAGAACGCGCGGGCGATCGCCCTCGTCGTGGCGGCCGCCGTGGTGCTCGGCATCGTGGCGGGGATCGCGGGCAGCCTTCGGGCCGACAAGGCCGGCGCCCTGGCCTACGAGGTGGTGCGCGCGGCTGGCGCCGAGGTCTCGGCGGTCCCGCTCCCGGGAGCCCCCGGGCCGTTCTACGCGAACGACGCCGAGCGCCAGAAGGCGGTGGTCTCGGCGGCCGAGCTGGCGATCGCGGAGTACCCCTCCACGCGGGCCGGACACCTCGCGCTGCTCATGAAGGCGGACGCGCAGTACCGGCTCGGCGAGGCCGACGCGGCGATCGCGAGCTATCAGAAGTACCTCTCCGAGACCTCCTCCGACGACTCCCTCCGGTTCGGCGCGCTCGACGGGCTCGCGATGGCGCTCGAGTCGAAGGGGAAGCTCGACGAGGCCGCGGCCGCGTGGGAGCGGTCGGGCCGGGAGTCGCCGCTCTTCGCCGACCACGCCGACGTCGAGCGCGCCCGCGTCCTCGCCCTCGCGGGGAAGAAGGACGAGGCGAAGAAGCTCCTCGAGGGCTTCGCCGAGCGCCACAAGGGGTCGCAGTTCGCCACCGAGGCGGCGGATCGGCTCGCGCGGCTGGGCGCCAAGTAGATGCTCGCCGCCGGCCTCGCCATCCTGCTGGCCGCGGTCCCCGGGCTGGAGAGCCGGCTCCCCGGGGCGCCGCTCCAGGTGGCGCGCGTCGCCTGGTCCCGGCCCCTCGTCGGCGCGGAGCTGGGCGCCTGGAAGACGATCGAGCCGGGCGGCCCCTCGCTGGATCCGGCCAGCGGCCTCGTGGTCGTCGGCACCCGCGACGGGTGGCTCCACGCCTTCAGGCCGGACGGCACGCGGGCGTGGGAGGTGGAGGGGACCGGCTCCTTCGGCGCGCCGCCCGCCATCAGCGGCGGCGTCGTCTACGCGGGCACGAGCGGTGGCATCCTGTACGCGGTGGAGCTGGCGAGCGGCAAGGTCCGTTGGCGCTACGACGCGAAGCAGGAGCTCGGCACGCGCCCGGTGGTCGCCGACGGCCTGGTCCTGGTCATGACGCTCGACGACACGCTCGTCGCGGTGGACGCGGGGACCGGCGCCTGGCGCTGGCACCACCGGCGCGACCGCCGCGAGGGGTTCTCCATCCGGGGCGCCGCCGACCCGATCGTCCGCGGGAGCACGGCGTACGCGGCCTGGTCGGACGGCTTCGTGGCGGCCCTCGAGGTCGCGAGCGGCCGGCCGCGCTGGGAGCGGAAGGTGGCGCCGGAGGGGAAGTACCTCGACGTGGACTCTCTCGCCCTCGGCGGCGACCGGCTCTTCGCGGCCGCGTACTCGGGCGCGGTGGTCGCCCTCGATCCGGAGACCGGCAAGACCCTCTGGCAGGCGGCCGTCCCCGACGCCTCCCGGCTCGCCAGCGTCGCCGGCGAGGTCGTCGTCGTCACGACGAGCGCGGTCGAGGCGCTCAGCCCGGACGCGGGGACGCTCCTCTGGAAGACCGCGATCCGTGAGGGCTCGCCGGCGGCCGCGCCGGTGAGCGCGGGGCGCTGGCTGGCCGTGCCGGCGGGCGCGGGCGGCCTGATCTTCCTCGACCCGGCGTCCGGCGCGATCGCCCGGGTCCTGGACGGTGGGCAGGGGATCGACGGCACGCTCGCGTTCGCCGCCGGGCGCGGCTACGTCCTCGGCAACGCCGGCACGCTCTTCGCCCTCGACTTCCCGTGACCCCCACCCGCAGGGTGCTCGTCGTCGCCGCGGTCGTCGGGCGCGGCGGCTCGATCCTGGTCACGCGCCGGCTCGACGGCGCGGAGCGGGGAGGCCAATGGGAGTTCCCCGGCGGGAAGGTCGAGGCCGGCGAGTCCGAGCCGGCGGCGCTCGCGCGGGAGATCCGGGAGGAGCTCGCGTGCGACGTGGTCGTGGGCTCCCTGCTCACCCGCCACGTCCACAGGTACCCCGACCTCGAGGTCGAGCTGGCCTTCTACGCCTGCACCCTGGCCGCGGGGGCCGAGCCGAGGCCGATCGGCGTCGCGGCGATGGAGTGGGCCGAGCGAGGCTCGCTCGGGCGGTACGACTTCTGCGAGGCGGATCTACCCGTCCTGCCGCTGATCGCCCGCGCCTGACGGCTCCCGTCCGGCCGGGTCACCGCCGCCTGCGCTTCGTGGCCTTCTTCTCGGGCGCCGGCGGCGTGCCGGCGACGACCAGCCGCAGCTCGACCGGCCCGGCCGCCTTCCCGGCCGCGTCGTGCAGATCGCGGGCCCGGGCCCCCTCGAGGCGCAAGAGGTAGCGCGACGCCGGGACGAGGGGCTGGACCGGGGCCACCGTCAGGATCGTCTCGGCCCCCACCTCCCGCGTCGTCTTCGACGGGACCAGGTTCTCGGCCGCGTCGAGGAGCGACAACCGCGCGTCCTCGCTCCTGCCGGGCAGGACCACCCGGAAGGTGGACGACGGCTCGACGATCGCCTCGATGCCCGGCGCCAGGTCGACGTGGGCGCCGCCCGCCTCGATCGCCTCGGCCGCCGCGAGCGGAGCGGGGAGGGGGGGCTCCCCCGCGGAGGTGGCGGAGGCGGAGAGGAGCGCGCAGAGCGCGAGGAGTCGGAGGGTCGTCGCCGTGGTCACGGACGCAGGCTAGCACGCCGGCGAGCGCGCACCGGCAGGTCGACGGAGAGGAGGAGGCCCGCGGGCGGGAGCCGCGGGCCTCCTCGGGGTCGCTGCGCGCACCGCGTCGGTCACGCGTGCGCCTTCTCGGCGGGCTTGATCGTCTTCAGCTCGATCTTCTTCGCCTTGACCTCCGGCTTCTTGGCGATGCTGAGCGTCAGCACGCCGTCCTTCAGCTCGGCCTGCACGTTGTCGGGATCGACGCCCTCGGGGAGGGTGAAGGAGCGGGAGAAGCTGCCGTAGGTGCGCTCGTAGGTGAAGTAGCGCTCCTCCTCCTTCTTCTGCTCCTCCTCGCGCTGGCCCGAGACGGTGAGCCGGCTCCCGGTGAGGGAGATGTCGAGATCCTTCTCCCGGATGCCGGGAAGGTCCGCCTTGAACACGTAGCCGTCCTTCGTCTCCTTCACCTCGAACGTCGGGACGAACGCCACGCCGCGGCCGCCGACCACGCCGAGCTCGCGGAACGGGTCCCAGTGCATGAGCTCGTTCATCATCTCGAACGGGTCGATGAGGCGGGACGGCTCCAGCGTCCCGGGTTCACTCCTGCGAATCAGGTTGGCCATCCATTTCCTCCTTTCGCTCTCAGCTCCTGGCTGCCGCTTCAAACGGAACCATCGCCGCCTCACTGTCAATTGCGCCCAATCGGGTTGCCGCTCTCGCGCGCACAGTGAGGGGGCTGCGACATCGCGCGACGCGGCCGGCGCGCGCATGTGGCGGAAACGCCTAGCCTTTCTTGGAGCGTCCGCTTGCGGTGAATTCGCCCGGGGTTCAGCGTTAGGGAGCGTTGCTTAGCCGAAACGAGGGATCCGGGAGACCGGTCCCTCTTTCTCGTCAATGCAGTGTCCCAGGACGCCGAATAGGCGCGTCGTAGGGAGGGGAACGATGAAGCGGGAGAGTCCGAGCATCACGACACGGGTCCTGTGCTTCGCCGCAGCACTGGCGATGTCCTTTGCGATCAACGGCTGCAAGGGCGCCGACGGCAAGGATGGCGCCGCGGGCACGAACGGAACGAACGGAACCGACGGCACGAACGGAACGAACGGCACCAACGGAACGAACGGTGCACCCGGAGGCAACGCCACGGTGGCGGCGTTCCACGGCACGGCGGTGGTGACGGCCCTCGACGAGCAGCAGGGAGCGCCCGCCAACCCGAAGTACCTCGCGAAGATCGCCATCACCAGCGCGTCGGCCGACGCGGCCGGCGTCGCCAAGGTCACGTTCACCGTCAAGGGCAAGGACAACACCACGCCGGTCACGGGGATCACCACCGTGAGCGCCGGCATCTTCAAGCTGGCCCCCGCCGGCGGAGGGCTCAGCTACAACCGCTGGGTCCCGTACATCTACCGAATCTTCCAGCGGGACGGCGTCACCGAGCTCACGGTGAACGCCGGATACCGGGAGACGACCACCACCGGCGCGGTCCCAGTGAAGGGGACGCTGGTCGAGAGCTCCCCCGGCAACTACACGTACACGTTCGGCACGAACCTCCAGACCGCTCAGTTCAAGTACCCCGTGAACGGCGAGACGTTGGTCGGCTACGACCGGAGCCTCACGCACCGCGTGAGCGTGTACCTGGGCGGTCACTCGGGCCCGACCGGCGAGGCCGACTTCGACTTCGTGCCCGACGGCGTCACGGCGCTCAAGACGCGCGACATCGTCAGGACCGAGACCTGCAAGAAGTGCCACGGCGCCGAGTTCCACGGTCACGGTGGTGACCGCGTCACCGTCGAGGGCTGCAACACCTGCCACAGCCCGAACAGCGCGCTGAAGAACACCACCGCCAACGGCGGCACCACCGAGACCATCGAGATGCAGGTGATGATCCACAAGATCCACGCCGGCCGTGAGCTCCCGACGGTGGCCGGGGCGGACGGACAGTTCTTCGACAACCCGTGGACCGCCGCCAACGAGACCACGGACAACGGCGAGTACCGGCTGGGCGACCCGAGCACCTGGAACACGGCCGCCTTCCCCGCCGGCCTCGCGAACTGCCAGGCGTGCCACACCGGCGCGGGCGCCGACGTCGACAACTGGAAGACCGTGCCGTCGCGGGCGTCCTGCGGCTCCTGCCACGACAACATCGACTTCGCCGACGCAGCGTCCCACAGCCCGGCCCAGACGACGGACGCGAACTGCTCCGGCTGCCACGCGGCCGAAGGCGCGGGCAAGATGTCCGTCACCGGGGCCCACGACTGGACGGTGAAGGATCCGCGGAACATCCCCGAGTTCGACATCACGTTGACCACGTCGGCGCCCGCGAACGGGACGCACTTCGTCTCCGGCGAGGCGCCGGTGATCACGATCGTCCTCACCGACAAGGCGACCGGCCAGCCCATCGACCACACCACGGTCGTGCAGGATCCTGCCGGCGAAGGTTGCATCCCCAACGCCGCCCGCACCGGATGCACCCTCCCGAGCGACGGTCTCTTCACCGCGGCGAACGTCTACGTCAGCGGCCCGCGCGGGCAGCGCGTCGACGTCCTCACCTACGCCGCGCGCGCCGACGTCACGACTGCGACGGCCGGACCGTGGGACCTGAGCGCGGGCGGCACCTTCCGGGTGAGGGTCGACTCCGGCACGCCGATGCTCGCGTACAACACCAAGGCGGAGTACGAAGGCTATGGCGCCGAGAAGCTGATCCCGGGCGACATCACGATCTCGCTCCCGGCGAACGCCACGACGGTCTTCGCCGACCCCGCGGCGGCCACAGCGCTCGAGCTCGTGACCTGGCTGAACACGCCCAGCGACACGAACAAGGACTTCCCCGAGCGCGCGATCGCCTACGTCGAGGAGAAGGCGAGCCTCGCCGGGAGGCTGTCGATCCGCAGCCGCGGCGTCCAGGAGATCAACGCGGCCGGCGAGGTGACGCGGACGACCGCCCAGCGGAACATCCAGGTCGTCAGTAGCCCCATCGTCGGCGGTGCCGTTCCCGCTCCGCTGTTCGCCGACAACACGATCAACCTCGCAGGGGGGGCCGGCGCGGCTCGCCGGATGACCACGGCAGCAAACACCGATCCCAAGGTCGCCTTCAGCGTCGCCAACCTCAAGTACACGCTCGACCCGGTCGACGACCTCGTCCCCGGGACCTACGTGATCAACGTGGAGTTCGGGGACCGCGGCCGCGGTCCGACCAACCCGCCGGAGCCGCCCTACGTCGACTACAAGACCCCGTCGGTCGCGGTGGCGACGTTCCAGGTGAAGAGGGCGGCCGCGGAGACGCCCGTCGCCGCCAACTGCACGTCGTGCCATTGGAGCGACGCGGGCCGGGGCTTCGTCCTCGACTACCCGCGCCACAACAAGCTCTTCAACGAGCAGGCGCTCGACCAGTGCGGTGGCTGTCACGACTACTCCTCCGGCGTCCGGCCGGACGTGACCACCCAGGCCAACTGGAGCGGCGGCCTCGCGATCTCGAAGCGGGTCCACGCGGTCCACAACGGCGCGGCCCTCGCCTACCCGACCCTCACCGTGGGGCACTAGGAGACGTCCGCGTTCGGCCGCAACTGGCGGATCACCTATCCGATGGACGTCCGCAACTGCGAGTCGTGCCATCCGCCGGGGACGACCGCCAACCCGCTGACGAGCGGGACCTGGGAGACGAGCCCCAACCGGCTCGCCTGCATGGGCTGCCACGACGCCGACGCCGCCACCGCGCACGTCAAGTCGCAGACGTGGGATCCGACGCCGCTGGCCCCGTTCAGCGGCGACGAGGCCGAGGCCTGCGCGGCCTGCCACTGACGTCGCCGTGAGGGGGCCGTGCGGGCGGTGAAGCCCGCGCGGCCCCCCGTCGATGACTCGAGATGGGCGAGGGGCGGCATGCGACGATGCCGCCTCTCCTTGCAGCGCGAGACGAGGGAGGGGACCTTGAGGAATCCAGCCGTCCTGTGGGTCGCGGTCGTGTCGGTGGCGTCGCTCGCGGCGTGTCGCGGTGGCCAGGCGGCGAGTCCGCGCCCGGCGCCCGAGGGGCCCAGGGTCCTGGCGACCGTCAACGGCGTCCCCATCACCGAAGGCGACGTGGGCCAGCGGGTCCGGGTGGGCGTCTCCGGCCAGGTGGCCGGCCACGCCGCGTCGTCGCCGAACGTGCTGCAGACGATCGTCCGCGAGGAGCTGATCTTCCAGCGCTCGCTCCAGCTCGGCCTCGATCAGGACGAGGCGTACCGGCGCAAGCTCGACGACCTGGAGGCGCAGCTCCGGACCTTCCGCCGACAGGAGATGGCGGCGCGCTTCCGGAGGCACGTGCAGGAGCGGGCGGCGGTGACCGACGCCGAGGCGCGCGAGTACTACGAGAAGAACGCGACGACGATCGGGACGCGGTTCCATGTCCTGCAGATCTTCTACAAGGGGAAGCTCGCGGAGATCACCCGGGACCGTCAGGAGATCGCCGGGGGGGCGCCGTTCGAGGAGGTGGCGTCGCGACGCTTCACCGGACTGCCGGCCAGCGGCAAGGCCCCCTGGGATCTCGGTGAGCTCCGCTGGTCGCAGCTCCCGCCCGCCTGGCGCGGCGTCGTCGACCGCATGGAGCCCGGCCAGGTGAGCGAGATCCTCAAGGGGGAGGGGGACCGGCTCTGGGTGATCAAGCTGGTCGGTCGCACCCTCGACCCCGCGGTCTCCTTCGAGGGGGAGCGGGAGCGGATCGCCGAGCTGCTGCGGCAGCAGAAGGCCGCCGATCTCTACGCTTCGGCGCTCGCCGAGATGACCGGGAAGGCGCTCGTCGTCTACGCGAAGTGATCGCGGCGACGCGCGCACGAGGAAAGGAGAGGGCGGCCCCTGGGCCGCCCTCCTGGTTCCCCCCGATGCTCGCTGCGGTGGCGATCAGGTAGCGTTCGCGCCCTTGTAGCGCAGCGGGACGTAGTCGCAGAACGGCTCCTCGGCGAGCCGGTCGCCGTGGATGGCCTCGGCTCGTGCGCGGCAGCCACCGCAGACGTTCAGGTACTCACAGGCGCCGCAGCGGCCCTTGTACGAGTCGAAGTCGCGAAGCTGCCGGAAGAGCTCGGAGCTCTCCCAGATCTCCTTGAACGGGGTCTCCTTCACGTTCCCGGCGTGGGCCGGCATGTAGGAGCAGGCCTGGACGTTGCCGAAGGCGTCGACGAGGCAGATGGTCTGCGCGGCGATGCAGCCCTTGCCGCCGCCCGTCGAGAAGGTGAGGGAGCGCCGCTCGAGGCGATCCTCCTTGTCCTTCGCCTTGTTCTTCTGGAGGACCATCCGGTAGTAGTGCGGCGCGCAGGTGGGCCGCATCAGCATCTCCGGCTCCTCCTTCTCCGTCTCGTAGTGCCAGTCGAGGATCTGGTTGTAGTCCTCGGTCGGCAGCAGCTCGTTCATGATGTCGGCGCCGCGCCCCGTGGGCACGATCATGAACATGTACCAGGCCTTCGCGCCGAGCTCCTTCGCGAGCTTCTGGACGCTCGGGATCTCCTCCTTGTTCCGCTTCGTGAACGAGGAGTTGACGAGGAAGGGGATGCCGTTGGCCTTCAGGGTCCGGGCGGCCCTCACCGTGGCCTCGAAGGCGCCCGGGGCCTGCCGGAAGTCGTCGTGCGTCGCGGCCGTCGCGCCGTCGAGCGAGAGCGACACCATGCGGATGCCGGCCTGCTTCATGTTCGCGCAGGCGGCGTCGTCCACGAGGAGGCCGTTGGTCGCGAGGCACATCCGCAGCCCCAGCCCGGTGCCATGCGCGGCGATCTCCCAGACGTCCGGGCGGAGGAGCGGCTCGCCGCCGGAGAGCACGAGCACCGGCTTCGCGTAGGCCGCGAGCTCGTCGAGGAACTTGAACGCCTCGGCGGTGCTGAAGCCGCCGGCCGCCGACGAGAGCTCCGACGAGGAGCGGCAGTGGACGCAGCGGAGGTTGCACCGGCGCGTGATCTCCCACGCCATCCACTTGGGGACGAACTGTTCCTGACGCGACATGTCGTTGGGACCCTCGGACGTAGACAGGGGGGGCAGTCTACCCGAACGAGACGCCGAAGGGGCCTGTGAACGGGGGTTTTCGGCCTCTTCGCTGCGTCCAGGTCATGTCGGGGAGAGTGGGTTCGAGCGTTCGGGGGGCCCCGCCCGCGGGATCGACTACACTCCCGGCGAGACGGCGGGAGGGCTCGCGCATGGCGGAGTCGAAGGCGGCCAGGAAGAGGAAGCCGGAGGCGGCGCCGGACGCGCCCGCCGGGCTGGAGGAGGCGGGCGGCTGGATCGACGCCGGCGACGGCTACTCGCTCACGCTGGAGGGCGGGAAGCTCGCCTGCCGCAACTCGGCGGGGAGGCGGCTCGCGAGCGTGCCCAAGGTGGTGCAGGCCTCCGAGACGGGCCAGCGCCTCCTCACGCTGCGGGACTGGCTCCAGGAGCACGACCGGAGCTGCGCCGCGACGGTCGAGGGGTGGATGCTCCGCTCGCTGCCGGCGCCGCGCGCGGTCATCCAGGCGGTCTTCGTCGATCCGTCGTGGCGAGCGCCGCTGGAGAACGCCGTGGTGGTCCCCATCGACGACCGCGGGGCGCTCCGGTCCGAGCAGGCCGGCCTCCTGAAGGCGGTGGACCCGGCGCGCGGCCTCGGCGTGGTCGACCTCGACGGCGAGACCCGCTGGCTCACGGCAGAGCGCTTCGGAGTTCCCCATCCGATCCTGCTCCCGGCCCTGGAGGACCTCCGGGAGCTCGCGGGCCAGCTCGGGGTGCACCAGGGGATCGCGCAGCTGTTCCGTGAGACCTTCGCCCGCACCGCAGCGCACGCCGAAGGGGCGACCCGGCTCGACGAGTTCAGCGACGGGAAGTTCGCGCAGCTCATGCACGCCCTCTCGAAGTCGCGGCAGCTCGGGTACCCCGTGCGCGGCGGATTCGCCTGCTGCCCCGTCTTCGAGCGCGGGCGCCGCGTCGAGGCGAGGTACTGGATCGGCGCGGAGGCGCCCGAGGCGGAGACCTGGACCGGCGATCTCTGCTTCGTCGACGCGCGGGAGCAGGCGCTCGAGCTGGGGAAGGTCGGTCCCGTGGCGTTCTCCGAGGGGGTGCGCATGGCGAAGGCGATCTTCGGCGCGCGGGTGGTCGAGAAGGAGGAGCCGTGACGACGCCCGTGGGGGACCCCGGGGTCCAACCGGTCGACGCCCTGGACCTCGCCCATCTGGAGGGTGGCGCCCTGCTGCCGGCCGGGACCTCCCTCCCGGACGGCGAGCCGGCGGAGCTCGCGGACGGGCGCATCTACCGCCATCCCGCCCTCGCGGGCCGGGTCGTGGTCCGGCTTTCAGCCCGGCCGCTGGCCGCGGCGGACGACACCGAGATGGAGGTGCTCGGCTTCGGGCCGCCCGAGATCGCGCCCTCCGTCGGCGTCACGCGCCCGAGGGCGCTCGGGTTCCCGGGGTGGGCGCTGGTGAACGACCCTGCCCATGCCCGTCACGCCCTCTCGGTCGTGAAGGACTTCAAGGTCCAGGCGAAGCTGGCGCGGAGCAAGCCGGGGCATGCGAGGGAAGGCTTCGACGCCATCGCGGAGGCGCTCGCGCGCTCCGTCCCCCACTTCCTCCCGTCCTTCCACGAGGAGGCGGGGCGTGCCTTCCTCGACGCGGGGAACCGGACCTACGCGGCCTCCGCCTTCGCCCGCGCCCGGGAGGCGGAGCGGGTCCACGCGCTCGACGTCGATCCGGCCCTGCGCGATCGGGCGTTCCTGGAGTTCGCGCTCGCCGGGGCGGTGAGCGGCAAGGCGCTCTCGGAGTTCGCGCAGGCGCTGGCGGAGGCGACCGACCCCAGGGGCGCGTACGCCCGCTTCCGCGACCTGTGCGTGCGGCGGACGCTCGGCGGGATGCCGCCGTGGGCGGCCATGGGCCGGGACCTCAAGCGGCTCGCGAAGCTGGCGGGGGCCGACCTGGAGGCGGAGGATCAGCGGCTCCTGGGTGAGGTCCTCGGCTCGCCGGCCCTCCTCCACGCGGCCGCGGAGTTCTGGACGACGTACGGCCCCGCGCTGGAGCGCATGGCGAAGGGGAGCGCCGCCGTCCGGGGCGCGCTCCTGCGGTTCCTGCCGGAGCCGCCCGGCAACCGCGAGGCGTTCGTCACGGCGTGGCTGGAGCTGCTGGAGCGCTGCGGCGCGCTCGCGGGGGTGATCGAGCCGCGGGCGAGCGTCCCCGCCGAGGCGAGGCCGGACGACGGGGCCGCCGGCTGGCTGTCGCGCCTGCTCTCCCACACCCGCGGCTACTCGACCGAGGCGCCGGACGCCGTCTTCGCGCTCGTGCGCCGGATGGCCGGGCGGCTCCGGGAGGAGGGGGAGCCGGTCCGATGGGCGAGCCGCTGGGGCGGGGTCGACCTCGACCTGCTGGACCTCCTGCTGGAGCTCGAGGTGCCCGTCGCCGATCCGGACGGCCGGGTCTGGATGCGGCTGGGAGACTGGATCAAGGGGCGGAAGGGCTCGCAGGAGCGCCCCCGCGATCCCGTTCACGTCGTCCGCGACGCGCGCTTCCGGCCTCACGTCCAGGACGCGGTCGGGGGCGCCATGGCCCACGCCGGCTTCGACGGCCAGGCCCGCCGGATGCGGGGGCTGGCCGAGGCTCGCCGGGGCTGGGTCATGGGGCGGCTGCAGCTGCTCGGCAGCGGCACGCTCCCGGCGGCGGCCGCCGCCCTGGATCAGCTGGCCGCCGCGCTCACTCCAGCGAGCTTCTCGGACCTGCCGGAGGCCTGGCGCGCGCTCGGGGAGGTCGACCTGGCGAGCGTCCTCGCGCGGACCCTGCGCGGAGGGATCGTCGACGAGCTCGGGTGGCCCGCGCTGGAGGCGGCGGCCGCCTCCCTCGCCGGCGGTTCCGGCGCCGCGATCTCGCTGCACGGCACCTTCCCTTACGCGATCCTCCAGGCGGGGCTGAGGGCGCTCGTGGTCGGCCCGGCCGGCGAGGTGCTGGAGCACGAGCTCCGGCTGCCGAAGGGGAGCCGGCTCCACGGGCTCGGCTACGCGCAGCGTCAGCTCCTCGTCACCTTCGCCCGGCCGGAGGGAGGCCTGGGGGCCTACTGGAGCGGGCGTCCCGACGAGAGCTTCGAGCTCCCGTACGCCTACTCCTGGGGGATGGAGACCCGCTGCGAGATCGAGCTCGAGGACGGCGCGATGGTCCGCGGCGGCCGCGCGCTGCACGCCGGCGACCACGCGGTGGCCGAGCGGGCGTTCGTGGCCGGAGACGGCGTCACGACGTGGACGCTTCGGGACGGGGTGTTCCGGGAGCTCGATCCGCGCTCGGGGGCGCTCGGGCGCAAGTCGCTGCCGCGCTTCTTCGAGGAGTTCGCGAAGGAGGGGACGACGCTGGAGCTCGCCATGTGCCAGCTGCTCCCGCTCCCCGGGGCGCTGCGCGATCGCACGCCGCTCGGCTCGCGGGACGGCCTCGCGGGCCTGCGGGTGCGGCGGCTGGCCGGCGGCGCGCTCGAGCTCGAGTCGGTGGACGGTGCGCGCGCGGAGATCGCGGCGGCGCGTGGAGGCTGCGTGTCCGGTCTCCTGCGCCTGCCCGGCGGGGAGGGTCCGCTGCTCCTCGCCGCGAGCCACAGCGACGTCCAGCTCCTCGACGCGAGCGGGCAGCCGCTGGCGGTCCTGCAGCTGGGCACGCTCGATCCGCTGGCGCGCGGGACCCCCGTCGTGCTGCCGCCGCCCTTCTGGCACCTCCTCACGGTGAGGGACGAGGGCGGCTCGCGCGCGCTCCGGAAGGTCGGCGTCGAGGAGGCCAGGCGCCTCCTCGACGCTGCGAGCCAGGACCTCGCCGCCGGTGCCGGGGCGCAGCCCCACGCCGGCGCGGCGCTCGCCTCGGCGCTCGCCGCGGTGCTTCCTTCGGTCTGCCACGAGGGGCTCCGCGCCGGCGTGCTCGGGATCGCCCGGGAGACGGCGGCGCTGGGGCGTCGCCTGGAGGCGCAGCGCGCCGCCTGGGATCCTGCCCGCGCCCCGGAGGAGGCGCCGGCGTCCCTCGACGCGGCGGCCGTCGCGAGCGCGCTCGCCCCGCTGGTCGAGCGGGTCGGTTACTCGGACGAGGGCGATCTCGCGGCCGAGCTGGGGGCCGTCTCGGGGTTCATGCGCGCCGAAGGCGGCGGCGGGGAGCGTCCGCTCTGGAAGCGCGCGCTGGGGGCGGTGGGGCTCGCGGCGCCGGAGGGCGAGCAGATCGTGGACGTCGCGCCCGGCGGCGGCTTCCGCTGGGATCAGCTGGTGGGAGCCACGGGGGCGGTGGCCTTCGTGGCGGCGTCGCCGCTCCTCGGCGCCGCTGCGCGGAAGGCGCTGGGGGAGCTCCTCGGCGCCTGGGCGGCCACCCCCATGGTCGGAGGGTCGGGACGGATGCGGCGCTGCCGAATCCGCTTCCCGTCCGACAGCCCCTACAAGCCGGCGCGCGAGGGCGGCGCGGGCAGGCTCGTGGGGCGGGGAGGGCACCGCTGGTTCGTGCGCCCGAACCGGCCCTGGGGCGGGGATCGCGACAAGCATGACGTGCTCGAGCTGGCCGCCGACGGGCGCTTCGCCCTTCCGCCGGGGACGACCCTGGAGGAGGAGGAGGCGATCGACGATCAGCCCTGGACCCCCGCGCGGCTGCGCCGCTTCCTGGCGGCGCTCGAGCGGAGCGGGGCGCCGCCGCTCTCGGGAGAGGCGATCTCCGAGCTGGCCCGGCGGACCGGGCTGACCCGCCCCGAGGCGGCCCTCCTCTGGACGGGGCTCCCGGGGTTGGAGGGATGGGAGCACGACTTCCTCGGGAGGGAGCGGCGCGAGGCCCTCGGGCTCAAGGCCGCCGAGGCGAAGGTCGCGCGGGACGCGCTGCAGAAGGTGCCGCGCGAGGTCCGGCGCGAGGTGCTCGCCGCGGCGATGTCGGGCGATCCCGAGGGGCCGTGGAGGCCGCTCGGGGGCGGGACCGACGACGAGGGGAGCCCCGTCGCGCTGGCGGCCGCCGCCTGGGTCCGGCTCGTGGGGCGCCGGACCCCGATCGCCCCTGAGGTGCTCGTGCGCTGCGCGAAGGAGCTCCCGCGTGCGCTGGAGCCTGCCGCGTTCCTCTCCGGGCTGACCGCATGCGCGCGCCACCCGGCCTGGAACCGGGACGGTGAGTGGGAGCTCGCCGAGGCCGGGGCGCGCCGGGTCGGCCCCGCGGACGACGAGGGGGAGGTCTTCTCCGACGACATCCTCCTCGCCACGGCGCGCTACTTCGCGTTCCTCTTCGAGGCCCTGCCCGTCGGCGATCCGCTCCGCGCGACCCTGCCCGACGCGATCCGCCTCTCCCGGCAGCGGCTCGGTCACCGGGGGCTCATCGTCGGCCTCTACTCGCAATACTCCCTCGACAAGCCGGGCGAGCGCGATGCGCTGCTCGACGCCATCGGGAGCGAGCCGTACCCGGCCGGCGGAGACCGCGCCGGCGGGCGCGACGGCGGGATGCTGCTCGTCCGGGCGGGGCGCTGGTCCATGGCGGTGGGGCTCCGTCCTGCCCGGATGACGGACGCGTCCGACGGGGCGCGGCGCCTCGTGGAGCGGCAGCCCGGGTACGCCGCGGCGCGCCTCCTGCTCGGCGAGGACTTCGGGAGGATGGCGGCGCGGGTCGCCACCTCGCCGGTCCCGCCGGGGGGCTGGGAGGCGAACCCTCTCGCCTCCGCGCGCGCCCTCGTCGAGCGGGTCCGGGAGGCCCGGGAGCTCTCCGAGGAGGCCGCCGCCCTCTACCTTCAGATCCTCGCCCTGCGCGCTCCGACGAAGGCGGCGGTGCAGCAGTGGAACGGCTGGACCGCCCGGCGCTACGAGAAGGCGACCGACGAGCTCGTGGAGCGGGGGCTGGTCATGGAGGCGAAGCGGTCGCGCGCCGGGCGCGCCCACTTCCTCCCGGGTGGCTGGGAGGATCTCAAGTCCCCGGACCTGCCGGTCGAGACCTGGAAGCTCCCGCTCTACGGCGCGGAGCGGACGGAGGCAGGGCTGCACCGTCCGCTCGGCGTGCTGTTGCCGCTGCGCCCGCTCCACGAGCTGTTCGAGGCCGCCTGGGCCCGCATCGAGGCCGGGGATCCGCCACGCTACGAGGAGGTCAAGTGACCCAGTCGATCCCGCCCGCCGATCGGCAGGCTCCGCACGCCGAGGAGCTCCACGCCGCCGAGCTCGCCTTCCTCGCCGCCTGGGACGACGGCCCGCGTCCGCCGGGGTGGCGTCTCACCCCCCGCGCCGTCGTGACGTTCGTCGCCGGCAGCGGGGGTGACACGCTCAAGCTCCCGGGCCGGGCCGAGACCGGTGAGGGCGTGCCGCGCGCGCTCAGGATCACCGAGAAGTTCGTCGGCGACCGGGCGCTGGTCGAGCGCTGCGTCGTGACCCTCGCGGGCGAGCGCGGGCTGCTCCTCGTCGGGGATCCCGGCACCGCCAAGTCGATGCTCTCCGAGCTGCTGGCCGCGGCCATCTCCGGGACGAGCGCCCTGACGGTGCAAGGGACCGCCGGCACCACGGAGGAGCAGCTCCGCTACGGCTGGAACTACGCGCTCCTGCTCGCGCGCGGCCCCACGGCCGAGGCGCTGGTGCCGTCGCCGGTCCTCACCGCGATGCGCAAGGGGGCGATCGCCCGCGTCGAGGAGGTCACCCGCTGCCTCCCCGAGGTACAGGACGCGCTCGTCTCGATCCTCTCCGATCGGAGGCTCGCGGTCCCGGAGCTCACCGACGGCGGGGGGGCCGAGCCGGCCCGCAAGGGGTTCAACGTCATCGCGACCGCCAACCTGCGCGATCGCGGCGTCTCGGAGATGTCCGCGGCGCTCAAGCGGCGGTTCAACTTCGAGACGGTGCCCGCCATCGGCGAGTCCACGCGCGAGACCGCGCTCGTCAAGGAGAAGGCGCGGGCGGCGCTCGCGCTCCAGGGCGAGCCGCTGCGCGTCGACGACGCCGTCCTGGAGGCGCTCGTCACCGCGTTCCGGGACCTGCGCGAGGGGCGGACGGCGGAGGGCTGGGCGGTCGAGAGGCCGGCCTCGGTCATGAGCACGGCCGAGGCGGTCGCCGTCGCGTCCGCGCTGGGGCTCCAGTCGGCCTACTTCGCGAGCGAACGGGACGTGGCGTCCCTGCTGCCTGGGTACCTCCTCGGCGTGGTGTTGAAGGACGACCCGAAGGATCGGGGCCGGCTCCTCGCCTACTGGGACGGCGCGGTGAAGCGCCGGGCCGAGGGGGGCTCGCGCCTGTGGCGGCGGCTGCTCGAGCTGCGCGCGGTGCTCGAGGGGTGAGCGGATCCCTGCAACCCGACCTGCCGGACCCGGCCCGGCTGCTGGAGCGGCTGGCGGGGTGCCGGGCGCCCTACCTCATCGGCGTCCGGCACCACTCGCCGGCCTGCGCCGCGGCGATGGCGGCGCTGCTCGACGGCTTCGCGCCCGAGCGGCTCCTCGTGGAGCTCCCCGCGGATCTCCAGGGGTGGCTCCCGTGGCTGGGCCACCCGGAGCTCCTGGCCCCGGTCGCGCTCGCCCAGGTGGACGCCGACGGCTCGGCGCTGTCGTTCTACCC
Source organism: Anaeromyxobacteraceae bacterium (assembly GCA_035465955.1). Classification (GTDB taxonomy): domain Bacteria; phylum Myxococcota; class Myxococcia; order Myxococcales; family Anaeromyxobacteraceae; genus DATIVK01. Next base: position 4,443 of record DATIVK010000064.1, on the reverse strand, counting down.
GTTCGCCGACTTCTCACCCGAGCTCGCCGCCGTCCGCTGGGCGACGGCGCGCGGCGTCCCGGTGGAGGCCTTCGATCTCCCGCGGGGATCGAGGGCGAGCCGGCGCGAGCCGGAGGGCGGAGACGCCCGGGGCGCCGAGGAGAGGCTCCTGCGAGCGTTCGTCCGCGCGGGGGACGCGCCGGACCCCGAGGCGCTCTGGGACCGGATGGTGGAGGCGCGCGCGCCGGCGTCGACGCCGGAGGAGCTCCGTCGCGCGGCCCTCCTGTTCGGCGCCGCCCACCGGCTGGACGCGGCCGCCGGGGCCGGCGTGGAGGCGGAGGACCTCGCCCGCGAGGGCTTCATGCGCAGCCGGGTCGCGAGCGCCCCGGGGCGCGTCGCCGTGGTGGTCGGCGCGTTCCACGCGCTCGCGCTCCTGCCGGAGCCGGTCCTCTGGAACGAGCCGGCGGCGGAGGGGGCCGAGGGCGGGGGTGCGAGGGGAGGTCGGCGGGAGCCGCAGGGGGTGGTGAGCTCACTGGTCCCGTACGCCTTCGACCTGCTCGACTCGCGCTCCGGGTATCCGGCCGGGATTCGGGACCCGACCTGGCAGCAGGCGACGCTGGAGGCGCGCCGGGGAGGGCTTCCGGCCGAGGCGGTCTGCGATCGGCTGGCCGTCGAGGTCTGCCGGGACCTCCGCGCCCAGGGGCACGCGGCTGGCGTGCCGGACGCGGGGGAGGTGGTCCGGATGGCAGGCGACCTCGCGCGGCTGCGGGGGCTGCCGGCCCCCGGGCGGCGCGAGTTCCTCGAAGGGATCACGACGGCGCTCGGGCAGGGCGAGGTCATGGGGAGGGGCCGGGCCGTGGCGCGCTCACTGGAGCGTGTGCTCGTCGGGAGGCGGAGGGGGCGGCTCCCCAGGGACGCGCCGCGCTCGGGGCTGGGCCCCCACGTCGCGGCGCTCCTCGCGGAGCTCAGGCTGCCCCCGCTGAACGCGGTGGCGGAGAGGGCGGACCGGGTCCGGCTCGAGCCGCTCCGCTCCGAGCTGGACCGGCGCCGCCACGTCGCGCTCGAGCGGCTCGCCGCGTGCGGGATCCCCTACGGCCGCCGCGAGGAGGTCCAGGGGGTCGGTGGCGCGGAGGCGCTCACGACCGTCTGGCGGGTCCAGCCGTCCCCCAGCACCGAGGCGATGGTCGAGGTGGCGGCCATCCGTGGCGTCACGCTCGCGCAGGCGGCCGAGGGCTCCCTGCGCGAGGCGGCGGCGCGGCGAGCGGACGAGGACCGGCTCACGCCCGCCGTGCGGCTCGAGCTGCTGGAGCGGGCGGCCGAGTGCGGCCTGGGCCGGCTCGTCTCGGGGGGGATGGCCGAGCTCCACGTCCGCTTCCCCGCCGAGGCGGGGTTGGCCCAGCTCGTGGCGGCCGCGGCGCTCGTGGAGCGGATCCGCCGAGGCCACTTCCCCGGTCTCCCGCGCGAAGGCGGCGAGGGCGAACGCTTCGTCCCGCCTGCCGGCGTCGACGGGGCGTTGCTCATCGGCGCGGCCGTCCGGGCGCTGGAGGGGCTGGCCGGCTCGGAGAGCCTGGAGGACACGCGGGGGATCCTGGAGCTGATCCGCTGGTTCGACCGCCAGCCCGACGGGGCGCCGGCGCTCGGCGAGGGTCGGCTCCTGGTGGCGCTCGACCACCTCGCGCTCCACGGCTCCCCCCTGATCCAGGGGGCCGCCACCGCGGCGCGGGTCGCGCTCAGGCGCGTGGAGGCGGCCGCCGTCGGCGTGCTCGCCGGCTCCTGGGTCGACGCGGCCGCCGACCTGGAGGGGAGGAGGAGCCTCGCGGCCCGGCTGCGGGGGCTGCTCACGGTCGCGGGGCCTCGGCTGGAGGCGGACGCGGCGCTCCTGGACGGGCTGGTCGCGCGGGTCGAGGTGCTGCCGCTCGCCGCGTTCCTCGCGCGGGTCGCCTCGCTCCGCGACGGCTTCGACGTGCTCTCCCCGGCGGCGCGGCAGCGGCTCCTCGACGCGCTCGCGGAGCGGTACGGCCTCGACGCCCGCGCGCTGCGGGCCCTCGACGCGGGGACGCCGGTCTCGCCGGACCGGCTCACGCGGATGGCCCGAAGCGATCGCGAAGGGCTCGCGGAGGTGGAGCGGCTGGGGCTCGGCGAGGTGCTCCGGGCAGGTGGGGAGGGGGAGCGCGCGGCGCCGGGCGCACCGGGCGCGGCGCCGCCTCTCGCCGCCGCCACGCCGGGTGAGCTGACTCCGATCGATCGCTGGCGGCTGATCCTGGGGCGGGAGCGGGAGCGGCTGCCCCCCGAGCTCCGGCCCGCGGCGCGGGCGTTGGAGGAGCTCTACGGTGCCGGTCGCGGCGAGGGGGCACACGCGCCCCTCCCGGTGGGCGGCGGCGCGGAGGCGCCGTTCCCCACCGCCAGGGAGTGGTCGCGCGAGCTGGAGGCGATCTTCGGCCTGCGCGTCCGCGAGGAGGTGCTCGGGCGCGCCGCGGCGGCGGGGCGCGCGGGCGCGGTGCTCGAGCTCGACCCGGACGCGGTGGTGCCGTCGGTGGCGCTGCTGGAGCAGGTGCTCTCGTTGAAGGGGGCGATGCCGGAGGCGCAGCTGGGGACGCTCCGGCGGCTGGTCTCGCGCGTCGTGGGCGAGCTGGTGAAGGAGCTCGCCCGGCGCGTCGCGCCGGCACTCGCGGGGCTGGCCGTCCCGCGCCCCACGCGGCGGCGGGGCGGCCAGCTCGACCTGCCGCGGACGATCGCCAGGAACCTCCGCACCGTCCGGCGCGACGCCGCGGGGCGGCCCCGCGTGGTCCCGGAGCGGCTCCTCTTCCGCAGCCGCAGCCGCCGCTCCCTCGACTGGCGGATCGTGCTGGTGGTCGACGTCTCGGGGTCGATGGAGGCGTCCGTCATCTACAGCGCGCTGATGGCGGCGATCCTCTCGGGACTGCCGGCGGTGTCGGTTCGGTTCCTGGCCTTCTCGACGGAGGTGGTGGACCTCTCGGACCGCGTCTCGGATCCGCTCGGGCTGCTGCTCGAGGTGTCGGTCGGTGGAGGGACGGAGATCGCCAAGGCCCTGCGCTTCGCGCGGCAGCAGCTCCGGGTCCCGCAGCGGACGCTGGTCGTCACGGTGAGCGACTTCGAGGAGGGCGGCTCGATCGACGCCCTGGCAGCCGAGGTGCGGGCCCTCTGCGAGTCGGGGGCGAGGCCGCTGGGGCTCGCCGCACTCGACGACGCGGGGAAGCCCCGGTACGACGTCGCGGTGGCGGAGCGGCTCGTCGCGGCAGGGATGCCGATCGCCGCGCTGACGCCCCTCGAGCTGGCCCGCTGGGTCGGGGAGCAGCTCCGTTGAGCGCGCGCCGGCCGGCGGCCGCTCCCGGCCTGATCGCCGCCCTGACGGCGGCGGTCCCCGCGCGGCTCGTGCGCAAGCTCGACGGGGCCCCCGGCACCGCTGAGGGCTGGACGTGGGACCTGCGCGAGGACGGCAGCGGCACGGTGACGACGGACGGCGGGGAGCGGGTCGCGCTCTCGCCGGAGGCCGGACGGCTCTCCGCGCCGTCCCAGATCGCCTGCAGTTGCCTGCTCGCGCCGAGGTGCCTCCACCTGCTCGCGGTGCTGATCGCGCTCCCCGTGGACGCCGCGGCCGTGGACCCTGCGGCCGGGGGCGCTGCGCCCAGCCAGGCCGGAGGCGAGGGGAGCGCCCCGCAGGCGGGGACCGCCTCCGGAGAGGTGACGACCGCGCAGCGGGAGGCGGCCTCCGTCGCCCGCCGGGCGCTGGGAGAGGTGCTGGCCGCGGGTGCGCAGGGGGCCGGGGTCGTCCTGCAGGCGGAGGTCCTGCGCGCCGTGCATGCATGTCGGGCGGCGAACCTTCCGCGCCTCTCGGCGCTGCTCCTCACGGTGTCGAGCGGGATCCGGGCCTGCCGGGAGGAGTCGGCGGACTTCGAGCTGGAGGGCTTCGCGCGATCGCTGGGTGAGGCGTTGCGGGTGGCGCGTGCCCTCGGCCGCCCCGCCGTCGACGGGGAGGACCTCGCGGCCCTGGTCGGCCTGGCGCGTCGCGCGTACGCGGAGGCGGGGAGCCTCAGGCTGTACGGGCTGTTCTCGGAGCCCATCCTGACCGCGAGCGGCTACGGCGGCGTGGTGACGACCTTCCTCGGCCCCGGCGGCGAGCTCTTCAGCGCCTCGGACGTCGTGCCGGGCGGCCCGGAGCGGATCGCCGGCGCCTACGCGGGCGGCGCCCGGCTCGGCGGGGGGACGCTCAGCCACCGGGAGCTTGGCCGGAGCGGCCTCCATGTGGAGGGGGCGACGACCTCCCCCGAGGGGAGGCTCGGCGCCGGGCAGGGGGTTCGTGCGGTGAGCGCTGGGCCGTCGCGCTGGGCCGAAGCGGCCGCCGCCGTGCGCTTCGATGAGCCCCTCCGGGCGCAGCTCGATCGCGCCCTTGGCGGGGACGGCTCGAGCCCCTCCGGCACGGGGCTCCTGCTCTTCTTCCGGGCG
>DATIVK010000063.1:0-1763 GCA_035465955.1 Anaeromyxobacteraceae bacterium | reverse complement strand
TCCGGTCCGCGGCGCGGCAGGCACCCTCGCGGCGCCCGCCGGCGGGGCCGCCGGGGCGTCCAGCGCGGAGAGGGCGCTCTCGAAGTCGTCGTCGTCGGCGTCGAAGAGGGCCGACGCCAGCTCCGGCGCCGGAGGGGGCGGCGGCGCGACCGGCGCCGCCCCCTTCGCCGGGACGCGGTGGACGACGAGGTTCCCGCACGCGGGGCAGGCCACCTTCACCGCGCGCCCCACGACCAGTTCGTCCGCGATCTCGTAGGCGCGGCCGCAGCGGGCGCAGGGAAATTGCACGCGGGGATACTACGTGCGGCCCATGTGGGAGGACAAGGAATCGCGGACCGCCCGGGTGTCGGACAAGGTGGCCGCCGCGCCGCGTCGCGCCCCGCGCTTTCCCTTTGACGCGCCCCGCTTCCCTGCGATAAACGCGCGGCGACCGTAGACGAGCGGAGAGATCAATGGCCGGCAAGGACTTGGGTACCAAGCACACGTGCTTCAAGTGCGGCACGAAGTTCTACGACTTCAAGAAGCCGGAGCCGCTCTGCCCGAAGTGCGGGGCCGACCAGCGTGAGAGCCCGGCCCTGAAGGCCCCGGCGTCCGAGCGGCGCCAGAAGGCCGCGAAGCCGCCGCCGCGCGAGGAGGAGGTCGAGCCCACCCTCGACGAGGAGGGCGACGAGCCCGAGCTCGACGAGGAGGACGAGGCCGACGACGACGGCGACTCGGACGACGCGTAGCCCGCGCAGATCCGCGGGACGCACCGCCCGCGCGTGGTAGCATCACCGCCATGCGCCCTCTCCCGATCGCCCTCTCCTCGCTCGCCCTGGCGCTCGCCGCCTGCGGCGAGCAGCCTGCCCGCGTCACCCTCGAGCCCACCGGCGCTCGCCTCTTCGGCCGTGGGCAGCAGATCAAGCTCCACGCCAACCCGCAGTCGAAGCGCGGCGAGCCGATGCAGAAGTTCGCCTGCGTCTGGTCCTCCACCGACGAGAAGGTCGCGACGGTGAAGGGGACGCACAACGACGCCACCGTCACGGCGGCCGGCGCCGGCGGGGCGGCGATCCGCTGCACCATCGGCGACGTCTTCGCCGAGGCGACCATCGCGGTCCGGCTCGCGGGCCGGGTCGAGGTGAAGCCCACCGAGGTGGCCCTCGAGATGCGCGACGAGCCGCAGGGCTTCCCGCTCCAGATCCAGGCCTTCGACGACCAGGGGGCGCTGCTGGTGGGGCGCGCCCCGTTCATCCGGTGCCAGAACGAGGAGATCGCCCGCGGCGACGCGCGCGGGCAGCTCTGGGCGGTCGGCACCGGCGAGACCACCTGCTCGGTCGAGGTCGGCGACGCGAAGGCCGAGGTGAAGGCCAGCGTGAAGGACTCGCGCAGCGCCGAGTTCAAGCCCAAGGCCGTGAAGGGCGACCCGATGGCGGCCTACGAGAAGGAGTTCGCCCGCCGCCAGGCCGAGGAGAAGAAGGCGGCCGAGAAGGCCGCCAAGGCCGCCGCCGGCGCGAAGTAGCGCGCGGGCCCTCGCGGCCCCCCGGCCCTCTCCCTCATCGGGGGGGAGGGCCGTCGTCGCCGCACGCAACCTGCTCCGGATCGCCAGGTTGATGCCCGCGTAGCCGGGGGCGCCCCCTCACCCTGACCCACTCTCGGTGGGCTCATGATCCCGCACAAGTCACGTGCCGAGGGTCGCGCCGCAGCGCGCCTCCGACGTGCGGTGCGTCACCTCCGACAGGTGGGTGTCCGAGCCAGAGGCGGCTGACGAGCGGGAGCGACGCGAG
>DATIVK010000062.1:0-2403 GCA_035465955.1 Anaeromyxobacteraceae bacterium | reverse complement strand
CATCCAGGACTTCCAGGTCGTGCTCGGGCTCGAGGTCCACGCCCAGCTCCTGACCCGCAGCAAGATCTTCTGCGGCTGCTCGACCGAGTTCGGGGGCGAGCCCAACACCCACACCTGCCCCGTCTGCCTCGGGATGCCGGGCGTGCTGCCGTCGCTCAATCGGCAGGTGGTCGAGTTCGCGGTCCGCGCCGGGCTCGCGCTCGGCTGCGACATCCGCCCGAAGAGCATCTGGGCGCGCAAGAACTACTTCTACCCGGAACTGCCGAAAGGCTACCAGGTGAGCCAGTACGAGGCGCCGATCTGCCTCGGGGGTGGCGTCGACATCACGGTCGACGGCCAGGAGAAGCGGATCCGCCTCACCCGCATCCACATGGAGGAGGACGCCGGCAAGAACGTGCACGACGTGGCCGCCGACGGCTCCTCCGGCGTGGACCTCAACCGGGCCGGCGTGCCGCTGATCGAGATCGTCTCCGAGCCCGACCTCCGGTCCGTCGACGAGGCGATCGAGTACCTGAAGGAGCTGCGCGCGATCCTCGTCTGCCTCGGCGTCAACGACGGCAACCTCGAGGAGGGCTCCTTCCGCTGCGACGCGAACGTGTCGATCATGCGGAAGGGGGCCACCGAGTACGGCACGCGGTGCGAGATCAAGAACATGAACTCGTTCCGCTTCCTCCGGCAGGCGATCGACTACGAGGTCCGGCGCCAGGTGGAGATCGTCGAGGGGGGCGGGAAGATCCGGCAGGAGACGCGCCTCTTCGACACGGCGCGCGGCGAGACCCGGTCGATGCGCTCGAAGGAGGAGGCGCACGACTACCGCTACTTCCCGGAGCCCGACCTGCCGCCGGTGATCGTCGAGCCCGCGCTGGTGGAGCGGGTCCGGGGCGCGCTCCCGGAGCTGCCGCGCGCGCGCTCCGCGCGCTACCAGCGGGCGCTCGGGCTCTCCGCGTACGACGCGGGGCTGCTCGTCGCCGAGGGGGCGGTGGCCGACTTCTTCGACGCCACCCTCGCGGCCTACGGCGAGGGGCCCGAGGCGGCCAAGAAGGTCGCCAACTGGCTGACGGGCGACGTGGCGCGGCTCGCCAACGAGGCGGGCGAGGGTCCGGCGGGCTGGAAGCTCACGCCGCCCCTGCTCGCGGCGATCCTGAAGCTCGTCGACGCGGGGACCATCGGCGGCCCCGGCGCCAAGCAGGTCGTCGAGGAGGTCTTCAAGACCGGCGCCGCGCCCGCCGCCGTGGTGCAGGCGAAGGGGCTCGCGCAGGTCTCCGACGAGTCGGCGATCGAGGCGGCGGTGGATCGCGTCCTCGCGGCGAGCCCCTCCGAGGTCGAGCGGTACAAGGGGGGGAACCAGAAGCTCATGGGCTTCTTCGTCGGGCAGGTGATGAAGGAGACGAAGGGGAAGGCCAACCCCGCCGTCGTCAACGCCCTCCTCAAGCGGAAGCTGGGGGCCTAGCGTGGCGCGCGAGCCCCTCCGTCCGGTCCTCTACGACCCCGCGCGCGACGTGGTCCGCGTGCTCGACCAGCGCAGGCTCCCCGGCGAGGAGGTCTGGTTGGAGCTGACCACCGCCGACGAGGTGGCGCAGGCGATCAAGGACCTCACGGTGCGCGGGGCGCCGGCCATCGGCGTGGCGGCCGCGTTCGGCCTCGCCGTCGAGGCGCGCCGGGGCGCCAAGCCCCACCAGCTGCGCGAGGCGGCCGAGCGGCTCGCGCACGCCCGGCCGACCGCGGTGAACCTCGCGTGGGCGGTCCGGCGGATGGTCCGGAGGCTCGGGCTCTCCCCGGCCGAGATCCTCGCCGAGGCGAACGCCATTCGAGACGAGGACGAGGCCAGCTGCCGCCGGATCGGGCAGCTGGGGGCGCCGCTCATCGCGCCGCGCGCCAACGTGCTGACGCACTGCAACGCGGGCGCGCTCGCCACCGCCGGCTACGGCACGGCGCTCGGCGTGGTCCGCGGCGCGATCGAGGCGGGGAAGTCGGTGCGGGTCCTCGCCGACGAGACGCGCCCCTTCCTCCAGGGCGCGCGGCTGACCGCGTGGGAGCTGCACCGCGACGGGATCCCCGTCACCGTCCTGACCGACGGCATGGCCGGCTGGCTGATGGCGCGCGGCGAGGTGGACTGCGTCGTCGTCGGCGCCGATCGGATCGCGGCCAACGGCGACGTCGCGAACAAGATCGGCACCTACTCGCTCGCCGTCCTCGCCGGCCACCACGGCGTGCCGTTCTACGTGGCGGCCCCGTGGAGCACCGTCGACCTGACGACGCCGAGCGGCCGAGAGATCCCGATCGAGGAGCGCCCGTCCGACGAGGTGCTCGTCTTCGCGGGCCACCGGATCGCGCCGGAGGGGGTCGGGGCGCGCTACCCCGCCTTCGACGTCACGCCCGAGCGGCTGGTCACGGCCATCATCA
>DATIVK010000061.1:0-9345 GCA_035465955.1 Anaeromyxobacteraceae bacterium | reverse complement strand
GGGCGTCGACCTCGGCCGCGGCGAGGACGCCGCTCCGGTCGTCGTCGACGCCGCTCTGGACGAGGACGCCGCCGGCGGCGCAGTTGGCCCCGGCGGGCTCGGGGACCACCCGCACCAGGGTGGAGGCGCCGGTCGCGCCCGTTGCGCCCGTCGCGCCGGTGGCTCCGTTGCAGACGTACTGGGAGGCGTCGACCTCCGCGGCCGCGAGGAGGCCGTTGCCGTCGTCGTCGACGCCGCTCTCGACGAGGACGCCGCCGTTGGCGCAGTGGGCGCCGGCAGCCTCGTTCGTCATGCGCACGAGCGAGACCGGGCCCGCCGCGCCTGCGGCGCCCGTAGCGCCGTCGGTGCCGTCCGTGCCGGCCGGCCCATTGCACGCGTACTGGAAGCCGGAGACCTCGGCCGGGTCGAGGAGGCCGTTCGCGTCGGCGTCGAGCCCCGACTTCACGAGGAGGCCGCCCGCCGCACAGTTGAGCCCCGCGGGCTCGGCCGTCACGGAGACCAGGGTCGACCTGCCGTCGGCTCCCGGTGCGCCGTTGCAGACGTACTCGGTGGCGTCCACCTCGGACGGCTCGAGGGCGCCGTTGCGGTCGTCGTCGATCCCCATCTGGATCTGCACCCCGCCGTAGGCGCACTGGGCGCCCGGGGCGACGGTGAGCGACGAGTAGGCGATGGACGGGTTGCCGTCGGCGTGGGCCGGTGCGTCGCCGGACTTCGAGCAGGCCGTGAGCGCCGAGAGCGACAGCGCCGCGACCCTGAGACCAAGGGTGACTCTCTTCACGTGGGTTCCCTCCCTGTGCGGCACCTGGCGCCGCCGTGGGGAGAGAGACTACATTTCACCCGCGGCGAAGGACGTGACCTGCGTCACCCTCGGTGCATTTTCCCGCGGGTGGGGGTCAGAGGTGCGCCGCGATCCGGGCGAGGCCGCCGAGGTCGTTCACGTCCTCCTCGATCCGCGGGACGACGGCGTGCGGCGCGGCGATGGGGCCGGTGATGCGGCCGATCGCCTCGCGGTCGGCCGAGGCGAGCCGCTGGTGCTCGGCCAGCGTCGCGGCGAGGCGCCCGGCGAGGGCGCGGTCGGGCGCCGGCAGCGAGGCGGCGAGGGCGGCGTCGTCCGGGAGCGGGCGCGCGTCGTCCCAGAGCGAGGGCGTGACGCGGTTCACGACCACGCCGGCGATCGGGATCGCCTCCGCGTGGAGCCGCTCGTGGAAGGCGAGCGCCTCGTCGATCGCGGCGGCGGCGGGCGAGGAGACGATGACGAAGCCGGAGTCCTCGTGCGAGAGAAGCGTCCGGACCGCCTCGGCCCGGTCCTTGAACCCCTCGTACATGCCGTGGAAGCTGCGCAGGAAGTCGCCGAGGTCGGCGAGCGCCTCGGCGCCGGTGAACTTCGCGAGGGTCTTCGCGATGTAGCCGCCGCCCAGCTGCGCGAGCCGGAACCCGATCCTCCCGGCCCCGAGGGCGGGGGCGAGGAGCGCCCGGGTCGTCTCGTCGCCGAGGAAGTCGAGGATCCTGTCGGGCGCGTCGAGGAAGTCCAGGGCGTGGGCCGTGGGGGGCGTGTCGAGGACGACCAGGTCGTAGTCGCGCTCGGTCGCCAGCTCGTACAGCTTCTCGGTCGCCATGTACTCCTGCGAGCCCGCGAGCGCGGCCGACATCTGCCGGTAGAGCCGGTTCTTCAGGATCCGGTCGCGCTGGGCGGGATCGTGCGCGTGGCGGCCGATCAGCTCGTCCCAGGTCCGCTTGACGTCGAGCATCATCGCGTGGAGCTCGCCGCGGGGGGCGAGCCCCGCCTCGGTGAACGCGTGGCCCGGGACGCGGGTCTCGACGTTGCCGAGCGCGGCGAGGCCGAGCGCGTTGGCGAGCCGCCGGGCCGGGTCGATGGTGCAGACGAGCACGCGGCCGCCCTCGAGGGCGCGCTGCAGGCCGATCGCGGCGGCGACCGTGGTCTTGCCCACCCCGCCGGCGCCCACGCAGACCACCACGCGCCGCCGCCCGAGCCGGCTGCCGAGGGCCGTCACAGCCACGTCCCTCCCGCCGCCGCGAGGGGGTCCGCCAGCGCCTCCACCGCCTCGCGATCCCACCGCGGCACGGGGACGAGGGGGAGCACCGCGCCGGGGAGCGGCACCGCCTCCCGGAGGCGGGCCAGCGCGTGGTCCGCGCGGGCGCGCCGCGAGGCCGCCATCGCCGCGGCGAGGGCCGCGGGGCCCAGGGGGGCCGGGGCGCCGCCCATCCCGCCGAGCCGCGCGGCCTCCTCCGCGTCGAAGCGTGCGGGCGGCATGGCGTTCACGAGCAGGGCCGCGCGCGGCATCCCGAGCACGCTGCGGATCTCGGCGTCGAGCTCGATCGTCTCGTTGACCGGGATCTCCTCGGGCAGCGTGACGAGCGCGATGCCGGTGCGGGCCGGGTCGAGCAGCAGGGCGCGCATCCACTCGGCGTCCTGGCGCAGGGGGCCCGGCGGGAAGGCGTCGAGGAGCGCCTGCGGCACCCGCAGGAGCTGGACGGCGTGGCCGGTGGCGGGGGCGTCCATGACGACGAGGTCCCAGCGCGGCCGGCCCGCCTCGGTGGCGCGCGCCTCGTGGAGGATCTTCCCGAGCATCACGAGCTCGCCGAAGCCCGGGACGATCCCGAGGAAGTGGCGGACCACCCGGTTCTCGAAGACCGCGTCGTAGATGGTCTGGAACCTGACCACCTTGAGGCCGTACTCGCGCAGCGCCTCCTGTGGCGTGACGTTGACGGTGTGGACGCGGGGGAGGACCTCCCGGATCCGGGCGCCGCCCGGACGCGCCCCGAGGAGCGGGGCGATCCGCTCCTGCGCGTTCACCTCGCAGACGAGGACCCGCTTGCCTCGCCGCGCCGCGAGCAGCGCGAGCGCGGCGGCCACGGTCGACTTGCCGACGCCCCCCTTGCCGGTGACGACGGCGAGCCGTCGGTCGAGGAGGGGGGGCGCTGCCACGGCGTCGGTCCGTGCGACGATCAGTGCTCCATGTCGTCGATCCGCCGCTCCAGCTCGGAGAGGCGGGTCGAGATGTCGTCGAGCTGCTTGCGGACCTCGCCGACGTGGCTCACCCCGTCGAAGGCGGTCCGGACGCGCTCGTCGAGCCGGCTCTGGAGCGCGGCGATCGCCTCGCGCGAGACGGCGAGCAGGTCCCGGGCCCTCCCGCCGCCGCGCTGCCCCCGCGAGAAGACCGCCTGGACGCGATCGCGCAGCTCGGCGCCCGTGCCGCCGACGAGCTGGTGGGCGATGTCGCCGCCCTGCCGGATCAGGCCGAGCAGCGTCGAGAGGCTGGTCTGGGAGCTCTTCTTCTCCTGCTCGAAGATGATCTGCGCGAGGGTGATCGACGTCAGGTCCTCGCGGGTCCGGTTGTCGATGACCTTCACCTCGGCCCCGGCCCGGATCATCGCCGCGATCTCGTCGAGCGTGACGTAGCGCGACTCGACCGTGTCGTAGAGCTTCCGGTTCGTGTACCGCTTGATGACCTTGGGCTCGTGCGCTGCAGGGACCTCGGCCTCGGGCTGCTGCTCGTCGTTCATGGGGAACGCTCCGGGGCGCAAGTGCCCGCAATCAGGGAGATTGTTCATAACCGCGGCGCTTTGTGTCAAGCGGTCTGGGGTGTAATCTGCGGATTCCGAGGCTCCCAATGATCGTCGTCTGCAACTCCTGCCAGGCCAGGTTCAAGGTCGCCGACGACAAGGTCGGGGCGCGGGGCGCCAAGGTGCGCTGCTCGAAGTGCCAGACCGTCTTCGTGGTCCACCGCGAGCCGGAGCCCGCGCCCGGGCCCGCGCGCCCCACCGGGGGGGCGCTGGATCTCGACCTCGAGGCGGGGCCGCGCCCCGGCTTCCGGCCCGGTGGCTTCGCCGCGGATCCCTTCAGCCGCAGCGCGGCCGCGCCCCCGAGCGCCGATCCCTTCGCCGCGGCGTCGCCGAGTCGTCCGTCGGCGGCGGTGGACCCTTTCGCGGCGGCCGCGTCCGCACCTGCGGCGGCGGACCCGTTCGCCCACGATCCCTTCGGCCTCGCCTCGCCCCCCGAGGCGGTCACGCCCTCCCTCGGCTCCGTCGATCCGTTCGTCGCCACGGTCGCTTCCCCGGGGGCGCCCTCGGCCGTGACGGACCTGTCCGATCTCCTCGGCGGTCCGGCGCCCGGAGGAGCCCACCGCGCTCCAGGGCCGGGGCTCCAGGCGGCGGCCGCCACGCCCCCGCCCGAGCCCTCCGGGATCCTGGAGGACGGCTTCGACTTCGCCTCCTCGGACGACGGGATGGCGCTCGACGACGGTGCCGCCTTCCCGCCGCCCGCCGCGAGGCCGTCCCCCGCCGCCCACGCGGCCGAGCCCGACCTGATGCTCGACGAGCGGACGCCGGCCCGTCCACCGCACGCCGCGCCGATGCCCGCCTTCGGCGAGTTCGGCGCGGATCCCTACGCCGGGCAGGGAGAGGAGAGCCTCGAGCTCGGCGGCCCGACCGGCTTCGGTGACGAGGGGCCGTCGGGCGAGGCGATGCGCGAGCCCGCGCCGCCCCCGGCCAGGGCGGTGCGCAACGAGGAGCCCCCTCCCGCCGCCTCCGCGGCGCCTCCCGCCGAGACGGGGGACCCGGAGGCGGTCGTCGACATGCACCGCCGCTCGTCGCGGATCCGGGCGATCGTGGTCAACGCGATCTCGCTCGTCGCGCTCCTCGCGGTGGCGCTCGGCTTCCTCGCCTACTGGCGCGGAGCGCGCCCGGGCGCCGGGGCGCTGGCCTCCCTGCGGCCCGACGCCGGCGCCGTCGCCACGGCGCCCTTCACGGCGACGAGGGTGCGCTCCGGGCTGTACGAGCGCGCCGACGCGCCGCCGGTCCTCTTCGTCGCGGGCGCGGCGGTCTCCCACGCTGCCGGCGCGGTCCCCGGGCTGCGCGTCCGCGTGGAGGTGCTGCGCAAGGAGGTGGTGATCGCGCGAGGGGAGGCGAGCGCCGGCGCGGTCCCCACGCCCGAGGAGCTCAACGCGTCGCGGGACGCGGCGGGGCTCGCCGAGGCCGTCGCGCGGCGGCTGAAGGGGAAGCGGCAGCCGGTGACGCCGGGCGCCGACGTCCCGTTCCTCGTCGCCATCTCCGATTACCCCGCCGACGTGGCGGGGGCCGCCCTGCGCGTCACCGTCGAGCCCATCGAGGCGGGGGCGGACGCCAAGGCCCGCTAGCATGCCCGATCGCGTCGCCGGCGCGCCGGGAGCCACGGAGGTCGCGCAGACGCTCGCCCGGCGGCTCGGGGCGCTCGAGGAGGGGGGCGCGCGTCGCGGCGCCGCAGGCCGGCTCTTCGCCGGGATGGAGCCCTCGCTCGCCGCGCTCGCGATCGCCGCGCTCGCGCGCGCCAACTCCGCCGGCTGCCGGGTGGCGATCGCCGCCGTCGGCCAGGCGCTCGCCGACCCCCCGGCGGAGCTCGGCTACGAGCGGTCGGCCGCGATCTACGCCGCGGCGGCAGAGCGCGGGCTCGTCGAGGTGACGAGCCTCTTCGTGGCGCCGAGGGCGCACAAGGAGTGGGTCGCGCCGCGCGACAAGCCCGACCCTCGCCTCGCGCGCCTCACGCTCGGTCACAAGAAGGCGATGGCCCGCGCGAACCGGGACCCCGACCTGCTGGCCCGGCTCGCCGCGGAGGGGGAGCCGGTCGTGGTGCGCGAGCTGCTGCAGAACGCGCAGCTGACCGAGCCCTTCGCCGTCCGGATCGCGTCGCGCCGCCCCATCCGGCCGGAGACGCTCCGCTGCTTCTACGAGTCGCGCCGCTGGCGGACGCGCCCCGCGGTCGTCCTCGCCGTGGTGAAGAACCCGTACGTGGAGACCGAGGTGGCCATGAAGCTGCTGGCCTTCCTCGGGGTGGGCGAGCTCGAGGAGATCGCGCGCGACGGCGCGCTGCACGGCATGGTGCGCGCGCTGGCGAGCCGGCTCGTCGGGGAGCGGACCGCGCCCTGACGGGAGCCCCTCCCCGTCCCCGCGGGGGAGAGGGTCAGGGCGAGGGGGCGCTACTCGTCCCCGCCGCCCTTCAGCGCCTTCCGGACGCTCCGGATCGCGCGGCCGAGCCCGTCGCCGAGGGCGGGGACCTTGCTCGAGCCGAAGACGAGCACGAGGACGAAGAGGACGACGAGGAGCTCTGCCATGGGGCGTTTCCTGGAAGGCGCGCTAGCATAGCGCCGACCCCACGGAGCGCCAAGCCATGCCTCTCCCCTTCATCCCGCCGCCGCGCGCCGAGGGGCGCCCGCTCGTCCTCGGCCACCGCGGCGCGAGCGCCGAGGCGCCGGAGAACACGATCGCGGCCTTCCGGCTCGCGCTGGAGCGGGGGGCGGACGGCGTGGAGCTCGACGCCTGGCGCTGCGGGAGCGGCGAGCTGGTCGTGGCCCACGACGACGACCTGCGCCGCGTCGGGGGTTCGCCGCTCGTCCTGCGCGACGCGCCGCTCTCGGCGCTGCGGGCGGTGGACGTGGGGAGCTGGAAGGGCGCGCGCTTCCGCGACGAGCGGGTGCCGCTCCTCGCCGAGGTCTTCGAGGCGCTGCCCCGCGCCGTCGTGAACGTGGAGCTGAAGTCCGCGGCGCTGCGGCCTCCCGACGTCGGGCTCGCGCGCGCCGTCGCGCGGCTGGTGCGGGAGCTCGGGGCGGAGGAGCGCGTCCTCGTCAGCTCCTTCGACTTCCGGCTCGTCGCCGCGTTCCGCGCCTTCGCGCCGCGGGTGGCGACCGGCCTCCTCTTCGAGGACGGTCACGCGTGGCGGGCGAGGGTGCCGCTCTCCGCGGCGCTCCTGCGCCCGTCGTCGCTCAACCCCGACGTCCGGCTGGCGACGGCGGCGCGGCTACGGCGCTGGGAGCGCGGCGGCCGGGGCGTCTTCGCCTGGACGGTCGACGCGCCGGAGGACGTCGCGCGGCTCTGCGCGCTGGGGGCCGCGGGGATCATCGCCAACGATCCCGGCGCCGCTCGCGAGGCCGTCCGCCGGGCGACCCACCGGTGACGTCCGCTCTCCCCATCGGCGGAGAGGGCAGGGCGATGGGGCGGCCTAGAACTCGAAGCCGAGCCGGAAGGAGCCGGCCAGCGAGGGCTTCACGCGGAAGGTGGGGTAGCCGGCCGGCCGGAACTCGCCGCCGCCGTACTGGGTGATCTCGGCGGCGAGGCTCAGCGCGTACGTGGTCATCCGGAGGCCGAGCGTCGGGCGGAAGAACGTGCTCGTGAGGCGCGGGAAGGAGGCGGTGCGCGCCTCCTGGGTGCCGGCCGTGGCGTCAGGGAAGAAGACGATCGGCTCCGAAGACGCGCGCATGTACGTGAAGCGGAGGGCGCCGTAGGGGGTGAGGCTGACGACGCCGAGCACGCCCCAGCGCTTCGACACGACGAAGTCGAAGTCGGTGGTCGCGAGGTTGAGCGTCCGGACGCCGCCCGCCCGCGTGTAGGCGATCCGGAGCGCGAAGTCAGGGAGGACGCGATCGCCCTCGAAGAAGGCCCACTTGGTCTCGAGCTGGCCGGCGTAGAGCGCCGACTGCGAGACGTACTTGAAGCGCGCCCCCAGCTCGAAGCTGAAGGGGAGGGCCTTGCGGATCCGGACGCCGGGGACGAAGAGCTCGTTGGGCGTCAGCCCGCGCGTGGGCCAGTAGTTGCGGGGGCCGAACGCCACGGAACCGCTCGCCGTGTCGTAGGTCCCGGTCGCGGTGCCGATCTCGTTGACGTGGACGCCGCCGTAGGCCCCCTCGAGCGCGATGTCGAAGCCCGAGTGTCCGGTGGTGGAGCCGGGGGTGAGGAGCGACGTGGTGAGGGCGAGCGCCAGCTCCGAGGAGAGCATGCCGAAGCGGGCCTTGGCGTCGGCGGCGGCGAGCGTGGCGTCGCCGAAGCTCGGGGTGTATCCGGCCGCGACCCATACCCTCGCGTCCGGCGCGCCGAGCTGCCCCAGATCGATGTCCAGGGGCTCCGCGTGCGCGGCGGCAGGGAGCAGGGCGGCGATGACGAGCGCCAACGTGCGACGCATGAAGCCTCCGGTGGGGAAAACGCGCGAAGCGCGGCGAGGTTAGCCGCGGGTCTTGGGGAGGGTCAAGGGTTGCCGCGCCGGTGTGGGAGGATCGCGCAGGTCAGGCGCAGCGGAGATCAGTCGGACTTCGCGCAGAGCGGATGTGCTATGCAAACCCCCCGTTCGGGCACCCTCCACGCCCAGCAAGGAGATGCACCAAATGAAGCGCTACCTCTTCGCGGCGATCGCTGCGCTCGCTCTCTCGGCCACCCCCGCTCACGCCCAGCAGCAGGGCGGCCGCGGGGGCGAGCTCTCCCTCCACGGCATCTTCGCCTACTACTGGGGCGACAGCGGCGTCGGCATCGGCGCCCGCTACCAGCTGCCTCTCGTTCCGGAAGGGATCCTGCACGCGCAGGTGAAGGACGACATCGCCCTCGACTTCGGGCTCGACTTCGTCCACGCCAACTTCGGCCAGTACCCGAAGGTCTCCATCGTCGGCTACGACTACTGGGGCAATCCCATCTATGGGTCGACAACCTGGAACGACCTGACCTGGAACGCCTTCATCCCGACGGTGGGTATCCTCTGGGACTTCTGGCTCACGCCCCAGTTCGCCGTCTACCCGAAGCTCGAGACGGGCGTCGCCATCGGCTGGTGGTCGGCGGACTGGGACTCGTCCTACGCCGGCTGGGCCGGTCCCCACGCGAGCGCGTTCTTCATCCAGGGCGCGGCCGGTGCGAAGTTCAAGCTCAAGAACAA
Organism: Anaeromyxobacteraceae bacterium; assembly: GCA_035465955.1. GTDB lineage: Bacteria > Myxococcota > Myxococcia > Myxococcales > Anaeromyxobacteraceae > DATIVK01. The sequence goes on along the minus strand of DATIVK010000061.1, from coordinate 659 downwards.
CCTCGCGCTCAAGGCCGAGGTCGGCTCCGGCATGTTGAAGCTGGGCGTTTCGTTCCCGCTGTAGCGGGGGCTGCGGTTGCGTAGCGGGGACTGCGTCCCCGTGGAAGCGTCCCCTCCCCCTCATCGAGGGGGAGGGCTAGGGAGAGGGAGCGGGATCTACTGGGAGCCTGCCCCCTCACCCTGACCCTCTCCCCCGTTGGGGGAGAGGGGACGATCACCATGCTGCGCGCCGTTTTCGCCGCGCCGCCCTACTTCGCCTCGCGCCTCGCGCGCATCATGTCGACCGCGAGCTGCTGGCTCTTCTTGTCGCCCAGGTCGGTCTTGTAGGCGCGCCGGAAGGACTCCTCCGCCTCGGCGTAGAGGCCGAGCGCCCGCTGGATCTCGCCCGCGAAGTACCAGGCGCGGTTGCAGCCGGGCTCCTGCTTCTGCAGCCCCGCCAGCTCGGTGAGCACGAGCCGCGCGTTCCGCTGAGGATCCACGAGGTAGCGGGACCACGCGAGGTGGGCGCGGTTCGTGCCGCTCGGCTCGATGTCGGTGGCGAACTGGAAGTACTCCATCGCCCCCCGGTAGCTGCCCGCCTCGAGGCGGCGCGTGGCCTCGGCGAACTGCGTCGACGCGTCGAGCAGGTCGGTCTTGATCCGGAACTGCTCCTCGGTGGA
>DATIVK010000060.1:0-1618 GCA_035465955.1 Anaeromyxobacteraceae bacterium | reverse complement strand
AGCGCCCGCTCATGGGGGAGGCGGCCGGGCGCGGCGCGGACCTCGTGATCGCGACGAGCGACAACCCGCGGACGGAGGACCCCGCGGCCATCCTCGCGGAGATCGTCCCGGGCCTCGCGCGGACGCCGCTCGCCCCCATCGACGCCGCCGCGGCCCGGCGGGGCGAGGGAGGCTTCGTCGTCGAGCCCGACCGCCGCGCCGCGATCCGCCTCGCGATCGAGGCGGCGCGCGCGGGCGACGCCGTCCTCGTCGCCGGCAAGGGGCACGAGGACTACCAGCTCGTGGGCACCGAGCGGCACCCCTTCGACGATCGCGAGGAGGCCCGCGCGGCCCTGGGGGTGAGCCCATGACCGGGCCCCGCTTCAACCACTGCGAGCTGGCCGGCGTCGCCGGCGGGCGCTGGATCGGGACCCCGCCGCGCGAGGTCACCGGCGTCGGGATCGACAGCCGCAAGGCCGTGGCCGGCGCGCTCTTCGTCGCGCTGAAGGGGGACCGTTTCGACGGCCACGACTTCGTCGCCGCGGCCGCCCGGGCCGGCGCCGCCGCCGCGCTCGTCGCGGAGGATCGGGCGGCCGCCCTGGCCACGGCCCCGATCCCCCTGCTCGCCGTCCCCGACACCCTCCCGGCGCTCGGGGCGCTCGCCCGCTTCCACCGGATGCGCTTCGACCTGCCGGTGGTCGCCGTGACGGGCTCGAACGGCAAGACGACGACCCGCGAGATGATCGCCGCGATCCTCGCGAAGCGCGGGCCGACGCTGAAGAACGACGGGAACCTGAACAACGAGATCGGCGTGCCGCTCACGCTCTTCGGCCTCGACGAGGGGCACGCGGCGGCCGTCATCGAGATGGGGATGAGCCACCCCGGCGAGATCGCCCGGCTGACCGGCGTCGCGCGGCCGCAGATCGGCGTGGTGACCAACGCCGCCGCGGCGCACCTGGAGGGGCTCGGCACGGTCGACGGGGTCGCCGACGCGAAGGCGGAGCTCTACGAGGGGCTCCCGCCCACCGGCGTCGCCATCGCCAACGCCGACGACGCCCGGATGCTCAAGCGCGCGCAGGCGAGCGGCCGCCGCGTCCTCACCTTCGCGGCCGGGCGGCAGCGGCGCGGCGACGTCGTGGTCCTGGAGATCCTCGGGCACGCGCCCGAGGGGCTGCGCTTCCTGCTCGGCGTCGGCAACCGGGAGCTCGAGGTGACGCTGCCGCTCGTCGGCGCCCACAACACGGCCAACGCCGCCGCCGCCACCGCCGCGGCCCTCGCGCTCGGCTGCACCGACCGGGAGATCGTGGCCGGGCTCCGCGACGTCCGTCCGGTCGGGCGGCGCCTGCGGGTCGAGCGGCTCGGGAGCGGGATCCGGCTCATCGACGACTGCTACAACGCCAACCCCCTGTCGATGGGGGCGGCGCTCCAGACCCTCGCGGACCTCGCCGACGACGACGAGGCGGCGCGCCCGGTCGCCGTGCTCGGCGACATGCTGGAGCTCGGGGCCTTCGAGGCCGAGGCGCACCGTGGCGTCGGCGAGGCGGCCGCCCGCGCGGGCGTGGCGCTGCTGGCCGCCTTCGGGCCGCGCGCGCGCGCCACCGCCGAGGCGGCCGCGGCCGCGGGGCTGCCGGCCGACCGG
>DATIVK010000059.1:0-10821 GCA_035465955.1 Anaeromyxobacteraceae bacterium | reverse complement strand
GCTTCTGCCTGGGGTGCAACATCTATGTCCTCTACAAGCACGTCCAGCCGCACCTCCACCACCGCACCGATCCGAAGCACGCCGGCTGAGGCGCTGCCGGGGCTCGCCCGCCCCCGGGCGCATCCGCCCATCGAGTCCCTCCTCGGCGCGGTCGGCAACACGCCGCTCGTGCGGCTGCGCCGGATCGGCGCCGGCCTGCCGGGGATCCGGATCTACGCGAAGGCCGAGTTCATGAACCCGGGCGGCTCGGTGAAGGACCGCGCCGCGCTCCGGATGATCCAGGTGGCGCTCGCCGACGGGACGTTCGCCCCGGGGCGCACGCTCATCGACTCGACCAGCGGCAACACCGGCATCGCCTACGCCTGGATCTGCTCCGCGCTGGGGCTGCGCTGCACGCTCGTGATGCCCGGCAACGTGAGCCTGCCGCGCAAGCAGGCCGCCCGCGCCTACGGCGCCGAGGTGATCTACTCGGATCCGTTGGAGGGCTCGGACGGGGCCATCCGGAAGGTGCGGGAGCTGGTCGCGGCGGAGCCGGAGCGCTGGTTCTACCCGGACCAGTACGGGAACCCGGAGAACCCGCGGGCGCACGAGCTGGGCACGGCCGTCGAGATCGCCGAGGCGCTCGACGGGAGGGTGGCCGCCTTCGTCGCGGGGATGGGGACGAGCGGGACGGTCATGGGCACGACGCGCGGGCTCCGGCACCTCGTGCCCGGCGTCCGCTGCCACGGCGTGGAGCCGGCCGAGCCGCTCCACGGCCTCGAGGGGCTCAAGCACATGGCGACGTCCATCGTCCCGGCGATCTACGATCCGGCGCAGCTCGACTCGGTGATCAGCGTGCCGACGGCGGAGGGCTGGGCCATGGCGGAGCGGCTGGGGGCGGAGGAGGGGCTCTTCGTCGGCCACTCGGCCGGCGCCGCCGTGGCCGGCGCGCTCGTCGTGGCCGGGCAGATGGCCGATCGCGGGGAGGCGGGGAACGTGGTGACGGTCCTTCCGGACCGCGCCGACCGCTACTTCGATCCGGCGAGCTGGGAGCGGAAGGGGGGGCGGTGAGCGCCCCCGCCTATCCGCCGGAGCTGCTCGCCCGGATCTCGGCCCTCTGCGAGGCCGACCCCGGGCGCGAGGCTTGCGGCTTCGTCGTTCGCCGCGACGGGGCGCTCCACGTCGTCCAGGTCGAGAACGTGGCCGATCGCTACCACGCGCGGGATCCGGCGGCCTTCCCGCGGTCGAGCCGGGAGGCCTACCTGATGGACCCGCGCGCCCAGCTGCGCGTCCATGAGGAGCTGTCGGCGACCGGCGGCGAGATCGCCGCCGTCTGGCACTCCCACGTCGAGGTGGGGGCCTACTTCTCCGTGAAGGACCGGGCCGACGCGCTGGTGGACGGCGCCCAGGTCCTGCCGGGCGCGGAGTACCTGGTCTTCGGCGTCCGAGGAGGGAGGGTCACCGAGGTGAAGCGGTTCCGGTTCGACGGCGGCGACTTCGCCGAGGACGGCGGCGCCCAGGGCGCCTAGAAGGTGAACCCGAGCCGCGCCGCCGCGCCGATCTGGGAGCCGCCCAGATCGTAGCGGCCGTCGCCGCTCACCTGGGCGAGCGTGACGTGGACGTCCTTCTGCATCAGGTCCCAGCGGGCGAAGGCCCAGAGGCCGACGAGCCAGTTGCCGGTCTCCCCGAGCCGCAGCGAGAGGCCGGGGCGGAGCCCCGCATAGGCGAGCCAGTCGGCGCGGTTGGTGTCCCGGATGACGGCGGGGTTGTTGAGCGCGTCGGCGTAGCGCTGGCCGCCCAGCTCGCCGAGCGCCTCGAGCCGCAGCCGGCCGAGGCTCATCCCGAGGCCGCCGAGGGCGCCGAAGGTCGCGGTCGGGTTGGCCCTGCCCGGGCGCCCCTGCTCCCCGAGGAGCCCCACCTCGAAGATGCCCAGACGAACGATGCCGGTGGCGCCCACGGTGAGCGACGCGTCCTTGAGCTGCTGCCCGTCCGTGAAGTCGGCCGCCCGCAGCCCGCTCTTCAGCGACACGGCGTCGTAGCGGTCGAACCCCCCGTGGAGGGTGAAGTCGAACCCGAAGGCCGGGTCCCAGGCCGCGGCGGGGACCGCGACGAGGGCGAGGAGCGGGAGGATGGCGTGACGGACTGTGCGGGCGTGCATGGGATGCCTCCGATCGCGCCCCGCTCAGGGAAGGGCGCGCCCCAGCCATAGGCCCCGCGGGGAAGGATCGCCACGGGCGAGATGGGGCCCCGCCGGGCGGCACCCCCAGAGGGCTGCGCCGCCCCGCGCTCCTCTCGCGACCGTGGACGATCCGCGGGGCTCCGTTTGACAAGAGGCCGCTCCGTTATCTAGGATGCGTCCGTCATGGCAGACATCCATCCACTACCACGCTCCGCCGCCGAGTCACCACCCCCCCCCGTCTCCGGGCACGGCGTGGCGGCGCCCCCGCCGTCGCCGGCCACGGCCGCCGCCGGCCTCTCGCACCTCGACTGGCTCGAGGCCGAGGCGATCCACGTGCTCCGCGAGGTGGCGGGGCAGTGCGCGAACCCGGTCCTCCTCTTCTCGGGCGGGAAGGACTCGATCTGCCTGCTGCGGCTCGCCGAGAAGGCCTTCCGCCCGGCGCGCTTCCCGTTCCCGCTCCTGCACGTCGACACCGGCCACAACTACGCCGAGGTCACGGACTTCCGCGACCGCCGGGCGGCGGAGCTCGGGGAGCGGCTGATCGTCCGGTCGCTCGACGACTCCATCGCGAAGGGGCGGATCGTCCTCTCGCGCCCCGACGAGCCGCGCAACAAGCACCAGTCGGTCACGCTCCTCGACGCCATCGCGGAGTTCGAGTTCGACGCCTGCATCGGCGGCGCGCGGCGCGACGAGGAGAAGGCGCGGGCGAAGGAGCGGGTCTTCTCCTTCCGCGACGAGTTCGGCCAGTGGGATCCGAAGAACCAGCGGCCGGAGCTCTGGAGCCTCTACAACGCCCGGATCCACAAGGGGGAGAACATCCGCGCCTTCCCCATCTCCAACTGGACCGAGCTGGACGTCTGGCAGTACATCGCCCGCGAGCGGCTCGCGCTCCCGTCGATCTACTTCGCCCATCGGCGCGAGGTGGTGCGGCGCGGCGGCGCCCTCGTCCCGGTGACGCCGCTGACGCCCCCGCGCCCGGGCGACACCGTCGAGACCGTCTCGGTCCGCTTCCGGACCGTGGGCGACATCACCTGCACCGCCCCGGTCGAGTCGACCGCGACGACGGTCGAGGAGATCGTCGCCGAGACGGCCACCACCAACATCACCGAGCGGGGCGCGACCCGCCTCGACGACCAGACGTCCGAGGCGTCGATGGAGCAGCGAAAGAAGGAGGGGTACTTCTAATGACCGCCCTGGCCCCGGCACCCGCTCGCACGGTGCCCGATCGCGACGGGCTCCTCCGGTTCCTGACCGCCGGGAGCGTGGACGACGGCAAGAGCACCCTCATCGGGCGACTCCTCCACGACACGCGCTCCATCCTCGCCGACGCGCTCCACGCCATCGAGAAGACCTCGCGCAAGCGGGGCCACGACGCGGTGGACCTGTCGCTGCTGACCGACGGTCTCCAGGCCGAGCGGGAGCAGGGGATCACGATCGACGTCGCGTACCGGTACTTCTCCACCGGCACCCGCAAGTTCATCATCGCCGACGCTCCCGGCCACGAGCAGTACACGCGCAACATGGTGACGGCGGCCTCCACCGCCGACCTCGCCATCATCCTCGTCGACGCCCGCAAGGGGGTGGTGACGCAGACGCGGCGCCACTCGTACCTCGCGCACCTCCTCGGCATCCCGCACCTGGTCGTCGCGGTGAACAAGATGGACCTCGTGGGCTGGTCGCAGGAGACCTTCGACCGGATCGCCGCCGACTACCGCGCCTTCGCGGACCGGCTCGGGATCGGCGACGTCCGCTTCGTCCCCCTCTCGGCGCTGAACGGCGACATGGTGGTGGACCGCGGCGCGAACCTCGGCTGGTACGCCGGTCCCACGCTCCTCGGGATCCTCGAAGCGGCGCCGGCCGCCCACGCCGAGCGGCCGGAGCGCTTCCGCTTCCCGGTCCAGTGGGTCGTCCGGCCGAAGGACGACTCCCACCACGACTTCCGCGGCTACGCGGGTCGGGTCGAGTCGGGCGCGCTGCGGGTCGGCGACGAGGTCCAGCACCTGCCGTCGGGGCGGACGGCGCGCGTGAAGGGGATCCGGCTCGGTGACCAGCCCCTGGCGTCGGCCGTGAGCGAGCAGTCGGTGACGCTCCTGCTCGATCAGGAGCTCGACGTCTCGCGCGGCGACCTGCTCGTCCGCGCAGGGGAGGCCCCAGCGCCCTCCAGGACGCTCGACGCGATCGTCTGCTGGCTCCACGAGCGGCCGCTCGAGCCCGGGCGCCGTTACCTCGTGCGCCACACGACGCGCGAGGCGAAGGCGTCGCTCGCCGCCATCGAGTGGCGGATCGACGTCAACACCCTGGAGCGGGCGCCGGCGACCCGCCTCGCCCTGAACGACATCGCGCGCGTGACCCTGAAGCTCGCGCAGCCCGTCTTCGCCGACCCGTACGCAGAGAACCGCGCGACGGGGGCGTTCATCGTCGTCGACGAGACGACCCACGACACCGTCGGCGCGGGGATGATCCAGTGAGCGGAAGCGTGAGCAGGGAGCAGATCGCCCGATGGGCGGAGGAGCTGGAGGGGCGCTCGCCGGGCGAGATCCTCGCGGCGGTCGCGCCGCACTTCCCGGGGAGGATCTCCCTCGCGACCTCCTTCGGGCCCGAGGACAACCTCCTGCTGGAGGTCATCGCGCGGGAGCGGCTGCCGATCGGCGCCTTCACCCTCGACACCGGCTTCCTCTTCGCGGAGACCTACGCCCTCTGGGCGCGCCTCGAGGAGCGGTATGGGCTGAAGGTCACCGCCATCACCTCCGACGCCCCGCGGGTCGTCGAGGCGGGGAGGCCGGCGCCGTGGCTCGCCGATCCGGACGCCTGCTGCGAGCTCCGCAAGGTGCGGCCGCTCCGGGCGGCCCTCTCCGGCCTCGACGCCTGGGTGACCGGGATCCGGCGCGAGCAGACGCCGGAGCGGGCCAACGCGAAGGTGGTCGAGTGGGACGCCCGGTTCGGGCTCGTGAAGGTCAACCCGCTCGCCGCCTGGAAGGCGGACGACGTCTGGTCGCACCTCCGGCGGGCGGAGATCCCGTACAACCCGCTCCACGACCAGGGGTTCTCGAGCATCGGGTGCGCGCCGTGCACCACGGCCGTGAAGCCCGGCGAGGATCCGCGGTCGGGCCGCTGGCGCGGCCGCGAGAAGACCGAGTGCGGCCTGCACCTCAAGTCCCCCCCCTCACCCGGCCTCTCCCCCACCGGGGTGGGGGAGAGGAGTGACACCCCAGGTCCGCGGGGGCGCTCATGACCGCCGCGCGCTCCCGCGGCGTGCTGCCCGGCTTCGGGCTCACGACCGGCTTCACCGTCTTCTACCTGGGCGTCGTGGTCCTGCTCCCGCTCTCGACGCTCGCGTTCCGGGCGAGCGGCGCCGGCTGGGATCAGGCGCTCGCGGTCGCGGCCTCGCCCCGGGCGCTCGCCTCCTACCGGCTCAGCTTCGGCGCCTCCTTCATCGCCGCGGCGGCCAACGTCGTCTTCGGCGTGCTCGTGGCCTGGGTCCTCGCGCGCTACCGGTTCCCGGGGCGGAGCCTCGTCGACGGGATCGTCGACCTGCCCTTCGCCCTCCCGACGGCGGTGAGCGGCATCGCGCTCACCGCGGTCTACGCGCCGAACGGCTGGATCGGGCGCTGGCTGGAGCCGCTGGGCGTCAAGGCCACCTTCTCGCCCCTGGGCGTCGTCCTGGCCCTCACGTTCATCGGCCTGCCGTTCGTCATCCGGACCGTCCAGCCGGTCCTGGAGGACCTCGACCCCGAGCTGGAGGAGGCGGCGGCCGTGCTCGGGGCGTCGCGGCTCCAGGCGTTCCGGCGCGTGATCCTGCCGGCCATCGTCCCCGCGGCGCTCACCGGCTTCGCCCTCGCCTTCGCGCGCGCGCTCGGCGAGTACGGGTCGGTCGTCTTCATCTCGGGGAACATGCCCGCGAAGACCGAGATCGCGCCGCTCCTCATCATGACGCGGCTCGAGCAGTTCGACTACGCGGGGGCCGCGGTCATCGCGACCGTCCTCCTCGTCGCGTCCTTCGTGCTCCTCCTGGCCATCAACCGGCTGCAGGCCTGGACGCGGGAGAGGACGGGACGGGCATGAGCGAGGTCTCGTCGAGCGCTCCCCGCTCCCGCGACGCGGAGGGACCGGGCCAGGGAGAGGGGGAGAATGCGCCCGCGCTCCATGCCCTGCCGGATCTCCCTCCGGGGGGAGCCCGCCGGGCCCGCCCCCTGCGCGCCACGGAGGATCCGCCGTGGGTGCGCCGCGCCCTGATCGCGGCCGCCCTCGTCTTCCTCTCCGCCTTCGTCTTCGTCCCCGCGGTCGCGGTCCTCTACGAGGCCCTGAAGGGCGGGGCCGGCCTCTGGCTCGAGGCGCTGCGCGAGCCCGACGCGCTCGCCGCGATCCGGCTGACGCTCACGGTGGCGGCCATCTCGGTCCCCCTCAACACGCTCTTCGGCCTCGCGGCGGCCTGGTCCGTGACGCGCTTCCGCTACCGCGGCAAGAACCTGCTCGTCTCGCTCATCGACCTGCCGTTCGGCGTGTCGCCGGTCATCTCCGGCATGGTGACGGTGCTCCTCTTCGGCGCGCACGGCTGGTTCGGTCCGTGGCTGATCGAGCACGGCTACAAGATCGTCTTCGCCGTCCCGGGCATCGCGCTCGCGACCGTCTTCGTGACGTTCCCGTTCGTGGCGCGCGAGCTGATCCCCTTCATGGAGGCGCAGGGGCTCGAGGAGGAGGAGGCCGCCCACGTCCTCGGCGCGAGCGGCTGGCAGATCTTCACGCGCGTGACGCTCCCGAACGTCAAGTGGAGCCTCCTGTACGGCGTCATCCTGTGCAACGCCCGGGCGATGGGGGAGTTCGGCGCCGTCTCGGTCGTCTCGGGCCACATCCGCGGCGAGACCAACACGATCCCGCTGCACGTCGAGATCCTCTACAGCGAGTACCAGTTCCAGGCGGCCTTCGCCGTCGCGTCGCTCCTCTTCCTGCTGGCCCTCGGCACGGTCGCGGTGAAGAAGGCGCTCGAGTGGAAGCAGGAGGCGGATCGCGCCGCCGCGAAACGGAGCAGCACATGAGCCTCTCGATCCGTGACATCCGGAAGTCCTTCGACGGCAACGCCGTCCTCCGCGACGTGTCGCTGGAGATCCCCGAGGGGGAGCTCGTCGCCCTCCTCGGCCCCTCGGGCTGCGGCAAGACCACGCTCCTCCGGATCATCGCCGGCCTCGAGTCGCCCGACGGCGGGGACGTGCTCCACTCGGGGGAGAGCCTGGCGGCCCGCTCCGCGCGCGAGCGGAACGTGGGCGTCGTCTTCCAGCACTACGCCCTCTTCCGCCACATGACGGTGGAGGAGAACGTCGCCTTCGCGCTCCGCGTCCGGAAGGCGCCGAAGGCGGCCGTCGCGAAGCGGGTCGGCGAGCTGCTGCGGCTCGTCCAGCTCGAGAGCTACCGCGCCCGCTACCCGCACCAGCTCTCTGGGGGGCAGCGCCAGCGCGTGGCGCTCGCCCGGGCGCTCGCCACCGAGCCCCGGATGCTGCTGCTCGACGAGCCGTTCGGTGCGCTCGACGCACGCGTCCGCGACGAGCTGCGCCGCTGGCTCCGCCGGCTCCACGACGAGCTGCACGTCACCAGCATCTTCGTGACCCACGACCAGGAGGAGGCCTTCGAGGTCTCCGACCGGATCGTCCTGATGAACGGCGGGAGGATCGAGCAGGTCGGAACGCCGACGCAGGTGTTCGAGAACCCGGCCAGCCCCTTCGTCATGCGCTTCCTCGGGGCCGTGAACGTGTTCCAGGGGCGGGTGGAGGAGGAGCGGGCGGTCGTCAACGACCTGGTCTTCTCCGTCCCCGGCGCGGCCGCGCGCTCGCGCGCCCACGTCTACGTCCGCCCCCACGAGATCGAGATCCACCGCGCCGCGTTGCCCGGCAGCTTCGAGGCGAAGGTCGAGCGGCTCGTGCCGCTGGGGGCGGCGGTGCGCGTCGAGCTCTCCGCGCCCGGCTACGGCGACGGCGTGGAGGTGGAGCTCGACCTGCCGCGCAGCGAGGCGCTGGCGCTCGCCGCCGGCGACCGCGTCCACCTCTCGCCTCGCCGCGCCCGGGTCTTCCCGGTGCGCGAGGGCGAGGTGGACAGCCTCACCTCCGCCGGGCTCTAGCGGGTCGAGACTCGAGGCTTCTCCCTTGGGAACTTCCCCTCTCCCTCATCGAGGGAGAGGGCCAGGGTGAGGGAGCAGGAGCGCCTGGCCCCCCATCGGCGTGCCGGGGCCCCCCCCTGGCTGCGCGCACCCCCCGTGCCGTCATCGCCGTCCGTCGCAACGGACAAACCTCCGCTACAGCTTGACATCCCGGGCGTGCCGTGAAATGAGAATGGCATCCGCCATAACGGACAACGCGCCGGACGGACCGGCCGAGAGGAGGAGGAGAAGCCATGGAGTTCCCGACGAGAAGGACCGCGCTCTTCGCGGCCGCGCTGGCCGCGGTCGGCGCGGCGCTGGCGCCCGCGCCCGCCGCCGCGGGCGAGGTGACGCTGCTCAACGTGTCCTACGACCCGACGCGTGAGCTCTACGAGGAGTTCAACGCCGCCTTCGCGAAGCACCTGAAGGCCACCACCGGGCAGGCCCTCAAGGTGAAGCAGTCCCACGGCGGCTCGGGCAAGCAGGCCCGCGCCGTGATCGACGGGCTGGAGGCCGACGTGGTCACGCTGGCCCTCGCCTACGACGTGGGGGCGGTCGCCAAGGCCGGCTTCATCGCCGCCGACTGGCAGAAGCGGCTCCCGCAGAACGCGTCGCCGTACACCTCGACCATCGTCTTCCTCGTCCGCGCGGGCAACCCGAAGGGGATCAAGGACTGGGACGACCTCGTGAAGCCGGGGGTCCAGGTCATCACGCCGAACCCCAAGACCTCGGGCGGGGCGCGCTGGAACTACCTCGCGGCCTGGGCCCACGCCAAGGCGAAGAAGGGCGGCTCGGACGCGACCGCGAAGGAGTTCGTCAAGGCGCTCTTCAAGAACGTCCCCGTCCTCGACTCCGGCGCGCGCGGCTCCACGACCACCTTCGTCGAGCGCGGCATCGGTGACGTCCTGCTCGCCTGGGAGAACGAGGCCTTCCTCGCCGTCCAGGAGCTCGGCAAGGGCAAGTTCGAGATCGTCGTCCCGAAGTCCAGCATCCTGGCCGAGCCGCCGGTCGCCGTGGTCGACAAGGTCGTCGACCGGCGCGGCACGCGCGCGGTGGCCGAGGCCTACCTCAAGTACCTCTACACGGAGGAGGGGCAGGAGATCGCCGCGAAGCACCACTACCGCCCCCGCGACCCGAAGGTCGCGAAGCGTCACGCCGGCGAGTTCACGCAGGTGAAGCTGTTCACGATCGACGAGGCCTTCGGGGGCTGGGACAAGGCGCAGGCGGCCCACTTCTCCGACGGCGGCACCTTCGACCAGATCTACACCCCCGGGAAGTGATCACCATGAATACGCACCCGACGAAGCTCCTCTGCCTCGCCGCCTCGGCGGCCCTCACCCTCTCCGCGCTCCCGGCCGCCGCCCAGGAGGCGGCCGCGCCGGCCGCGACCCCTGCGGCCGCCCAGTCCGCGCCGGCCCCGGCAGCGGCACCGGCAGCGGCCGCGCCCGCCGCCCCGAAGGTCGGCGTCACGGTCTACGGAACGCTCAACGCCAACTTCCAGATCACCCAGGCGCGGGGCGCCACCAACCCCGCCGACAGCGTCGCCGCGCGCAACGCGGTCTCCATCGACTCCTCCAACGTCGGCGTGAAGGCGCAGGCCGACGTCGTCGGCGGCCTCTCCGTCCTCGCCCAGTGCGAGACGAGCGGCGCGATCGACGGCATCAGCGCCTCGGGCATCTGCAGCCGGAACAGCCGGGTCGGCGTCTCCAGCGCCTACGGCACGCTCTTCTACGGAAACTGGGACACGCCGTTCAAGCTCGCCACCGGTGGGACGAAGGCGGACGACCCGTTCCAGAGCACCGACGTCTTCGGCTACCAGAGCCTCGCGAGCAGCGCCGGCTTCAACTACAAGAGCGCCGCGGGCGTGTCGGCCGCTGGCGGAAAGCCGGATGCGTCGGGCGCCTACCCGGCCGGCTCGGTGGTGAACGGCTTCGACGTTCGGGCCGGCAACAGCGTCGTCTACCACTCCCCCAAGGTCCTCGGCGCCTCGGTGCGGCTCCAGTACTCGGCGAACGAGTTCGCCGCCGCCGACGGGAAGCTCTCCCCCGCGCTCTACGGCGCCGGGATCAACTACGACTGGAAGGGGCTCTCGGTCCTCGCCGCCTTCGAGCGCCACGACGACTGGTACGGCCTCGCCGGGATCAACGTCGCGGACAAGGTCAAGGTCACGACCGGCGCCGCCGCGGGCGACCCGCTCACCGAGTCGAACCCCGAGCAGCTCAAGCCCAAGTCGGCCGCGTTCGGCGCGACCCGGCCCAACACCGCGACGCACAGCTCAGTCGACACGGCGTGGCGGGTGGGCGCGGGGTACCAGCTCGACACGCCGGCCGGCGCCACGACGGTGAGCTTCATCGTCGACCAGCTCACGTTCACGCAGCCGGGCGCCGTGGTGGGCGCGGTCAAGGAGTACAAGCGGCTCGCCTGGCAGGTCGCCGCGAAGCACCGGTACGGTGACCACGAGCTTCGCGCCCGCTACAACGTCGCCGACGCCGGCGACGCGAAGCTGGTGGGCGGCGCGGCCGCCAGCACCGACGGGTAC
>DATIVK010000058.1:0-12139 GCA_035465955.1 Anaeromyxobacteraceae bacterium | reverse complement strand
GCCCCCTCTCCGCGCCGCGCGAGGCGGCGCTCGAAGCTCTCGAAGTCGGTGGCGACGGCGCGCAGGTCGAGCATGCGTACTCCCCGGAAAAGCGTGAAGAATTCAGGTGGCTACGATTAGTCTTTAACCTCCGGGCCGGCAAGGGGTTGTTGCCGGTGTGGACCTCGCGATCCCCATGACCGGCCCTGCCAGCCCCGACGACGCCCTCGTCCAGGCCTTCCTCGAGGGGGACCGGGCCGCGTTCGACGCGCTCGTCCGGCGCAACGAGGAGCTGGTCCTGCGCATCGTCCGCCGCTACGCGCGCGACGCCGAGGACGCCCGCGACCTCGGCGAGAAGACCTTCGTCCGCGCCTTCGAGGCGGCCCGCCGCACGTTCAGCCGCCCCTTCGCGGAGCGCGCCCCCTTCCGCCGCTGGCTCGTCCGGATCGCCGTCAACCTCGCTCGCAACCACGCCCGCGACGCCGGCCGCTGGGGGCGCGCCTCCGCCACCGACGCCGAGGCGCTCCCGGGGGGAGGGCAGGGGCCCCTCGCCGGCCTCATCGACGCCGAGCGCGCCGCCCGCGTCCGCCGCGCCGTCCTCGAGCTGCCGCCGCGCCAGCGCGAGGTGCTCACCCTCCGGCTCGACGCCGAGCTCCCCTTCTCCGAGATCGCCGCCGCCCTCGAGATCTCCGAGAACGCCGCCAAGGTGAGCTTCCACCACGCCGCCAAGCGGCTTCGCGACCTCATGCGTGACGGAGAGGAGCGCCCATGACCTCCTGCACCGACTACGAGCCCCTCATCGCCGAGCGCGCCACCGCCGCCCAGGCCTCGCTGGATCCCGCCGACGCAGCGGCGCTCGCCGCCCACCTCGCCTCCTGCGCCCACTGCCGCGCGGAGCTCGCCGCCTACGCGCAGGCGCTCGGCCTCGCACGGTTGCCCGAGCCCTCCGACGCCGAGCGGCAGGCGCTCGCCTGGCTCCCGGCGCAGGTGCGCGGCGAGCTCGACCGCGCCCCCATCGTGAAGGGGATCGGGCGGCTCCTCCTCGTCGGCGCCCTCGCCGCCGGGATCGTCGTCGTGGTCGCGAACCGCGTCGTCATCCCCTCCGCCACGCGACAGGGCGCGGCGGTGACGGCCGCCACCGCGAGGTGGCAGGAGCCGGATCCGGAGGCGCTCCTCGAACGCGTGGTGAAGGAGAACCCGGAGCTCGCGACGTCCAACGGCGACCTGAAGCTGGCGCGCGCCGAGGAGCTGGCGGACGCGGCGTATCTGAGGGCGGTCGAGGAAGAGTGAGAGGCGGTCGAACGGCCGCTCACTTCGGGAGAGACCGCCCCCTCACCCTGACCCTCTCCCCCGGTGGGGGAGAGGGGAAGAAGCGATGCGGGGGCCTCTCCTCCGAGAGAAGGAAGCCAGTTTGTTGGGAGCGTTCCCATTGAAAGGAGCCACACCATGAAGAAGCAGCTCGCAGCCCTCATCGCAGCACTCCCCCTCGCGGCCTTCGCGCAGGGGGCCGCGCCCGCGCCGCGCGGCGGCACGGGGCCGGGCCCGGAGGCCGGTGGCCACGGCACCGACGCGCGGATCGAGAAGATGGAGCGGCGGGCGCGCCTCGCGCGCAACCTCGGCCTCGCCGAGGCGCTCGACCTCGACACGGCCCAGGCCACCCGGCTCGCCGACGCGCTCCAGCGGGTGGACGACCGGCGCGTGGCCCTCCACAAGCAGACCCGCGACGCTCGCCACGTCCTCCGGCGCGCGGCGACCGGCGAGAAGGTGACCGCCGCCGAGGTGGACGGCGCCCTCGCGAAGCTCCTCGACCTGCGCGCCCAGGCCGTCACGCTCGACAAGGAGACGCTCGGCATCGTCACGAAGGACCTCTCGCCCGAGAAGAAGGCGCGAGCCGCGCTCTTCCTCGGCCGCTTCGAGCAGCGAATGGGCGGGATGGGGATGCCCGGCATGGGCCCCGGCAGGGGCGGTGGGATGGGGCCCGGGATGGGGCCCGGTCCCGGTCGCGGTCCGGGGCGCGGCCCCGGGATGATGGGACCCATGGGGATGGGGCCCGATCACGAGAGGTGCCCGAACTGTCCGTGGGAGGAGGACGAGAACTAGCGTTAGACTTCCCGGGCGATGGCGACGCCCCCCGGGAAGCAGCTCGCGGTGGTCACCGGCGCCTCGGCCGGGATCGGGCGCGCCCTCGCGCTGCGCATCTCGGCCGGGGGCCGGCCGGTCCTCGCCGTCGCCCGGCGCGCCGACCGGCTGGTGGACCTGCAGCAGGAGGCCGAGGCGAAGGGCGGCGCGAAGATCCACATGCTGCCGCTCGACGTCGCGGCGCCGCACGCGGCCGACAAGATGGCCGCCCGCGCCCACGAGCTGGGCGGCGCGTCGCTCCTCGTCAACAACGCCGGCTTCGGCGTCTACGGCCGCTTCGAGCGGCTCGATCCGCGCCGGCTCTCCGACATGGTCCGGACCAACTGCGAGGCGCTCGTCCTCTTCACGCAGGCGCTCCTCCCGGATCTCGCGGCCCACCGGGGCACCGTGCTCAACGTCGCGAGCGCCGGCGGCTTCACGCCGATGCCCTTCATGGCCGCGTACGGCGCGAGCAAGGCCTTCGTCATCTCCTTCACCGAGGCGCTCGCCGCCGAGCGGATCCCCGGCGTCCGGTTCGCCGCCTTCTGCCCGGGGCCGGTCGAGACCGAGTTCGGCCTCGTCGCCGGGACGGGCGGCCGCTTCCACCGCGTGCCCGGGATCCTCAGCGCCGACGCGGCGGCGGAGGCGGCGCTCGCCCTCCTCGCCGGGGACGGCGTCGTCGCGGTCCCGGGCCCCTTCAACAAGCTGGCCGTGTTCGGCAACCGCGTGCTGCCGCGCGCGCTCATGCGCTGGGCCGCGGCGCGCCTCCTGCGCCCGCGCGAGGAGGCGAAGTGAGCAAGCGCCAACCCAAGGACCCCCCGCCGTCCGGCCTCACGCCCATCTACGAGGGGCCCGAGGTGCTCGACGCCCTGCTCGCGAAGGCCGGCTCCCCCTTCGACGTGGAGGAGGTGGCCACGCGCTTCACCGACGCCATCGCCGCCGACGAGCGCCGCTCCGCCGTCATCCCCTCGCTCTTCGAGGACGAGCCCCGCTTCGCCTCGCCGGAGGACGCGCGCCGGCTCTACGCCAACCTCTTCGGGCTCTGGGCCCGCATCGCGTCCGGGCGCGGGCTGCGCGACGACGACGCCCCCGAGGCGGCGCCGGCGCCCCCCGAGCCGCCGCCGCTGCGCGAGCGCGGCACCTGCGCCGGCACCTCGCCGCCGGCCGACGTCGTCGAGGCGATCTGGCGCCAGCTCGCCGCCGCGCCCGAGCGCGAGCTGCGGCGGCTGCACGACCGCTTCACCAACGCCCAGCCGGAGGTGCTCGCCTGGATCGACGAGCTGCCGCTCTCCGACTCGGCCCTCTCGACCGTGCACGACCTCGCCTTCGAGACGTGGGTCATCTTCGACCACTGCTTCGGCGATCGGCTCGGCGTCGCCGCCTGGGACGAGCTGCGCGGGCTCGAGCGCGAGCCGCCGGCCGTCGAGGTCGACCACCCGGCGCTCGCCACCTACGTCGCCGAGCAGCTCGACAACCTCGGCGACGAGGACGCCAGCTTCAGCGCCTCCGATCGGGCGCAGGTCGAGCGCGCCCTCGCCGCCGTCACGACGGCGCTTTCGAGCGCGGTGAGCGAGCCGAGCTGAGGCAGGGCGCCGCCCCGGGGGCACCCTGGCGGGGCGGCGCCTACCGCTGCTACTGGACCGTGATGAACGCGGGGTTGGCCGCCGCCGCGATGGTGAACCGGGAGCCGGACGCCGCGGTCGTGATCGGCATCGGGCCGCTCGCAGGCTGAAGCTGGACGAGCACCATGTGGTTGGCGGTGCCCCCCAGCGTCGGCACCGTCGGGCTGGCCACCAGCGTCCCCCCCGGGATCGTGTCGCTGTTCTGCGTCGTCGGGACCGCATCCATGAAGCTCGCGAAGGGGTTGCTCATGTTGACGAGGGTGACCCCGTAGATCGACGAGTCGATGGGCGCGCCGTGCGTCCACGAGACCGTGTGGCTCGTGGAGGCCGACCAGGTGGCACCGTTCGCCGGGCTCGTGAGGGCCGGGGTCTTCGTGTAGATCATCGTGGCGCTCGCGCGGTACGTTCCGGCCGCGACCGCGCTCCCCGACGGGATCGTCACGACCAGCGCCAGCGTCTTCCCTGCGATCGAGGCCGTCGGCTGCGCCGAGTAGTCCTCGTCCCCAGCGTCGTACGCCAGCGTCATCCCGCCGAGGCTGACGGTCGCGTTGGTGATCGGGGTGAAGCAGGAGCTGTCGGTGCAGACCTCGACCTGGTAGACGCCGTACCCGTACGTGCCGCCCGGGAGCATGACGGCGGTCGCGTCGATGTACGGCATGGCGCGCGGCGTCGCCATCACCTCGGCCGAAAGCGCCGACTCGTCGACGTTGATGAAGGCCGACACGGCGAAGTAGTACGGGGTCGCGTTGGTGAGCAGGGAGACCGTGCACGGGCTGCTCGCGCAGGCGGTGTAGCTTCCGCCGGTCGTCACGCCCGGCGAGAGCGCGCGGTAGACCTTGTACGAGTTCGCGCCGGGGACGGCGTCCCAGGCGACCGTCACCGTCCGGTCGCCCGCGGTGGCCGTCACGCCCGTCGGCGGCGCCGGTAGCAGGGTCGCGTCGGGGAACGCCGGCACCTCGTCGGTCGGAGGAGACTCGCCGCCCGCGTTCACCGCGGTCACGCGGAAGTACCAGGTGGCGGCGTTGGCGGTCTCGGCGTTGAAAGCGGGATGGGTCGGGGAACCCGCGAGCATCATCGACGCGAGCGGCAGCCCGGCGGTGCCGGCGCGGTAGACGTTGTAGCTCGTCGCGCCCGTGACGGGCGTCCAGGCGAGCGCCACGGCGCCGTTGAACGGCGTCGCGGTGAGCCCGGTCGGCGCCGCGGGCGGCGGCGGGGGCGGCGGCGACGACGAGTCGGACCCGCCGCAGGCGGCGAGCGCGAGCACACTCGCGGTGAGGAGGGCGGACGAGAGACGGGCGACGGCACTCATGGTGTTCCCCCTGCGCAGTTTGTCGAGGCGCGGCGTCTTGCCGCTAGGCCTTGAGGCTCCCGAAGAACTCGGAGAGCGCAACGTTGAACGGCTCCGGGTTCTCGATGCAAGGCAGGTGCCCGGCGCCGGGGATCGTGACCCGGCGCGCCCCCTTGATGCCGGCGACGAGCTTATCGGCCTCCGCGGGCGGCGTGAGCGTGTCCTGCTCGCCGACCACCACCAGCGTCGGGCAGGCGATCGTCGCGAGCGTCGCGGTGGAGTCCGGGCGCTTCGCCATGCCGCGCTGCGCCGCGGCCACGCCGGCCGGGGTCGCCTGGCCGATGAGCGCGCGCACCTCGTTCGCGGCCGCCGCGTCGGGCTGGGGCTTCAGGAGCTTCGGGACCATCTCGTCCGCGACCCAGCGCAGCCCCTTCTCGAGCGCCGACTTCGCGAAGGCCTCGCGCCCCGCCGCCCCCTCCGGCGTGTCGTTGCCCGCCTTGGTGTCGCAGAGCGCGAGCCCCCGGAAGAGCCCCGGCGCCTGCCGGTGGAGCTCGAACGCGACGTAGCCGCCCATCGAGAGGCCGGCCACCGCGGCCCGCTCCACCCTCAGATGGGCGAGGAGGGCGCGGACGTCCTCGGCGACGACCTCCATCGTGAGCGCCTCGGGCGGCAGGCCGCTGCGGCCGAACCCCCGGTAGTCCACCGCGACGACCCGGTGCCGCTTCTCGAGCGCCGTCACCAGGCGTGACCACATCCCGCGGTTGAGCGGGAACGCATGGAGCAGCAGGACCACGTCCTTGCCCGTGCCCGAGTCCTGGTACGCGATCTGGCCGCCGTTCACGTTCGCGATGGTCATGTCGAAACCCTTAGCACGGTCGAGCGCCACGTGTTGCCCGACAGCCACACCCCGGATGGTCCGTCACACAGGGAGCGCTTGATCTCTCTCTGGTATGCGCCCTGTCACACTGCTTGCAGAGAGGGAGGCCTGCCATGATCACCACACTCACCGTCATCCTCGCCGTCGCAGCCGGACAGGCCGCCGAGCCGGCCTCCGCTCCCGCAGCTCACACGCCGGCAGCCACGGCGCCCGCGGCGCGGGCCGAGCCACGCCCGGCGAAGGCGGCGGCGCCGGAGGTCCTGCCGGCGCGCTTCCAGCGGGTCCAGGAGGGAGCCCCCGCGCTCCGGTGGGGTGAGCCGAGCCGCTGCCTCGTGCGCGCCGACACCTACTACCGGGTGCAGTGTGACGACGCGACGAAGCGGTGCCTCGTGGCGCCCGACGCCGAGCTCGATCCGGACGCGTCGCCGGTGGCGCAGCTCGAGCGCGCGCCCGGGTGCGACGGGCCGCCGCTGACGACGAACGACCTCACCTCGCGCGGCTACGCCGTCGTCCCCGCCCTCGCGGAGAGCCCGCCCGGCTGGTACCGCGACGAGCGCCAGCGCGCGATGCAGGTCGACTTCGACCTGAACGCCCGCTACTACCTCGGCGGCGGCTACCTCTTCTCGGGCGGGCCGTGGTCGGGCAACGCCGTCGTCGCCGGCGGCGGCCGCGCGGATCGCCCCTTCACCTGGTGGAACGCCCCCGCCCTCGCCCGCCTGCACTTCCTCGAGGGATGGGCCTCGGCCGACGGCAACCACGGCGAGCTGCTGGTCTTCGGGGTCGACGCGAGCCGCGTCTACCCGACGCCGCTCCT
The DNA here is from genome assembly GCA_035465955.1 of Anaeromyxobacteraceae bacterium. Taxonomy (GTDB): domain Bacteria; phylum Myxococcota; class Myxococcia; order Myxococcales; family Anaeromyxobacteraceae; genus DATIVK01. The sequence continues at coordinate 5,441 of DATIVK010000058.1, read as the reverse complement.
GCGCCTCACCACCTTCTTCGGGAAGCCGCGCCGGTTCGACCCGCCGCTCTACTTCGGCCTCTGGGCCGAGGGCGTGCGCATGGAGTTCCTGGAGACCCGCGGCGGCAAGACCTTCGACCGGACGATGTTCGTGGCCGGCGCCGTCACCGTCGACGTCTGGCGCTCGCGCGACCTCTCCGACTTCGTCCGGCTCCGCGGGGGCGCCGGCTACGAGGAGGCGAAGGGCGGCGAGTGGAGCTCCTTCGTCCCGGTCGGCGCCCTCGAGGGCGAGCTCACGCTGGGGCGCGGCGGCTTCCACCACCTCCGGGGGGCGGCGCAGGTCGAGGCGCTCGTCAAAAGCGGCGACTCGCTCGCGCCCGGGCTCGCCGCGGACCGGACGCGGCTCACGGTGAAGGGTGAGTACGAGGTGATCCTCTTCGCCCTCAACAACCAGCCGATCTCGCTGGCGCTGCAGGCGAAGGCGACGAAGCGGGACGACGTCCCCGACTACCCGACCGGCTGGATCGGCCAGGTCGGCGCGCAGCTCCGCTTCAGCCTCTGGGCGCCGCCACGCCGGGACGCGAGGACGCAGCAGTCGCTGTAGGGTGGGCGGATGCTGGCCCTGGCCCTGGCCCTCGCCCTCGGGGCGGCCGACCCCTGCGTCGGGACGGACGAGCTCGGTCGCTCGTTCCGCACCTGCTTCGCCGCGGGGCGGGGGCTCGAGCTCTCGCTCGGGGGGGCGCTGGGGGAGGGGCCGGGCGACCGGGCCGCCGGCGCGGACCTCTCGACCGGGCTCGCGCTGCGGTGGCGCTCCGACACCCGCACCCCCTCCGGGCGCCCCGAGTGGATGCGCGACATGGCCTTCCTCGAGGCGCGCGCGCGCTTCCACGGCTCCCTCGACGATCCGCGGACCGCCGAGGGGACGCTCTGGAGCGGCCTCTTCCTGCGCCACCTCGCCGAGCCGTTCCTGCTCATCCCGGGCCCGAGGCCGATCCGCCTCCCGTTCCCGTTCGACGTCGGGATGGCGATCGACGCCGGGAGCGTCCGGTGGGCGAGCGCGAAGACGGGGCCCGAGACGCTCGAGGTGGACGCCGTGCGCGGCGCGCTCCTGCTCGACGTCTCGCGCCACGCCGGCGCCTCGGTGCGCCGCGCCGCCTTCGGCCCCGAGGTGACCTGGTCGGTCCGCTTCCGCGACGGCGTGAGGCCGGTCCAGGCCATCGCCCCGTTCTCCGCCGGCCGGCTGGAGCTGCGCGTCGAGTCGGCCGACGGCCTCGGGGCGCTCTCCTTCACCGGCCGCGCCGGCTGGCTCCTGCGCTTCCCCGCGGGGAACGGCGCCTTCTACGACGCGCGGCTCGGCGCCGAGCGCGTCCTCGTCGCCGTCAACGACGTCCCGCTCGCCCTCTACGCCGAGGCCGTGGCGCGCGGGGGGAAGCTCGACGCGGGGCTGGAGGGCACCGTTGGGGTGCGGGTGGGGTGGCTGAGGTGAGGGGGTGGGCGAAGCGGCCGACGAGTGGTATTACCAGGGTATGACGAAGCGAGCCGCCCGCGGCGCAGCGCGAAAGACGGTCGCGGCTTACCGGGTCACGCCCGCAGCCCAGGCGCTCATCCGGCGCGCGGCGGCGCTGGTGAGGGAGCCGCCCTCGGTCTACGTCGCGCGCGCAGCCGAAGACCGCGCCCGTCAGGACGTCTCGGAGGCCGAGCGGGCCGCAGCCCGAAGGAGGCTGGGCGCCCTGCTCGACGCCATGGAGGCCCGGCCGGCACGGCTCTCGGAGGCTGAGGCGGAGGCGCTGGGGCGCGAGGCCGTCGCGGCCGCGCGTCGGAGGGCGTGAAGCGGCTCGTCCTCGACGCCTCGGCGGTGGTCGCGGCCCTCTGTTCACCGGGGCGCGGCGCGACGCTCGTCGTCTTGGAGGCGGCCCGGCTCGGGCTCGTCCAGATCGTGGTGTGCGACGAGGCGGAGGCGGAGTACCGCCGCGCGGTGGAGCACCCCCGCGTCCGGCGCTACGCGCGGCTGGCGGATCGTCAGGGGTTCGTCAGCGCCCTCTGCGACGGCGGGATGCGCGTGCGTCCTTCCGCCGAGCCGCTCCACGTCTGGCACTCCGCCGACGCGGTGTACGTCCAGGCGGCGATCGCTGGCGGCGCCCGGACCGTCCTCTCCTTCAACGTCCGCCACTTCCTCCCGCCGCCGGCGCCGAACGTGCCGGCTCCGCGCCATCCGGTGCGGGTGGAGGTCGCGGGAGTGACCGTCATGGAGCCGCGCCTGTACCTCCCCGCCCTCCGGGAGGGGTAGGCGGCGGGAACGCTCGGTGATCCTGCCGCGGACGGGTTATAGGGAAGCCATGTCCATCGGCTACTTCTCCCGCTTCGGCGTCACGGAGCGGATGATCCAGGAGGCGCTCTCGGCGGCGCTGGCCCGGGGCGGCGACTTCGCCGACGTCTTCTTCCAGCACCGGATCGGCGCCGACCTCGCGCTCGAGGACGGGGCGGTCAACCGCGCCTTCGCGAGCGTCGAGCTGGGCGTCGGCGTGCGGGTCGTGAAGGGGGACCAGACCGGCTACGGCTACACGGAGGAGCTGACGCCGGAGGCGCTCGTCGCCGCGGCGAAGACCGCGGCCACCATCGCCGACGGACCGTCGCGCCCCGGGCCGGTGGCGCTGCACGTGGCCCCGCGCGGCGCGACCCGCTACCCCCTCGTGCGCCCGTGGGAGGAGGTCCGCCCCGAGGAGAAGCTGCCGCTCCTCGTCGCGCTCGAGCAGCGCGCGTTCGCCGCCGACCCGCGCGTCCGGAAGGTGAACGCCCACCTGCGCGACGAGTCGGGCGTCGTGCTCATCGCCGACTCGCGCGGCCGCGTCGTCGAGGACCGGCAGCCGATGACGCTCCTCTCCCTCTCCTGCGTCGCCGAGCAGGACGGGCGGCGCGAGCAGAACGGCTACAACGTCGCCGCCCGCGCCGGCTTCGAGTTCTACACGCAGGATCGGCTCGACCGCGTCGTGCGCGAGGCGATCGACCGGACCACCGTCCTCTTCGAGGCGGGGCCGCCCCCCGCGGGCGAGCTGCCGGTGGTCCTCGCGGCCGGGTCCTCCGGGATCCTGCTCCACGAGGCGATCGGCCACGGCATGGAGGCCGACTTCAACCGGAAGGGGACGTCGATCTACGCCGACAAGATCGGCAAGCGGATCGCGGCGCCGTTCGTGAACATCGTCGACGACGGGACGCAGGAGGCGGCGCGCGGCTCGATCAACGTGGACGACGAGGGGAACCCGGCCGGCCAGACGCGGCTCGTGGACGGCGGCGTCCTCGCCACCTTCCTGCACGACGAGATCTCGGCGCGCCACTACGGCGTCGCCCCGACCGGCAACGGCCGGCGCGAGAGCTACCGGCACGCGCCGCTGCCGCGCATGCGCTCGACCTACATGCTGCCGGGGCCGCACACGAAGGAGGAGATCCTCCGGTCGGTGAAGCGGGGCATCTACTGCGTCGGCTTCTCCAACGGGCAGGTGGCGATCGGCGCCGGCGACTTCACCTTCTACGTGAAGAACGGCTGGCTCATCGAGGACGGGAGGCTCACCCGGCCGGTGAAGGACGTGAACCTGGTCGGGAACGGGCCGAAGGCGCTGGAGAAGGTGGACATGGTGGGCGACGATCTGGAGATCGACGAGGGCGGCTGGACGTGCGGCAAGGACGGCCAGTCGGTGCCGGTCTCGCAGGGGCTGCCGACGGTGCGCGTCGCCTCGATGACGGTCGGCGGGCGAGGGGGCGGGAGATGAGCGAGACGCTGCTGGACGCGGCGCGGCGGGCGGTCCGGCTCGCCGCGGCGAAGGGGGCCGGCGCCTGCGCCGCCGGCGCGTGGCGGGCGCGGAACGTCGAGCTGCAGTGGCGCGACGGGAAGGTGGAGAAGGCGACCGAGGCGACGACGCGCGCGCTCGGGCTCGAGCTCTACGTCGACGGCCGGTACGCCGCCGTCTCCACCTCCGACCTGAGGCCCGACGCCCTCGCGCGCTTCGTCGAGGACGCGGTCGCCCTCGCGCGCACCCTCACGCCCGACCCCTTCCGGCGCCTGCCGGAGCCGGAGCTCTACGCGGGGCGGGCCGACGTGGACCTCGAGCTCTCCGACCCGGACTACGGCGGCGTGACCCCCGAGCGGCGCCGGGCGTGGGCGGAGGCGATCGAGGCGGGGGCGCGGGGGGCCGATCCCCGGGGGAGGATCCTCTCCGCCACCGGCGCCACCGGCGACACGCAGTCGGAGAGCGCCGTCGTGCACAGCGACGGCTTCGAGGGGACGCGCCGCTCGACCGACTTCTGGCTCACCGCGGAGGCGACGGTCCAGGATCCCGACGGCCGCCGGCCGGAGGAGTACGCCGCCGCGGTCGCGCGCCACTGGTCCTCGCTGGAGAAGCCCGAGGAGATCGGGCGCCGCGCGGCGACGCGGGCGCTCGCGCGGATCGGCGCCGTGAAGGGGGAGTCGGCCGTCATGACGGTCGCCGTCGAGGCGCGCGCGGCCGGGCGGATCGCCTCGATGCTCTTCGGCCCCCTCTCGGCCGCGGCGCTCCAGCAGAAGCGCTCCTTCCTCGACGGGAAGGCGGGGCAGGCGATCGGGAGCCCGCTCCTCGACGTGCGCGACGAGCCGCTCCGGAAGCGCGGCTTCGGCTCGCGCCTCTTCGACGGCGAGGGGATCGCCGCGAAGCCCTTCCCGATCTTCGAGCGGGGGACGCTGCGCAACTACTACGTCGACACCTACTACGGCCGTAAGCTGGGGATGCCCCCGACGACCGGCCGGATGTCGAACCACGCCTGGGCCCCCGGGGGCCGCTCCCTCGGCGAGCTGCTCGCCGATCTGAAGGACGGCGTCCTCGTCACCGGCTTCCTCGGCGGCAACTCCAACGGGACGACCGGCGACTTCTCCCTGGGCGTGAAGGGTTTCCGGATCCGCGGCGGCGCCATCGCGGAGCCGGTGGGGGAGATGAACCTCTCCGGCAACCACCTGGAGCTCTGGAAGCGGCTCGCGGCGGTCGGGAACGACCCGTACCCGTACTCGTCGATGCGGACGCCGACCCTGGTCTTCGACGGGGTGCAGGTCGCGGGGACCTGACGGCCGCTCACGTCGAGTGAAGGTCGGCCGCTTCGCTCGGCGTGGGGCCTCCCCCTCACCTGGCCTCTCCCCCACCGGAGTGGGGGAGAGGAAGTTGCGCTTCACGCGGGTCGGCCGCACGGCGCCCGGGATTTGCCCCTCTCCCCCGCGCCTGCGGGGGAGAGGCTGGGTGAGGGGGTGGCAGCGCGGGCCTCGACCTCGCTCGGGACAGCCCGCGCGACACTCTGGGTAACCTTTAGGTCCAGAAACGGATTACGCAGAGTGAACGAGGGCCGCTTCGCCTGGCGCTGAGCCTCCCCCTCACCTGACCTCCCCCACCGGAGTGGGGGAGAGGAAGTTGCGCTTCACGCGGGTCGGCCGCACGGCGCCAGGGATT
>DATIVK010000057.1:0-23373 GCA_035465955.1 Anaeromyxobacteraceae bacterium | reverse complement strand
TACACGGTGATGTCCAAGCGGAAGCTGCTCCAGCTCGTCAACGAGCGGCGCGTCTCGGGCTGGGACGATCCGCGCATGCCGACGATCGCGGGGATGCGACGCCGTGGCGTCACGCCCGACGCCCTGCGCGACTTCGCCGAGTTGATCGGCGTCGCCAAGAACAACAGCGTCGTCGACATCGGCAAGCTCGAGTTCGCGATCCGCGCCGATCTCGAGGCCCGCTGCCCTCGCGCCCTCGCCGTCCTCGACCCGCTCCCGGTCACGCTGACCGACTGGCCCGAGGGGAAGGTCGTCGAGCTGGACGTTCCGTGGTGGCCGGCGGCGCCGGAGAAGGGGAGCCGGAAGGTCCCGTTCGGCCGCGACCTGCTCATCGAGCGCGAGGACTTCTCGCTCGCGCCGCCTGCCGACTGGAAGCGGCTCGCCCCCGGCCGCGAGGTCCGGCTCGCAGGCGGCTACGTGGTCCGCTGCGACGAGGTGCTGCGCGGGCCGGCTGGCGAGGTGACCGGGCTCCGGTGTACCCACGATCCGCGCTCGCTCGGCGACGCCGGCGGGGACCGCAAGCGCGTCGCCGGGACGCTCAACTGGGTCGAGGCGACGCGCGCGATCCCGACCGAGGTCCGGCTCTACGACCGCCTCTTCGCCGTCGAGCAGCCCGACGCGGTGGAGGACTTCCTCACGGTCCTCAACCCGGCCTCCCTCGTCGTCGCGAAGGGAGCGCGGACGGAGCCCTCCCTCGCGCAGGCCGCCCCCGGCGACCGCTTCCAGTTCCTGCGGCAGGGCTACTTCTTCGCCGACCCGGTCGACTCGAAGGCCGGCCGCCCGGTCTGGAACCGGACCATCGGCCTCAAGGACACCTGGGGGGCGAAGGCGCAGGCCGCGAAGGCCGAGCCCCGCGCTCGCGCCGCGAAGAAAGAGGCGCCGGCCGCCGCCCCCGGGGGCCCGAAGCGGGGGAAGGCCGACGTGCGCGCCGAGCAGCGCGCGGCGACGCCCGCGCTCGCGGCCGCGTTCGAGCGCTTCCAGGGGACGCTGGGGCTTCCGGCGGAGCAGGCCGATCTCCTCAGCGCGGACGAGGCCACCGTCGCGTTCTTCGAGGGGGCCGTCGCCGCAGGCGCCGGCGCGGCGTCGGTCGCGCGCTGGCTGCTCAACGAGCTGGCGGGGCTGGCCGGTGAGCGGCCGCTCGACCAGCTGGCGCTGAAGGCCGCCGAGTTCGGCCGCTTCGTGGCGCTCGTCGACGCGGGCAAGGCCACGCCCGCGGCGGCGAAGACGCTGCTCGGCCACCTCGTCGCGGAGGGGGGCGAGCCGGAGGCGACGCTGGCGGCGCTGGGGCTCGCGAAGGTCGAGGACGCCGGGGCGGTCGCCGCGGCCGTGGATCGCGCGCTGGCGGCCCAGGCCGCCGAGGTCGCTCGCTACCGCGCCGGCGAGAAGAAGCTCTTCGGCCTGCTGGTCGGCGCGGCGATGCGCGAGGCGAAGGGGGCCGACGCGGCGCTGGTCCGGAAGCTCCTGACGGAGAAGCTGGGGTAGCGCGGACCCGAGATTAGAGATCCTCCGTGGGGATGAGACGGTGCGCCTCGAACACGGTGAGGACCTCCACCGCTGAGCCCCGGACTCGGTAGACCAGCCGGTAGTTGCGGAGGATCAGCTCCCTCAACGCGGGATCGGGTAGCTCCGGAACACGTCGCCCACGCAGCGGGAGCGCGCGAAGCGACTCGCCCAGTGCGACGAGCTCCGCGGCGAGGCGGCTCGCCGCGGAGGGGTCGTCCCTCGCGACGAAGTCGCGGATCTCCTCGATTCGGCGAGCGGACGCCTCGGTCCAACGGACCTTCATCGCCGCTTGGGACGCCCGAGTCCGAGGCGTGCGCGGAGGGTCTCTGCGTCGATGAGGCGCCCCGCGTCGGCGTCGGCGATCCCCTCCTCGACCGCGCGGACGAACTGGTAGCGCTCGACCAGCCGGTCGAACTCGGCGGGGGAGAGCAGGACCCCCGCGGGGCGACCGTTCTGCGTGATGACGAGCGGCTGGCCGGTCTCGGCGGCCCGCGCGAGCCACTTCTTGGCCTGGGCCTTGAACTGGCCGACCGGGACCACGTCCTCGGAGACGCGCAGCGGCTTCATGGTCTAAATATGGTCCGTTATCGGACAGGATTCAAGACGGTCCGGATCGGCAACCAGACACGGGGGGTGATGGCGGCCCGCGCGTGTCCAGGCGGCGGTCGCTTGCGCTCACCGTCCGGCGCCATTGACCGCCCGAAGCGCCGGCTGCTCTTCTGGGTGCGCTAGCCGAGGGAGGACGAGCCACATGAGCCAGCGCGCCGAGAAGCCCATTGCCCCCGAGTGTGCCGCCTGCGCGGCGGTGCAGCGGAAGAAGGGGACCACCCACTGCTGGAGCGAGCCGAACGCCGGCCCGCCGGCGCCGGGCGCCTGCCCGACGCACGCGTGGGAGGGGGCGGTGGCCGGCACGCTGCCGGGCTACGTGGACGGCTCCGACGACGCGCGGCTGGCGCTCACCGCGGCGAAGGTCGAGGGGCTCTGCTACGAGAAGGTCGGCGACGGCTCGATCCACGCCCGCTGGACGCGCGTCGAGGACACCATCGCCTTCGCCCGGCTCATGGGCTGGCGGCGCGTGGGGATCGCGACCTGCATCGGCCTGCTCGACGAGAGCGCGCGGCTCGTCGAGGTGCTCGAGGCGCAGGGGCTGGAGCCGATCCCGGTCTGCTGCAAGGTGGGGAGCGTGGACAAGGAGCGGCTCGGCGTGAAGGACGCCGAGAAGGTTCGCCCCGGCACCTTCGAGCCGGCCTGCAACCCGGTGGCCCAGGCCCGGATCCTCAACGAGCTCGGCACCGACATGAACGTGATCGTCGGGCTCTGCGTCGGCCACGACATGCTCTTCTCGAAGCACTCCGCGGCGCCCGTGACGACCCTCGTCGTGAAGGATCGCGTCACGGGGCACAACCCGGTCGCCGCGCTCTACGGCCAGAACTTCTACTACCGGCGGCTCGCGAAGGGGCCCATCCGGATCCCGGAGGAGTGAGACGGGGATCCGTCCCCTCTCCCTCACCGAGGGAGAGGGCCAGGGTGAGGGAGCAGGCGATCGCGGCGGAGGGGCTTGGCCGCTACCCGCAGAGCGCGATCGCGTCGTCCAGCCGCTGCAGCGAGGTGGCCTTCCCGAGCAGGATGATGACGTCGTAGATGCCCGGCGACGCGGTCCCCCCGGTGAGCGCGACGCGGACCGGCTGCGCGATCTTGCCGAGGCCGAGAGCGCGGGCCGCCGCGACGTCGTTGAAGAGGGCCTCGAGCGGCTTCTCCTCGAGCGTCTCCATCCCCGCGATGCCGTCCCGGACCGCCTGGAGCAGCGGCTTCGTGTCCGGCACCAGGAACTTGGCCTTCGCCTTCGGGTCGAGCTCGATCGGCAGGTAGAAGTAGCGCCCCCAGGTGGCCAGCTCGACGAGGGTCTTGGTCCGCTCCTGCCCCAGCGCCGTGATCTTCACCAGCTTCGCGTCGAGGGCGGCGTCCATGCCGGCCGCCTTGAAGAAGGGGAGGGCCAGCTCCGCGTGCTTCTCGGGGGTGAGCTTCCGCAGCCACTCGTGGTTCACCCAGGTCATCTTGTCCGGGTTGAAGACCCCGGCCGTCGCCCCCACGTCCTTGAAGTCGAAGAACTTCACGAGCTCGTCGAGCGTGAAGATCTCCTGGTCGCCGTGCGACCAGCCGAGCCGGACGAGGTAGTTCACCACCGCCTCGGGCAGGAAGCCCATGTCGCGGTACGCGATGACGCTGGTGGCGCCATGGCGCTTCGAGAGCCGGGCCTTGTCCGCGCCCAGGATCATCGGCAGGTGGGCGAAGTGGGGGACCGGGTAGCCGAGCGCCTGGTACATCAGGATCTGCCGGGCCGTGTTGTTGACGTGGTCGTCGCCGCGGGCGACCAGGTTGATCTTCATCGTCACGTCGTCCACGACGGCGCCGAAGTTGTAGAGCGGCACGCCGTCGGAGCGGAGGATCACCTCGTCCTGGAGCGTGTCGTGCGGCGTGTCGATCCGCCCCTTCACGAGATCGTTCCAGCCGGTGCTGCCCGTCTCGGGGACGCGGAAGCGGATGACGTGCGGCTTCGAGGGATCGTAGGGCTTCTCCCGGCAGGTGCCGGGGTAGCGGAACTGGACCTTCGCGGCCTCCGCCTTCTTCCGGCCGGCGTCCAGCTCCTCCTTCGTGCAGTAGCAGGCGAAGGCCTTCCCCTCCTTGATGAGCTGCTCGGCGTGCGCCTTGTAGATGTCGAGCCGCTCCATCTGGAGGTAGGGTCCGTGGGGGCCGCCCTTGTCCGGCCCCTCGTCCCAGTCGAGCCCGAGCCAGCGCATGCCCTCGTAGATGGCCTCCTCGGCCTGCTTCGTCGAGCGCGACTGGTCGGTGTCCTCGATCCGGAGGACGAACGTGCCGCCGGTGTGGCGCGCCCAGAGCCAGTTGAAGAGGGCGGTGCGGGCGCCGCCGATGTGCAGGTAGCCGGTGGGGGAGGGGGCGAAGCGAACGCGAACCTTTTCCGTCATGGCCGCGGGTTTACCACACCCGAAGCGCCGCGTAGCCGACCACCTGCGCGTCGTCGCCGGTCACCTCTCCGGAGTGGCCGTACCGGATCAACTCCCCGGCCGTGGCGCCCATCTCCCGCGCCGCGACGAGCATCACGGTCGCGGGGATGAACCCGCACATGGAGATCTCCTCGCGCCGGATCACCTCGTAGAGGCCGGCGGCATCGAGCGCGACGAGCCGGTCGATCGCCATCCGGTCCTTCACGCGGGCGACGGAGGCGGGGACGTAGTGGCTCATGTCGCTCGACGCGACGATCAGCGCGCCCGCGGCGGCGGCCGCCTCGCCGAGTGCCCTCCCGAGGTCCTCGCAGGCGCGCCACGGGAGCGGCCCGAGGCAGAGGGCCGCCAGGGAGAGGTCGGGCTGGAGGCGCTGCAGGAAGGGGACCTGGACCTCCAGCGAGTGCTCGTGGAGGTGCGCCTCGTCGTCCGGCTCGACGCCCGGCGCGCGGGCGAGCGCGTCGGTCAGCCCGGCGTCGATCGGCACCGCGCCGAGCGGCGTCCGCCAGGTGCCGCCCGGGAAGAGGGAGGCGGGGGCGCCGAGTCCGGTGTGGTTGGGTCCGAGGACGATGACGCGCTTCGGGACCTCCACCCGGCGGTAGACCTCGCCGGCGATGGCCCCCGAGTACACGTAGCCAGCGTGGGGCGCCACCAGGCCGCGCGCAGGCGCACGCGCCGTCGCCGGTTGCAGGAACCCGTCCACCTCGGCGGCGAGCCGCGACGGACTGCCCGGGTAGAACCGGCCTGCGACGGCGGGTTCGCGGACCATGATTGATCGAGTATAAACCTACATCCATGAGCCGGCGGAAGACGGTCCTTGTGGTCGACGACTCGCGCGCGATCATCGACGCCCTCTCGGGGGCGTTCGAGGACGCGGGCTTCGACGTGGCGACGGCCATGGACGGGGAGGAGGTCTTCCGGAAGATGGCCGCCGTCAACCCGGACGCCATCCTCCTCGACATCTACATGCCGCGCCTGAACGGCGCCGACGTCTGCCGGCTCGTGAAGGCCCACCCGCACTGGAAGAAGACGTTCCTCGTGCTGATGAGCTCGCGCATCAGCGACCGCGAGCTCGACATGTACAAGCGGCTCGGCGCGGACGAGATCCTGCGCAAGCCGTTCTCCCCCGAGCACGCCGTCGAGCTCGTCGCGAGGGCGGCGGGGCCCGCGAAGGGCGACTAGTGTCCGACACCGGGCGCGCGCCCCCTCCGCCGCCCCCGCTGGCGCCAGGCCGGCTCGTGCGCACCTGGGCGCTCGCCCTCGGCGCCCTCGCCGTGGCGAAGGGGATCTCGCTCGGCGTCCCGCTCGTGGCCGCCAACCTGGCCGGCATCGCGGCGCTCCTCTTCGTGCTGGTCCCGGACCGGATCGTGCGCGCCCGAGACGAGTACTGGGACTCGTACGGCCTGGAGTGGTGGGGCCCGGGCGACGCGCGGACCTGGCGCGCGTGGGGGCGCGGCGCGCTCTGGGCCCTCGGGCTCGCCGCCGTCGTGTTTCCGGTCTTCGCCCTCGGGTACCGGGCGTTCGCCGAGGTGCTCCCCTCGCTCCCGACGCCGCTCGCGCGTGCGCTCGCGCCGTACGTCGGCGCCCCGCGCTTCTCGCTCCGCGCCCCGCCGGATCTCGGGCTGCGCGTCGCGGCCCAGCTCCTCGTCGTCGCGCTCCCGGAGGAGCTGTTCTACCGGGGGTTCCTGCAGACCGCGTGGGGCCGCGTCCCCGGCAGGGGCCGGCGCGTGCTCGGGGCGGAGCTCCGGCCTGGATTCCTGCGGACCCAGGCCCTCTTCGCGCTCGGCCACCTCGTGGTGCTCCAGCCGTGGCGGCTCGGCACGTTCTTCCCGGGGCTCCTCTTCGGCTGGCTGCGAGCCCGGACGGGCGGGCTCGCAGCGCCGGTCCTCTTCCACGCCCTCTCCAACCTCCTCATGCAGACTCTCGAGGCCAGCTTCTACGGAGGCTGACAACCGGCCCCGGAGGCGCTAAACGACACCCGGCGCGGCGACGCCGCGCCCGCGCGGGAGTCCGCGCGCAGCAGGGGTGGGGCCCCGACGGCTCCGTCGGCGGGGCGGGGCGGCACGGCCCGTGGAGATGGAATGCGCAACATCCGGGAGATGCTCGAGGAGCAGGAGGTCCAGACCCTCCACCCCCGCGCCGCCTTCTCTGCCCGCACCGAGGGGCGGGCGCGACCCGACCCCGAGGACGACATGCGCCCCGCCTTCCAGCGGGACCGCGATCGGCTCCTCCACTGCAAGTCGTTCCGCAGGCTCAAGGGGAAGACGCAGGTCTTCCTCGCGCCGCGCGGCGACCACTATCGCAACCGGCTCACCCACACGCTGGAGGTCGCGCAGGTGGGGCGCTCGATCGCGCGGGCGCTGCGGCTGAACGAGATGCTGGTCGAGGCGATGGTCATGGGGCACGACCTGGGCCACACGCCCTTCGGCCACGCCGGGGAGCGGATCCTCGCGAAGCTCGTCCCCGGCGGCTTCCACCACGTCCAGCAGTCGGGGCGGGTGGTCGACCTGCTGGAGAAGGACGGCCGGGGGCTCAACCTCACCGCCGAGGTCCGCGACGGCATCCTGCGCCACTCGAAGGGCCGGGGAGCGGTGCTGGTGCGCGACGACGAGGCGCCGCGCACCCTCGAGGCCGAGATCGTGCGGATCGCCGACATCGTCGCCTATGTGAACCACGATCTCGACGACGCGGAGCGGGCCGAGCTGATCGCGGCGGGGGACGTGCCGCCCGGGATCCGGCGCGTGCTCGGCGCGCGCCACTCGGAGCGGCTCGCGACGCTCATCGGCGACGTCATCCGCTCGACCGACCTGGACGGCGGCGGCCACGTCGTGCTCTCCGCCGACGTGCACGCGGCCCTCCTGGCCCTGCGGGACTTCCTCTACGCCCGCGTCTACGAGAACCCGGTGGTCCACGAGGAGTTCCTGAAGGCGCAGCGGCTCCTGCAGGACCTCTGGGAGTGGTGCGCAGAGGACGCCGAGCGCTGCCGGCAGCGCTTCGGGATCGTCCCCCGCGAGGGCGAGCCGCCCGAGCGGGCCGTCGCCGACTTCCTCTCCGGCATGACCGATCGCTTCGCGCTCGAGACGTGGGAGGCGCTCTTCGTCCCGCGCCCCTGGGCCATCGTGTGAGCGCCGTTCCGCGGCGTTGCCGAACGGGCGGGCGTCGTCTAGGATCGCGTCCTTCGGGGCAAGTGCCGAAAGACCCGCCATGAACGACGACATCGCCGTCGGCATCGACCTCGGAACCAGCTACTCCTGCGTCGCGACGGCGCACGCGGGCACGCCGCAGGTGCTCCTGAACGAGTGGGGCGACAAGACGCACGCCTCCTGCGTGTCCTTCCTCGACGACGGCACCGTGCTCGTCGGGAACGACGCCAAGCGCAACGTCATCACCAACGCCGAGAGCACCGTCTACTCGGCGAAGCGGCTCATCGGGCGCTTCTACTTCTCCGACGAGGTGAAGAAGGCCCAGGCGGTGATGCCGTACCGGATCGTCGAGGGGCCCAACAACGCGGTTCGGATCCAGGTCCGCGACCGGACCCTCGCCGTCCCCGAGATCTCCGCGCTCGTCCTCAAGGAGATGAAGGCGATCGCGGAGACCGCGCTCGGCCGCCCCGTGACGAAGGCCGTCGTCACGTGCCCCGCCTACTTCAACGACAACCAGCGCCAGGCGACCAAGGACGCCGGGCGGATCGCCGGCCTCGAGGTGCTCCGGATCATCAACGAGCCGACCGCGGCGGCCCTCGCGTACGGCTTCGGCAGGGACATCTCGCAGAAGATCTGCGTCTACGACCTCGGGGGCGGCACCTTCGACGTCTCCATCCTGGAGATCGGAAAGGACGTCTTCGAGGTCCTCTCGACGGCCGGCGACACCTACCTCGGCGGCGACGACTTCGACGACCGGATCATGGCGTGGCTCGCCGCCGACTTCCTGAAGCAGCACGGCCTCGACCTGCGCCAGAACAAGTTCTGCGTCCAGATGCTCAAGGAGGCGGGCGAGAGGGCCAAGATCGACGTGGGGCAGCGCGGGGTGGCCGAGATCCTCGTCCAGGGGATCTGCCAGTCCCCCGAGGGGGAGATCCTCGATCTCAGGGGCCACCTCACGGCCGACCAGTTCAACAAGATGGTGATGGATCTCGTCCAGCGGACGTTCAAGGTCTGCGACGAGGCGCTCCAGTCGGCGCGGCTCACCGCGGGGGACATCGACGCCGTGATCCTGGTCGGCGGCCCGACGCGGCTGCCGATCATCCGGAGCAGCGTCCGCCACTACTTCCAGCGCGACGCGATGGCGGGGATCGATCCCGACGAGGTCGTCGCGCTCGGCGCCGCGATCCAGGCGAGCGCGCTCCTGAACGCCGACGCGGCGGCGGAGGGGCAGGCCAGCTACCTGCTCGACGTCACGCCGCTGACGCTCCGGGTCGGCACGGTGGGCGGCTTCACCGAGAAGATCATCGACAAGAACACCCCCATCCCCATCGAGAAGTCCAAGACCTTCACCACGAGCCGCGACGGGCAGGAGCGGGTCAAGGTGCGCGTCTACCAGGGGGAGTCGAACCGCGCCGAGGAGTGCGAGCTGCTCGGCGAGTTCGAGTTCACCGGCTTCCGGATCGGCTACCGCGGCGAGGTCCAGATCCAGGTCACCTTCGAGATCGACTCCAACGGCATCGTGAACGTCGCGGCCACCGACCTCGAGACCGGCCAGAAGACCTCGACGACGATCAGCCTGTCGTCGGGCCTCTCGGAGCTGGACCTCCAGGCCGCCGCGGACCAGAACGCCGAGATGGAGCTCGCGCGCGGGCACCGGGCCTGACGGGTCGGCGAGGAGGCGGACGATGGATCCCCAGTTCCTGAACGAGGTCGAGGCGCTCGCGGGGGTGCTGGACCAGCTCGACTACTTCGGGGTGCTCAAGATCCCGCAGACCGCGTCGCCGCCGGAGATCAAGGCAGCCTACTACCGCGAGTCGAGGGCCTTCCACCCGGACCGCTTCGCGGCGGTCGGCGATCCGAGGGTGCGCGAGGTGATCGGGCGGATCTACCGCCGGGTCAACGAGGCCTGGACCGTCCTGCGGGACGACCCGAAGCGGGCCAAGTACCTCGCCGACGTCACGGGTCCCGACCGGGCGGCCAAGCTCCGCTTCACCGAGGCCGACGAGGCGCAGGTGAAGGAGGAGGCGAAGCGGAAGGTCGAGGAGCAGTTCGGCCTGACGCCCAACGGCAGGAAGTTCTTCCAGGCGGCGCTCCAGGAGATCCAGGCGAAGCGGTGGGACAAGGCCGAGAGCGCGCTCAAGAGCGCGATGATGTACGAGCCGGCCAACCCCCGCTTCCAGGAGCAGCTCGCCCTCGTCCGCGCCGAGCTGGAGAAGACGCGGCCCAGGGGCGACTACCGGATCAAGTAGTCCCGGGCGCCCACGATGGTCGTCGATCTCGCCGCGGTAACGTTCATCGCCCTCGCGGCGGCCTTCGGCTCCTCGGCCGGCGCGCTCCACCAGCTGGTCCAGCTCGCGGGCGCGGTCGTGGGCTGGCTCGCGGCCTGGAACCTCGGCCCGCCGGTGGCGCGCGGCCTCGCCCGCTGGGTGCCGCCGGCGCGCGCGAGCCTGGGGGCCGGCCTCCTGCTCTTCCTCGGCTTCGCCATCCTCGCGGCCTGGGTCGGTCACCGGCTCCTCGCGACCCGCGGCCTCGAGCGCGCCGTCCGCAGCCCGCCGGATCGAGGTCTGGGGGCCCTGCTCGGGGGCGCCAAGTGGGCGCTCGTGGTCTGGATGGCGCTCTCGGCGCTGGCACTGGCCGGGGGGAGGGTGGCGCTCGGGCGCTTCGCCGTCGACGGCGAGGGGTCCGACCTCCTCGCGGCGGCGCGGGAGCACAACCTGCTCGTCCGGTGGCGGCCGGCCGCCGACGAGGCGCTGAAGCGGCTCGGGAGCGGCGGTCCCGCCACTCCACGCGCGCCTGTTCCGAAGCCTCCCCACCATGCTAGATAGGCGGCCCATGGCGACCAACCCAATGCCCGTCCTCGAGTTCGTCCTCAAGAACTACAAGAACTTCAACGCGCGGGCGACCCGCGACGCGCTGATCGCCTACTGGCGCCACGTCGAGGGAGGCGGGCGGATGTTCTGGGCCGTCGCCGGGGCGATGTCCTCCGCCCAGCTGGGGATCACGCTGGCGCCGGCCATCCGCGCCGGGCTCATCCACGGCCTGTCGGTGATGGGCGCCAACCTCGAGGAGTCGCTCTTCCGCCTCGTCGCGCACGACTCCTACAAGGACTTCCCGGACTACCGGTACTTCACGAAGGACGACGACACGCGCATCCTCGAGGACCGGATGCGCCGCGTCACCGACACGAGCATCCCGGAGGACGAGGCGTTCCGGGCGGTCGAGAAGTTCATCGTCCCGATGTGGCTCGACGCG
Source organism: Anaeromyxobacteraceae bacterium (assembly GCA_035465955.1). Lineage (GTDB taxonomy): Bacteria > Myxococcota > Myxococcia > Myxococcales > Anaeromyxobacteraceae > DATIVK01. The sequence goes on along the minus strand of DATIVK010000057.1, from coordinate 12,416 downwards.
ACGAAGAGCGGCAAGCGCCGCTTCTGGCACGAGTACTTCTACGAGCTGATCCAGGCGATCCCGGCGAAGCTCCACGAGGGGAGCGCGGAGGAGTGCTGGCTCCTCGCGGCCGCGAAGGCGAAGCTGCCGATCGTCGTCCCGGGCCACGAGGACTCGACCTTCGGCAACATCTTCGCGTCGCACGTGAAGACGGGGGAGTGCAGCGCCGCCATCGTGAAGTCGGGCATCGAGTACATGGCCGAGTGGTACGACCAGTACGAGGTGCTCTCGAAGGGGAAGGGGGTCGGCTTCTTCCAGATCGGCGGCGGCATCGCCGGCGACTTCCCGATCTGCGTGGTCCCGTCGATCAAGTACGACCTGCAGAGGCCGGTGAAGCCCTGGGCCTACTTCTGCCAGATCTCCGACTCGACGACCTCCTACGGCTCCTACTCGGGCGCGACGCCGAACGAGAAGATCACCTGGGACAAGCTCACGCGCGACACGCCGATGTACGTCGTCGAGTCCGACGCGACGATCGTCGCCCCGCTGATGCTCGAGGCGCTCCTCGAGTGCAAGGCCAACCCGAAGGCCGCCAACGCCCTGATCGAGAAGTACGTGGGGAAGGCGAAGAAGGCCCGCCGCGCCAAGCGGTAGGAGGGGGCGAGGGAGAGCGGGAGCGCGTTCGGTGACGACGCGGCGCCGCGGGCCCTGCTCCCTCACCCTGGCCCTCTCCCTCGATGAGGGAGAGGGGACGGTGCCATTTCAGGCGACGGTCACCGGTCGCGTCGCGTTTGCGGCGCTGAGCTGCACGAGCCCGATCTGGCCGTCGGAGGTCGGCTTGAACGCCAGGTCCGCGAGCTTCGCCTGGCGGTAGACGTCGAGCATCCGCTCCTGACCCTGCCGCCAGACCTGCACCATCGTGCAGGCGGTGGAGTGGCCGCAGGCGTCCTCGCCGTCCAGGCAGACGTTCAGGGCCACTGGCCCTTCGACCGCCTCGATGACGTCGAGGAAGCTCACGTCGACGGCAGCGCGCGCGAGGGCGTAGCCTCCGTGCGGGCCGCGCGTGGAGCGGACGAGCCCCTGATCCACCAGCGTCTTGAGGATCTTCGCGAGGAAGTCCTCCGGCACGTCCATCTGACGAGCGATCTCCCGGAAGGGGATGACCGAATCGCTCGGGATCGACGCGAGGTAGATCATCGCGCGGAGGCCGTAGTCGATTTTTCGGGAGATTCTCAGGACATGCTGCATAGGATCTCTTTTGTTGGGGCCCCGGGTTGGTGCCGTCGAGGCCGGCTAATCTAGCATGGATGAGGTCTACTTAATGCCCGCCCCCGCGACGATCATCGACATCCACACACACTCCATGGCATCAGACGGCGAGCTTGTCGCTCGAGATCTGGCCGCGAGGGCCGCGGCATCGGGTCTCACCGTTTGGGGGCTCTGCGACCACGACACCGTCGCTGCCCTGGAAACAGCCGCTGACGCGGCGCGCCAGCGGGGGATCCGCTTCGTCCCAGGGATCGAGCTCTCCGCGTTCCTGGGCAAGCAGGAGATCCACCTGCTGGGCCACTTCGTGGACCCGGCGCACGATTCCCTCCGGAAGTTCGAGGACTTCCTCGCCGAGCGCCGCCGGGAGCGGATGGGCGCGATCATCGAGAAGCTCGCGGGTGTGGGGATCGTCGTCCGCGCCGATCAGATCGAGCGCTACTCGGGTGGCAAGACCATCGGACGTCCCCATGTGGCGAAGGCCATCGTGGAGGTCGGAGGTGCGTCCACGGTGAGGGAGGCCTTCGACCGGTACATCGGGGAGGGGAGGCCCGCCTACGTGCAGCGCTTCCGACTCGAGGCGGCCGAGGCGGTGGCGCTCGTGCGGGGGGCCGGTGGGACCGTCACGGTCGCGCACCCCGGGATCACCGGCCTGGAGCGTGGAGAGCTCACGCGGCTCCGCGCGGCGGGGGTGGTGGGGCTCGAGGCCGTGCACCCCGAGCACAACCCGTCGATGCGCGAGAAGTACGCCCGCCTGGCCGACGAGCTCGGCTTCGTGCCGACGGCCGGCTCGGACTTCCACGGCGGCAGCGTCTCGCCCGGCCGCCAGCTCGGCGCGGTCACGATGACCGCGGAGGCGATCTCCCGGCTCGAGGCGCTGCGGCCCTGAAACGAAGAAGGCCCGGCTCGTGAGAGCCGGGCCTCCGTGACTCCAGGGCCGCGCAGCCCCTAGCCGCCGAACATCTGCAGCGAGGCGCGGGTCCAGTCGACCATCGGTCCCCACCAGACGCCGAAGAGCAGGACCGCGATCGAGCAGCCGGCCAGGACGACCTGGTAGAAGAGCGGCACCTTGATCGGCGTCGGCTCCGCGTGCGGCTGGTCGATGTACATCGCCCGGACGACCCGCACGTAATAGAAGAGCGAGACGGCCGTGTTGAGCGCGGCGATGACCATCAGCACCCCGTACCAGAAGCCGCCGGGCCCGGGGATCCGCTCGATCAGCGCGTAGAACAGGTACCACTTCCCGACGAAGCCCGCGAACGGCGGGATGCCCGTCAGCGAGAACAGGAAGATGGAGAGCGCCAGCGCGGCGAACGGGTGGCGACGCGCCATCCCGCGGTAGTCGAGGATCGACTCGGAGCCGGTCGCCTCCGCCACCACGATGACGACGAGGAAGGCCCCGACGTTCATCACGAGGTAGATGAGCATGTAGAGCATCACGCTCTGCTTGCCCATCTCGGAGAGGGCGGAGACACCCATCAGCGTGTAGCCGGCGTGGGCGATCGACGAGTAGGCGAGGAGCCGCTTCAGGTTCGTCTGCGACAGCGCGGTCAGGTTGCCGAGCGTCATCGTGACGGCGGCGATCACGCCGACCACCGCGGTCCACGGGACCCCGGCGATCGTCGCGGCGAGGCCGCCCGCCCCTGCGGGGGTGGCGAACGCCGTGTAGAAGAACCGGATCGCCAGGGCGAAGCCGGCGGCCTTCGGCCCCACGGAGAGGAACGCCGTGAAGACGGTCGGCGCGCCCTCGTACACGTCCGGGCACCACATGTGCCACGGCACCGCGGCGACCTTGTAGCCGATGCCGGCCGTGACGAAGACCACCGCGAGGACGAGCGTGATCTTGTAGGCGGGGGTCAGGCCCCCCGCGCCCAGCTGCTGGACCGCAGCGGCGATCTTGTAGATGTCGGTCGTCCGCGTGAGGCCGTACAGGTAGCTCATGCCGAAGAGCATCACGCCGGAGGCGACGCCGCCGTAGATGACGTACTTCAGCGAGGCCTCGGCGGCCCTGCGGTCGCCCTTCTTGTACCCGGCGAGCGTGTAGCTGACCATCGAGACGAGCTCGATCGCCATGTACATCATCAGGAGGTCCGAGGCGCTCGACATGAGGAACATGCCGAGGATGACCGCCGTCAGCAGGGCGTAGAACTGGCCGACGCGGGGGGAGGGGAAGTCGGTCCCCCGCGCGGCGATGGTGACCGTGAGGACGCCGGCGCCCAGGAAGAGCCACTTGAAGAAGGTGCCGAAGAGGTCGTTGGCGACCATCCCGTTGAAGAGGCGGGACGCCGCGACCGGCTGGGTGGCCAGCAGGACGGCGGTGACGCCGAGGACCGCCAGCGCCGCCACCGTCGTGATGGCGCGCCGCGCGCCGCTCTTTCGCCAGATTGCGTCCACGAGGAACAGCAAGAGCGTCCCGAACGTGAGCGCCAGCTCGGGGCGGAACGACCCGACGGAGGCCAGGTTGTCCTGGACCGCCGAGCCGAATTGGGTGACGAGATCCATCTTGGTCTCCCGAGAGTCGCTCTAGAGGGCGCCCAGCTTGACGTGCTCGACCAGGGTCGCCAGCGTCCCGTTGATCACGCCGATGACGGCCTGCGGGTAGAACCCGAGGACGACCGCGATCACGCCGAGCGGGTAGAGGGCGAGCCGCTCACGCCAGTTCAGGTCGGGGTAGCCCTTGTAGACCGGGTTGAGCTTGCCGAGGAACATCCGGTGGATGGCGAAGAGGTAGTACGCCGCCGTGATGATCACGCTGGTCGCGGAGATGACGACGAGCGTGGTGTAGGCCGGGAACGTGCCCGAGAAGACCATGAACTCGGAGACGAAGCCGCAGAGGCCGGGGAGGCCGAGGGAGGCGAAGAAGGCGAGCCCCATGACCGCGGTGTACTCGGGGACGACCGTGGCGAGGCCGCCGAACTTCTCGATCTCGCGGTGGTGGGCGCGGTCGTAGATCACGCCGACGATGAGGAACAGCATCGGGCTGATGATGCCGTGGGTGAAGAGGTTGAACACCGCGCCCGAGATGCCGGTCTGCGTCATGGAGGCCATGCCGAGGAGGCTGAAGCCCATGTGCGACACGGACGAGTACGCGATCATCTTCTTCAGGTCCTTCTGCCCGAGGCAGACGAACGCGGCGTAGACGATGTTGATCACGCCGAAGATGGCGATGGCGTTGGCGGCCCAGCGGGTCGCGTCGGGGAGGATGCCGTAGTTGAACCGGAGGATGCCGTACGGGCCCATCTTCAGGAGGACGCCGGCCAGGATGACCGAGATCGGCGTCGGCGCCTCGACGTGCGCGTCAGGCAACCAGGTGTGGAACGGGAACATCGGGATCTTGATGGCGAACCCGATGAAGAGGAAGACGAAGACGACGTAGGTGAACTTCATCCCGAGGAGGAGGGGAGCGGCCGCGAAGACGCCGTTCTTGCCCTGCTCGGCGAGGGTGAGGAGGTTGAAGGTGTGCGGGGTGACCGTGCCGTCGACGAGCGTCGAGGGGAGGCTGTTGTAGTAGAGGCCGATGATCGCGACGAGCATCAGCACGGAGCCGGCGAGGGTGTAGAGGAAGAACTTGATCGCCGCGTACTCCTTGCGCGGGCCGCCCCAGATGCCGATGAGGAAGTACATCGGCAGGAGCATGACCTCCCAGAACACGTAGAAGAGGAACATGTCGAGGGCGACGAACGTCCCCATCATGCCGGTCTGGAGGAGGAGCAGCATCGCCATGTAGCCCGGCACCATCCGGATGGAGAAGTGCTTCGGGTGGTGCGGGTCGTCATGGCCGTCGTCGACCATGCCGGCCATCTCCTTGTCCTTCGCGCCCGACCACCAGGGCATCGAGGCGATCGTGGCGATGAAGGAGATGAGGCCGGAGAGGAGCACCATCGAGATCGAGAGCCCGTCGGCGCCGACGAAGTACTCGATGTTGAAGGAGCGGATCCAGACCGCGTGGCCGACCAGCTGGGCGCCGGACTGCGACGGATCGAACATCCGCCAGGCGGCGATGGCGGCGATGAAGGACAGACCGCTCGTGACGAGGGCGATCCAGCGTGCGGCGTCGTCGGCCACCTTCTTGGGGATGCTGACGGCGGCGCGGAGGGCGAGCATCAGGCCGATGAGGACCGTGCCGATCAGCGGGAAGAAGGTGGCCCAGCTGAGGACGTTCCCTGGGGTGAAGAAGGACATGGGTCGTGCTCCTTGGGTCTACTTGATGAGGAAGTTGATGAGGACCACCACGAGCGCTCCGCCGAGCGCGCCGTAGAGGTAGGTCTGGATGCGGCCGGTCTGGAAGCGCCGCAGGCCCGTGCCGAGCGCCCCCGTGCCGTCGGCCACCGCGTTCACGAGGCCGTCGACGACGTACTTGTCGATGGCCGCGTCGAGGTTGGAGAACGCGCGCGTGACGGTCCCGGCGAGGTTCACGATCGCGTCGACGACGTTCGCGTCGAACCAGGAGCAGACCCTGGCCCAGCCCATGGAGCCGGCGACGACCGTCTTCGCGTAGAGCTCGTCCACGAAGTACTTGTTGTAGACGACGGTCCAGATCCCCTTGAACCGCTCGATGTTGGCGGTGAGCGCGGCCTCGTGCTTGTTGTCCTTGTAGAGGGCGCGCGCGGCGAGCCAGCCGATGAAGGCGACCGCCACCCCGATGCCCTGGAAGAGCAGCTCCATCTGGTGGTTGGCGTGCTCGCTGCCGCCCATCAGGGAGAAGCGGGAGGCGACGTCGTTGGTGGCGACGACCACCGGCTCCAGCCAGTGCTCGAGGAGCGGCGCCTTCCCCGTCCACGCGGTCGGGATGCCGAGGAAGAGGGTGAGGCCGGAGCCGATGGCGAGGGTCGCGAGGACGATCGTCATCTGCCAGGGCGACTCGTGCGGCGTGCCGCCGTGGTGCCCGCCGTGGGCGCCGTGGGCGTCGTCCTCCTCGTCGTGCGCGGCCGCGCCGTGGGAGTGGTCGTCGTGGCCGGGCGCCGCGTGGCCGTGGGCGTCGTGCCCGCCGTGGCCGTGGGCGCCGGCGTCCGCGACATGGGCCGCGCCGTCGGAGCACTGGGCGTCGATGGAGGTGGGGGACTTGTGCGTCGCCGCCGCCGAGTGCGGATCCTCGTTGTGGGTCGCGTGGTGCCCCTCACCGCCGCGGTACTCGCCGGTGAAGGTCATGTAGTACGACCGGTACATGTAGAAGGCGGTGCCGGTCGCCGCGATGATCCCGATGACGTAGATCGCCGGGCCGAGCCACGGCGTCGGCGTGCCGAAGAGCGCCAGGTGGCGGCTCGTGAACGCCTTCCAGAGGATCTCGTCCTTCGAGTAGAAGCCGTTCGCGATCGGGAAGCCGGCGATGGCGATGCAGGCGTAGAGGTAGGTCCAGCGGGTGATGGGCATGAACTTCTTCAGGCCGCCCATCTTCCGCATGTCCTGCTCGTGGTGGCACCCGAGGATCACCGAGCCCGACCCGAGGAAGAGGGTCGCCTTGAAGAAGGCGTGGGTCAGGAGGTGGTAGACGCCGGCCCAGTAGGAGCCGATGCCCACGCCGATGAACATGAAGCCCAGCTGCGACACGGTCGAGTAGGCCAGGACCTTCTTGATGTCGTACTGGAAGAAGCCGATCGACGCCGAGAAGAGGGCGGTGATGGCGCCGATGAGGGCCACCCAGCCCATCGCGCTCGGCGAGAGGGAGAAGACGAAGTTGAGCCGGGCCACCATGTAGACGCCGGCGGTCACCATCGTCGCGGCGTGGATGAGGGCGGAGACCGGCGTCGGGCCGGCCATCGCGTCCGGGAGCCAGACGTAGAGGGGGAGCTGGGCGCTCTTGCCCATCGCGCCGATGAACAGGAGCATCCCGACGAGCGTGAGCAGCGAGACGCCCCAGAACTTCTGGCCGAGGAGCCCCTCCTTCACGCCGGTGTTCAGCACGAGCTCATCGCGGAGCTCCCGGAAGTTCATCGTGGGGCCGCCGGCGACCTTCACGGCCTCCGCCTCGGCCGCAGCGACCGCGTGCCCCTCATGAGCGGGGGCGGCCGCCTCGGCGGCGTGGCCTTCGGCGGCCTCGCCGTGACCTTCGGCGCCCTCGGCCAGCGCCCCGTGCTCGGGGGCAGCCTCACCGTGCCCCTCGGCGGCGGCCTCGTGGGCCGGCGCAGGGGCGACGGGGATGAGGGGCACGGCCTGGGCGTGCTGTGCCGCGTTCGCGGCGTAGGCGAGCGGCGCGCGCGAGGCGTCGGCGACGTACGTCGGCAGGACGCTGCTGCGGGCCGAGTCCCAGGCCCCGCCGAGCCCCCAGAAGAGCAGGAAGAGGCCGGCGAGGAAGCCGAAGTCACCGAAGCGGTTGACGACGAAGGCCTTCATGCCGGCCGCGGCCTTCTCGCGGTCGGTGTACCAGAAGCTGATGAGCAGGTAGCTGGCGAGGCCGACGCCCTCCCACCCGAAGAACATCACCGCGAAGTTGTCCCCCATGACGAGGAGGAGCATCGCGAAGACGAACAGGTTGAGGTACGAGAAGAACCGCCAGTAGGACGGCTCGTCGGCCATGTAGCCGATGGAGAAGACGTGGATGAGGCTGCCGATGAAGGTGATGATCAGCACCATCATCATCGACAGCTGATCCAGCGCGAAGGCGAAGTCGACGCGCAGCCGCCCGGCGGTGAGCAGGTTCCAGAGGGTGTCCTGGAGGAACCGCTCCTCGGCCGGGAGCGCCTTCATCTGGATGAAGGCGCGCAGCGCCACCGCGAAGGCGGCGAACATCGCCGTCACGGCGACGGTGTGGACCGCCTTCTTCCCCAGCACCTTCTGCAGCTTCCAGCCGAAGAGGGCGTTCCAGAGCGCGCCGACGGCGGGGAACAGCGGGATGAGCCAGAGGTACCCGACGTGGGTCACGGCGACTCGAGCCAGCTCGTGAGTTTCGTGTGTCATCTCACTCTCGCATGAGGTCCGCTTCGCGGACGTCGATGGTCTTGAAGGTCTGGAAGATCGCCAGCACGATCGCGAGGCCGACTGCGGCCTCGGCGGCCGCGAGGACGATCACGAAGAGGCCGAAGACCTGGCCGGAGACGTCGCCGATCACGTAGCGGTTGAAGGCGACGAAGTTGACGTTGGCGGCGTTCAGCAGCAGCTCGACGCCCATGAGGACTCCGACGGCGTTGCGCCGTGTGGAGACCGTCACGAGCCCGAGCGCGAAGAGCAGGGCGCCGACGACGAGGAAGTGGGGGAGCGAAACCTGCAGCATGTTCTCTCCAGGAGGCCGCCGACGTCGGGGCCTGGTCCAGGGTTCCGTGGGGCCGCCGTCAGTCGGCCTTGATCTCCTTGCGGGCGATCACGATGGCGCCGATGAGGGTCGCCAGGAGGATGAGGGAGGCGACCTCGAACGGCAGGATCCAGCGGGTGAGGAGGGCGTTCCCGAGGGGCTCGGTCGTGTAGGCGACCGCCGGCAGGGCGCCGATGTTCCACGGCGTGACCAGCGCGACGGTCAGGAGGACGGGGACGACGGCGACGAAGATGAGGACGCCGCCGTAGAGCCCCGCGCTCACGTTGGAGACGTTCACGTCCGCGATCCGGTTCGTCAGCATCACGGCGAACAGGATCAGGGTGAGGACGCCGCCGATGTAGATGAGCAACTGGGCGATCGCGAGGAAGTCGGCCGACAGCATCACGTACAGCCCGCCGACCCCGAGGAGCGCGAAGAGGAGGCCGATCGCGCTCCAGAGGATGTTGCGCGACAGGGCCACGCCCGCCGCGCCGCCGACCGTGAGGGCGGCCAGCGCGTAGAAGAGGAGGTCCGGGAGGCCCGCGGCGCCCGCGGCGGGGGGCGGGTTGGCGTCGACGGCCGGCAGCAGCGCCCGGCCCGACATGACCACCAGGAACCCGATGACCAGGGCGGAGGCGACGACCCAGACGGCCAGCTTTCCGAGGTTGCTCTTCATGGGGGCGATCCTCACTTCGACTCGGTGGGGGCCGCCGCCGCGGGGGCGGCGGGCTTGGCCGCGGGGGCCGGCGCCGGCTTCGGCGCGGGCGGGGCGGGGGGCAGGTACTGCGGGCCCTTCGCGTCCCAGGCCTTGGCGTCGAACTTGGCGCGGACGAGGGAGCCGAGCGGCGCGCGCGGGTAGTACTCCGCGCTCTTGTCCACCTTGAAGACCGGCGTCGGCTTGAGCGGATCGGCCCAGCGGATCGTGAGGTTCCGGATGTCCTTCATGGACCCCTCGAACTCACGGGAGTGCTGGATGGCGCCGGTGGGGCAGGGCTCGACGCAGAGGCCACAGAACATGCACTTGGCCTCGTCGATGTCGAACTGCGTGATGGCGCGGAGCTTCGGGTTGGTCGGATCCTTCTCGAGCGTGATCTGGATGCAGTTGATCGGGCAGGTGCGCTCGCAGACCTGGCAGCCCGTGCAGATCGAGAGATCCACCTCGAGGAAGCCGCGGTAGCGCGGCGGGAGCATGTCGGGGAGCGGCAGCGGCGTGCGGTCGGGGTACTGGACGGTGACCGGACGGCGCAACAGGTACGAGGCCGTGATGGAGAGGCCGTGCCAGAAGGACGTGAAGGTGTCCTTGATGGCGCCGGTGTAATCGCGGACGGGCTGGGCCATTTCTTCTCCGGTTACCAGTTGGTGAGGTCGATCCGGTCACCGCGGACCAGACTGATGTTCTTGAGCGTCTGGCGCGAGAACACGACGAGCGTCACGAGGAAGGCCCCGAAGAGACCGAAGCCCGTGGCCGTCTCGAGGGCCGGGACCCGGTCGACGAGGATCTGCCAGAGGGCCGTGAACACGAACATCGTGAAGGCGGCGGGGACCATGTACTTCCAGCAGAGGTTCATCATCTGGTCGACGCGGATGCGGGGGAGCGTCCAGCGGACCCAGATGACCACCTGCATGACGATGAGGGTCTTGACGACGAAGACCAGCATCGAGAGGGCCTGCAGCCCCCACCAGCCGAGGGCCGGGAAGCCACCGGCGCCCCAGGCGTCGACGTAGTCCTGCGGGCCGACGAACGGGACCTGCCAGCCGCCGAAGAAGAGCGTGGCGGAGATGGCGGACATCACCCAGAGGTTGCCGAACTCCACGAGGAAGTAGATGGCGAACCGGAAGCCGGAGTACTCGGAGAGGTAGCCGGCGACGAGCTCCGACTCGGCCTCGGGGAGGTCGAACGGGGTCCGGTTGCCCTCGGCCAGCTGGGAGATGAAGAAGATGACGAAGGCGGCGGCAGCGGCCGGGTTCCGGAAGAAGAACCACTCCCACGGCCAGGCGCCCTGCTGCCGGATGATGCCCTGCATCGACAGCGTGCCGGCCATCATGATCGGGACCATCACGGCGATGCCGGCGGGGATCTCGTAGGAGATGACCTGGGCGGCCGAGCGGATCCCGCCGAAGAGGGCCCACTTCGAGTTGGAGGCCCAGCCGGCGATGATGATGCCGACCACCACGAGGGCCGTGACCGCCGTCAGGTAGAAGATGCCGACGTTGACGTCGGCGGCGATGAGGCTCTCGCCGAACGGCAGCGCGACGAAGGTGAGCGTGAAGCCGGCGAGGACGAAGTAGGGGGCCGCGCGGAAGAGGAGCTGGTCGGCCTCGGCCGGGATGAGATCCTCCTTGAGGAGGAGCTTCACGGCGTCCGCGATCCACTGGAAGGCGCCGCCCCAGCCGACGCGGTTGTAGCCGACGCGGCTCTGCATGCGGGACGAGAGCCTCATCTCGTACCAGACGGTCATGCCGGAGATGACGGCGCCGAAGGTCAGGAGGATGAGGGCGAGGATCGCCAGCGCGCCGGCGTACACGAGGTACGTGCCGCCCCAGGTCGCCGGATCGTGGCCGAGGACCTCGCGGACGAAGGCGTCGAGGACGCCCGGCTTGGTCACGCCGGTGAGGAACAGGATCGCCCCGAGGAGGGCGATCGGGATCGCGGGCGCGACGATCAGCGTGACGAGGACGAGGCTGCGCGCCTTGAGCTTTGCACCTTGGCTGGGAGGGGCCATTAGCGGTCGATCTCCGGGGCGACGACGTCGAGGGAGGCGATGAGGGCCACGAGGTCGGCGATCATGAGGCCGGGGGAGGCGTCCTCGCAGATGCCCATGGCCATGAAGGAACCGGTGCGGGCGCGGACGCGGTAGGCCTTGTCCGTGCCGTCGGAGACCACGAAGTAGGCGATCTCGCCGCGGGCGGACTCGACGCGGCCGGTCGCCTCGCCCGCCTCGGGCTTCGGCTTGCGCGGCACCTTCGCGCAGACCTCGCCCTCCGGCATGTTCTCGAGGGCCTGGCGGACGATCTTCGAGGACTGCCCCATCTCGAGGCACTTCACGTAGTACCGGTCGAACGCGTCGCCCGGCTGGCCGACGAAGCCCTTGCCGACGGGGATCTCGAACTTGAAGTTCGGGTAGGCGCCGTAGGGGAGGTCGCGGCGGATGTCCCAGTCGACGCCGGAGCCGCGGAGGTTCGGGCCGGTGAGGCCGTAGTCGATCGCCTGCTCGGGGGAGATGACGGCGACGTTCGCGAGCCGCTTGACGTAGACCTCGTTGAACGAGATCAGCCGGTCGAACTCAGGCAGGAACGTGTCGAAGTGGTCGAGGAACTTCAGGACCTTGTCGCGCCAGCCCTCGGGCATGTCGAAGGCGACGCCGCCGATGCGCGCGTAGTTGAAGGTGAGCCGCGCGCCGCAGAGCTCCTCGACGAGGTCGTTGATGGTCTCCCGCTCGCGGATGCCGTGGAGCATCGGGGTGAAGGCGCCGATGTCCATCGTCATGGTGCCGACGGAGACGAGGTGGCTCGCGATGCGGCCGAGCTCGGCCGCGATGGCGCGCAGGTACTGGGCGCGGGGCGGGACCTCGAGCTTGAGCAGCTTCTCGCAGGCGAGGGCGTAGCCCTCGTTGGCCGTCATCGCGGAGACGTAGTCGATGCGGTCGGTGTAGGGCATGAAGCCCGGGTAGCCGACGATCTCGCCGATCTTCTCGATGCCGCGGTGCAGGTAGCCGACGTCCGGGACGGCCTTGCGGATCACCTCGCCGTCGGTCTGCACCATGAAGTTGATGACGCCGTGGGTGGACGGGTGCTGCGGGCCGAAGTTGAGGATCATCTCCTCGGCGTTCTGGTCCAGGCGGCGCAGGATGAGCTTGTCCATGTGTTCTCTCTCCCTGGCCTACGCCTTGGGGGGCTCGGCCGGCGCCGGCGCCGGTGCGGCGGCAGGGGGCGGTGCGGGCGGTGC
>DATIVK010000056.1:0-9157 GCA_035465955.1 Anaeromyxobacteraceae bacterium | reverse complement strand
AGGCGCGGAGCTGCTGCTCGTAGGTCGCGACGTTGCCGTCGCCGACGCGGAACGTGCCGCCGGCCTCGCCCTGGCCGCGCACGAGCACGATGCGCGGCGGGGCGCCCTCCTCGCGGAGGTAGCGCTCGCCGACGAGGATCGCCGTCGGGTCGCCGAGGACGCCGTAGCCGGCGACGATGGCGGCCATCATGCCGGCGGTCGTGGAGCGGGCGGGGCCCTGGCCGTGAACGCGCGCCACGGTCACGGCTGACTCCCCGGGCGGCGCGCCCACGCGTCCGACGTCTTCTGCGACGAGATCCGCACGGAGTCGCGCGGGACGAGCTGGGCGGAGTCGACGAGGAGCGGGCGCGCCTTCTTCTGCTGACAGAGCGCAAAGTAGTCGTCCGCGCGCTTGCCCGCCTCGGCGATCTCCTCGTCGGCCCCCGCCTGCCGGTTGTAGCCGCGGAACGACATCAGGAGCCGGGCCGTCGTGGCATACACGGCGCCCACGAAGCCCTCGTCCATCTGCACGATCGGCGGCGTGTATGTGTCCTGCACGGCGACGGCGACGGCCCTGTCCGCTTCCTGGCGCAGCACCTGATCGATCGTCGAGGTGGCGATCCCCGGCGTCTGCGCGTTGCCGATGAACGCCTCGGGCTTCGCGCACTGCGCGAGAAACCCGGTGGACGTCGGCGGAAAGGGGACGAGGGCCATGTGCTACCGCTTCGCCTTGGGCTTGGGCGCCTCGGGCGCGGTGGCGATGTCCTCGAGCGCGGCGAGGGTGGAGCGGGCGAGCGCCGCCGCCTCGGCCCCGATGTCCTCGGGCGAGCGCGGCGGGTGATTGGGCCGCGACGTGAGCCCGGCGAGGGCCGCAGCGGCGAGCTGGAGGAGGGCCGCGTCGCTCACGACGTCATGTACCCCGTGTCACAGAACGTACCGAGGATGCCGGTGCCGGAGGCGTAGCCCTCGGCGAGCAGCATGGCGACGCCGATGTCGCCCGCGCGCGTGCCCTCCATGGCGCCGGTGAACATCGGCGACTGCGCGCCGGCGGGAAACTGGAAGACGGAGATGTGCGGCACGGTGTCGCCGCCCATCGCCGTGGGGTCGTCCTGGATCTGCCACTCGCCGACGTTCCCGCCCATCGCGTGCGCGAACAGGGTCCGCGTCGTCGGCGGCATGTCGGGGGGCGGATCCGCAAGCACGATCCAGCGGGTCGAGAGCAGCCCGGGCACGGCCACGATGTCCGCGCGCCCGAAGGCGGGGTTGTCCTGCACCGAGTAGATGACCTGCGAGCCGCCGCCGTTGATCGCGACCTGCGCCGGGGTCTGCCCGGTGACGCCGGTCCCGGGGATCTGCCGGAAGACCTCGACGAGCTGCCGGGTCCGCTCGTACGTGTCGTAGGGCACGAGCACGGTCACCTTGCCCTTGGTCGCCAGCCCGAGCTGGATCCCGTTCATCGCGCGGCGCTTCTGGAGGTCGACGATCGCCGTCACCACGTTGTCCGCGGTGATGTCGAAGTTCTCGCGGGCGTTGGTCCACGTCGTGCCGCTCATGAAGTCGGGCTGCGAGGGGTTGACGGGCTTCGCCGCCTGCGCCGCGGTGGTGCATAGGTTCGTCCACGTGATCGTGCCGTCGCTCGACGTGCCGCCGATCGTGGTGCCCGTGGGCGCGCTCGCGCCCGAGGTCGCCGACGAGCCGGCCATCCACACGTACCCGTTGCTCGTGACCTTCTGGCCCTTGCTGTAGGCGGTGCCGGTCGCCCACGCAGTGAGCGAGGAGGCGGGGAGGACCGCGAGCGAGCCGCCGTAGATCTGATCGCCGAGGACGATGAGCTGGTAGTTGGGCGGCTTGTTCCCGTTCTCGTCGACGGCGGTCCCGGTCATGGCGCCGTTGAGCATCGCCACGAAGTTAAGCGGCGCGACGTTGCCGAGCTCGATCGACATCATGGCCGGCGACTTGTCGAAGCCCGACACGTCGAAGTTGGCCATGTCGAAAAGGTTGCCCTTCGTGCCCTTCGTGAACAGGGCGCGGTTGCACTTGACGAACAGGCCCGACGGCTGATCGAACACGAACTTGCCGGCCCACCCATCGACGCCGGGCTTGTGCATCGGCACGGACGCCACGTTCTGGAGCTTCGCGTTGCTGAACGGGAGCGTGTGCTTGGCGTACCAGGGATCGATCGGCTTGAAGTAGGGATTGGTCCCCCACTCGCTGATCCACCGCGTGATCGCGAACGTGCCGCCAGCGGTCCCATTGAACTGCGAGCGGAAGTCGTACATCGGCTGTAGTGCGCTGGTCATGGTCGGTCAGCCCTTCACTGCGTGATCAGGACGTTGGCGGTCGCGGTGCCGGTGTTGACGAGGTGGCCGAGGTGGTCCTGCTCCTGGATCACGATCGACGCGGTGCCGATGCCGCCGGGGGTCTGCGTCGACGCCTGGAGGCTCGTCGTGGTCGCGGCGGGGGAGCCGCCGGTGAAGTCGGGCAGCACCGCGAACTTGCCGGCGGCGCGGAGTGGGATCGTCGAGATCGTGAACGTGCCGAGGGCGCAGGTCCCGGCGACGACGACGCGCTCCGGGAAGAGCAGCGGATCGTCGGTGTCCACGACGCTGGTCAGGTTGGCCGGGTCGGCGCGCCACGTGGTGCCGGCGAAGATCGCACCGAGCTGCACGCGGATCCGGGTCCCGGGGACGATGGTCGCCCCGTGCGCCCACTTCGCCGTGCGCGTCCAGACCGCCTTGACGCCCGTGGCGCCGAGCGCAGTGCACTCGTAGACGCCCGACTGCGCCGCGGTGACGGCCTGGGTGGTGATCGTGCCGGGGGGGATCACCATCTTGTCGCCGAGCGCCACGGTCACCCCGTCCTGCGTCGGGAAGGCCCCGGTCGCGGTCGCGGTGAAGACGCCGCCGGAGAAGGTGCCGGCGGGGATGTTCGTCGCGACGTACTGCGCCGTGTCGTCGGCGGTCAGGCCATACGTGCCCTGGTTGGCGCTGTATAGCTCGTAGAACTGCCGGTACTGCTCGCTGTGCTTGATGACGACGCGGCCGGTATTGGCGTCCACGTCGACCACGTAGCCGCCCCACGAGAGCTGGCCGCCGTTGTCGGTGAGCCAGAACGTGTCGTCGTCGTAGATGTACACCGGGTCGTCGATGTTCGCGCTCGTGATCTTGTTCGCGCCGGTGCCGGTGGCGAAGTCGATCGTCCCGCTCGCGCTGAGCGGCTGGATCTGGACCATCTGCTTGGTCACGAGGTCGACCGGATCGAGGGCGCCGCCGTTCGCATCGGCGACGCTGCTCGAGGTGTAGGTCGAGGTGCCGACGAACGTCCCGATCAGGATCAGATCGTTCCGCGGGCTCGCCGCGAGCGGGGTCTCCGCGAGGAGCGAACCGTGCCGCCGCACAACGAGAGAGCCGGGCTGGAAGGTGACGCCCGTCCGCGCCTGGAGCGACGTCGAGCCCTTGCCGACGTACTGCTTGCGCGTGCGCCCCATCCCCTGGTTGCTCGGGACGCTCACGACGCCACCCCCTTCCGGGCGCGGAGCGAGGCGCGGCCCTGTTCGAGGTACGCCTGTGCCGCCTGCGGCCCGAGCTTCGCCGTCACGACGTACCCGCTGATCCAGCTCGCGCTGTGCCCCTCGGCCTCGAGCGCCTCGCGGGACATGAGCTTGGGCCCGGAGCCCTGGCCCGGGTTCGCCTCGTGCTCGACGCCCGAGCGGGCTCGCTCGGGCCCGCCGCCCTTGCCGCCGAGGAGCTTCTCGGCGAAGGCGGCGAACTTCTGCGCCGTGGTGAAGTCGGGCGCGGCCATGATCTCGGCCTCGGCCGCAGGGGTGAACGCGGAGCCGAGGCGGGCGCGGAGGCCGACGCACAGGCCCTCCTTCGCCGCCGGGCGCCCCGCCTCCACCATGGCCTTCATCTCGTCCCGCAGCGCCAGCGTCTCGCGCCGAGCGCGGGCCATCTCGTCGTTCATGTCCGTCCCCTTCCCGCGCCTCGCGTCTTCCGCGGGCGGCGGATACCCGCCTCCGTCCGTCCCGCCGGGCGCCGGGGCGGCCTCCACCTTCGCGGCGGGCGCCTCGTCGCCATCGGGCTCGGCGGGCGACGCCGTGCCGTCCTTGATCGCGCGCACCTTGCCGAGGAGCGCCGCGAGAGCCTCCTTCGGGTCGTCGGCCTGCGCCGCAGCCTCGACGGCGGCGAGGATGAGATCGATCGGGTCCATGCCTGCTCCTCGCGCCCGTTGGCCGGCGCTCGCCGAAATCCTCGCCCGCAACGCCGACGGGAGAGCGCGCACCGCGCGCGCCATCACCCGGGCGTCCGTCGTCCCCTCGCTCCGCACGATCGCGCGCGCCGCGGCCTCCACGATCGTCTCCTCGGCGGGGATCGTGAACTCGCCGCCGGTCGCCGCGAGCGCGTCCGCCACGACGCAGTGGAAGAGCTCGTGTGCGAAGGTCACCCGGATCTCGAGCATCGGGTCGCCGTCGAAGCCGGGGATCGGCGTCGCGTCGATGTCGCGCACCTTGATCGCCGCCGTCTTTGTCTCGGGGTCCGGGACGATGGTCGCCCACGCGTCCTTCCCGTCGGGCGTCTTGAGCCCGGGAACGATCGCGACCGAGAACCGCCAGCCGCTCAGCCCCTCGAGGGCCGCGTACCGCTGCGCAAGCGCGGTGATGCGCTCGGGGGTGACGCGACGGGGGGGTGCGGAGGATTGGGCGGGCACGCGCGGCCCGTCGGCTCAAGGCGGGGCGTCGCGGGAGGCGGCGCCCCGGGTCAAAGTGACCACCGCGCGGGCCCGACTAGGGGAGCACAGCCGTTCAGCTAACGCAAGCGTGAACGAAAACGAAAATCGTTCATCGCTCGGAGGAGCGGGCGCGAGGGCGGAGGGGGAGCCACTCCGGCGGCGGGAACACGGGGGAGCCGTCTTCCGCGCGCGTCGGCGCGCCGTAGATGCGATGCACGCCGCAGCGTGGGCACGTGTGCGTCCGGCCATGGGCGCAGCGGTCGAAGCCGGCGAGACCCGAGGCGAGGGCGGAGCGGCGCGCCAGCTCTTCGTCGTCGAGGTCGTCGATGTCCACGTCGTCGAGGTCGGCCCCCTCCTCGGCGAGGCGCGCGGGCGGTTGCGGCGGGGACGCGGCGGGTCCAACCGGCGGGGAAGTGCGCGCGGGCGCTGCGTCGCCGCCGGGGTGGAGCGCGTCGGCCACCATCTGGTCCCCGCGGGGGTCGCCCGGAGGGAGCGCGGGAAGTCCCTGGTCTGCGATGGCCTGCGACACGGTGACGAAGCCGGCGAGCGTCTTCGGGTCCCACGTGAGCCGCTTCGGGGCCGATGTCGCCTTGCGGACGCGGTAGCCCTTCGACTGCGCGCGCTCCTCGACGTAGGCGGGATCGAGCTCATACCCGAGCTTTTCGAGCCCGCCGTGGAGGCTCTCAAGCGCCTTGCCTTCCTCGGTGTCCGCCTTGCTGCCCGCGAGCTTGTCCTCCGGGCTCCGGGTGTCGTAGTGGCCGACGGGGCACGGCCGGTTGCCGAAGTTGCCGCGCGCCCACCACACGAGCCCCTGCGCGCAGATCTGACGGATCCAGGCCCCGGCGTAGAATGCGCGGCGCTCGCGCGAGACCCGTTGCAAAACGCCATTGTTGGCGAAGCCGGTGCCGTTCTCCGTGCCCTGCCGGATGCCGGTGACGTACACCTCCCACTGCTCCTGCGCCCACGACGTGATGCGGTCCGCCGTGCCGACGTAGCCGCCGTCGCCGCCCTGCGCAGCATGGATCTCGTGCTTCCACTCACCGGGGAGGACGAGCTTGTTCTGAAAGCGCAGGTTGTCCGCCTGCTGCTCGACGTCGGCGCGCGTGCGCGGATCGGTGCCGCCGGTGCTCTGCGCCTGAAAGACGTGGGCGGGCGCGCACGTTCCCGAGATCGCCTGCATGTCGTAGCGGGCGTCGCGCGTGAAGATCGCCGCCTCGGTACCGAGTGCCCACGGGCCGTGAATCCAGATGTCTTGATCGGGGACGGTCTGGAAGAGGAACCATTCCCCATCGCCCGGCGTGATCGGGATCATCCCCTGCCGGCCGGTGTAGTACCATTGCAGGGTGACCGTGTTCCGCCACAGCCAGCGCGGATCGCGCCACCGGAGCTGGTACAGCTCGCGGACGCCCACGGGGCGGTCGATGCGCCGGGCGCTGCACCGCTTGCACGTCTCGACGTCATCGTTGCGGAGCCACTCGACCCCATCGCAGCGCCAACACATCAGGAGGTACTGCCCGAGGCCGAGGCCGAGGCCGATCCCGTCGGAGAAGATCTTCGCGCACTCGTTCTCCGGGTGCTGCCGCGCGAAGTCGCCGGGCGTGAGAACGTTTCCGCCGTGGTCGCGGATGTCCATCAGCGCGGCCACCATCTCGGGGTCCCCCTGCCACGAGAGGGGCAGCCCGAGAAGGCCGTGCGCCATCGTCATCAGGACCCCGGCCATGAAGCCGTTGCGCTCGACGGTCTGCCGGTACAGGTCCACCGCCTGCATGAGCAGGCCCGAGAACGTCGAGGCGATGGCGTCCGCGCGCGCCTGGATCGTGAGGTCGTCGACCGGCTGGACCGGGAGCGGAATGATCGTAAAGTGCTGCCCGCCCTCCGGTCCGCGCGCGATGTTCTGCGCGCCGTAGGTCAGGCCGAGGGAGGTGGCTCCGTACCAGGCAGAGCCGTTCGCGGGCGTGGTGACGGGGGTATAGGGCGGGGGCACGGGGCCCGCTCAGGGGAGCACGGGCGTTCAGCGGGCGCAAGTCAGCGGTCGCGGCGGCGGAGGGGGCGGCGAGGGTCCGCCGAGAGGGGCGCGCGAGGGTCAGCGGCGCCGAAGCGGGAGGGGCCGGGCGTGACGGGCTCCCAGGGGCCCGCGGGCCCGCCGCCTCCGAGTGCGGCGAGGTGGTGCGCGGCGTGGACTTCGGCGTCCACGTGGTCATCCTGGCGCGGGCGCTTCGGGGCGTCGGGGCGGAGCGAGAGCGCTTGCGCCTCGAGCGCCACGAGCCCGGGGAGGTGGTGGAACATGCCCGCCGCAAAGAGGGGGCGCACCTCGCCCGCACGGAGCATCTTGCCGTCCTTGGCGCGGATGGGGACGATCTCGGGCAGCGGCGGAGGAAGCTCGGTCCCCCGCTCGAGCGCCTCGGCCCTGAGCTTATAATAGGCCGCGTCGAGGAGCGCGCGCACCTTGGCCTCCCCGTGGTTCACCTCGACGCAGATCACGATCCGGGCGTTCGGGCACGCGCGCCGCCACCGGCCCGCGGTCGCGATGATGAGCGAGGCGGCCTCGTCCTCGGGCAGGACCGCGGAGAGGTCCTCGAGCGTGACGAGGTGGCGATCCGTGTGCCGCTTGCCCACGATCGCTATTCCCCACTCGTCGCTCTTGGGGCCCGCACCGTCCGCGGGGTCGACACCGATCGCGATGGCGTCCAAGTCCTCGAGCGGCTGCGAGTCGATGCGGATCGGGGCGGCATTGAAGTCAAGCCCGTGGAAGGGGGACGACTTCGACCGCTCCACGAGCCGGCCGAAGCGCTCTGCCTGCTCGAGCTCGGTTCCGCCGAACTGCGCCTCGATCTGGCTGATGAAGTCGGGCGCGAGGTTGCCGATGTTGTCGTCGGTGATGCTCTCCGTCTTCACGAGCCCGGCGATCTCCCCTTGCAGGAGCCGCATCACCACCGGCGAGTCTTCCGGCGTGGTCGTGTACGCGGCCCGCGTGTCGCCCCACACGCGGAGGCCGTATGACGCCATCGCGACCACCTCGGGCGCGCGCGGGCCCATGCCGGCGAGGTCGTCGTAGGCGTCGGTCCGGCTCTGCTTGCCGCGGAGGCGCTTCGGCCGCTCGGAGGAGAAGCCGCGCGCGACCACACCGTTGGGCCATTCGAGGCGCCCCGCGTTGTCGTCGGCGCTCGGATCCCACCGCGGAACGAAGTCGGCCGGCGAGCACGCCAGGATCCCGCTGTCTCCTTCCACCATCGTCATGCGCACGTCCGCGAGGGTGCCCGCGATGAGCCGGATCGGGCCCATGCCGGCGCGCGCGCGCTCGATGATCCAGTGGGAGAGCGTCTGCGTTTTGCCCGAGCCGCGCCCGCCGCATAGGAGCCAGTGCTTCCACCTCCCCGGCGGCGCGATCTGATCCGGGCGGGCCCAAAACTCGCGCCACAGGTCCGCGAGGGCGGCGGCTTCGAGGACGGATAGCGACGAGAGCAGACCCTCGACGTCCGCCGGGGGGAGGCGGCGCACCTGATCCACGAGGGCGAAGCGGTAGAGGTTCACGTGGCGACGCACACGAAGGGAGGCGCGGGCCGGCGCAATCCGCGGCGCTTACCGCCCTTGCCGGCGACGACGCGGGGCCCCTTCGGCTGGATGATCTCGATCACGTACGACGACGGCATTACGTACGACGTCGCCCCGAGCTGACGGATCGTGCGGAGCGCCGACGCCTCCGTAAAAGGCGACAACGACACCAGGAACAGCGGGCGCGAGGCGGCGTCCAGGCGGGCGAGCAGATGGCGGCGGGCGGCTCGGTTCACGTTTCCTCAGTGCATCGGCGAGGGGTCGGCCATGCCCGCCTCGATGCGGCGGCGAAGCACAGTCTCGGGCGGCATGCCCTGCCCGCAGCGGTGGCACTTCCCGGTCTCTGCCTCGCGGCGGGTGACCGCGAGGCAGCCGTTGCGGATCTTGCCGAGCACGTCCTCAGCGCGGGGGCGGAGCTTGGCCTCCAGCTCCTCGCGGGTGGGGGCGGGGTCGGGGCGGAGGCGGTCGAGGGCGGCGACAAGCTGGGCCACGAGCTTCGCGGCGGCGATGCGGTCGCGGGGCTCCTCGGCCATGCGCCGCTCCTCGAGGGCGGCGACGAGCTCCAACTCGAGGGTGCCGACGAGGGAGCCGGGGGGCTCCGCGGGCTTGGATGACCCGGCGGCGCGCCGGGAAGGGGGCGTGGGCGCCGGAGTGCCCACCTTGCCCACCGGAGGGGCCCTCCGGCTCGTCCCCGGCGTCGACATGGCCCCGCAGGCGCGCCGTACGGTGGAGAGGGAGAGCCCCGTGGCCGCCGCGATCTCGCCCCACGTGCGCCCCTCGGCCTTGAGCCTACGTGCCTCCGCTCTCTTTCGCTCCGGGGTCTGCGCTACGCCCGCCACGCGTTCAGTCTACCTGAACATGCTCAGGGAGGCATGGTGAACAACATCCCCGCGGCGAC
>DATIVK010000055.1:0-4785 GCA_035465955.1 Anaeromyxobacteraceae bacterium | reverse complement strand
CAGGTAGCCGGGGAGGGCGTCGGAGAGGAGCCCGAGGTCGGTGAGCCCCTGGATGTTGGAGTGGCCGCGCAGCGCGTTCACGCCGCCGCCCGCCATGCCCATGTTCCCGAGCAGGAGCTGGATCATGGCCATGCAGCGGATGTTCTGGGAGCCGACGGTGTGCTGCGTCCAGCCGAGCGCGTAGAGGTGCGTCATCGTCCGGTCGGGCGCCGCCGTCGAGGCGATCGTCTCGCAGATCCGCTCGAAGAGCGGCTCGGGGACGCCCGTCACCTGCGCGACCATCGCCGGCGTGTAGCGCGCGTAGTGGCGCTTGAGCAGCTGGTAGACGCAGCGAGGGTGCTGGAGCGTCGGATCGATCTTCGCGAAGCCGTCCGGCCCCAGCTCGTAGCCCCAGGACGACCGGTCGTAGGTCCGCTTCGCCTCGTCGTAACCGGAGAAGAGCCCCTCGTCGAAGGCGTAGCCCTCGCCCACGATCAGCGCGGCGTTGGTGTAGGCGAGGACGTAGTCGCGCTGGATCGCGTCCTTCTCGAGGAGCCAGCGGATCACGCCGCCGAGGAAGGCGATGTCGGTCCCCGGCCGGATCTGCGCGAACAGGTCGGCGACGGCGGCGGTCCGCGTGAAGCGCGGATCCACGACGATCAGCGTCGCCTTGTTGTGGGCCTTCGCCTCGGTCACCCACTTGAAGCCGCAGGGGTGGGCCTCGGCGGGGTTGCCGCCCATCACCATCACGACGTTCGCGTTCTTGATGTCGACCCAGTGGTTCGTCATCGCGCCGCGGCCGAAGCTGGTCGCCAGACCGGCGACCGTCGGGCCGTGTCAGACCCGGGCCTGGTTGTCGATCGCCAGGCCTCCCATCGCGCGGATGACCTTGCCGGTGATCCAGCCGGTCTCGTTGGACGACGCGCTCGCCGCGAGGAAGCCGGTCGTCGTCCACCGGTTCACCGTCAGGCCGGCCGCCGTCTTCTGGACGAAGTTCCGGTCGCGGTCGTCCTTGAGGAGCCGCGCGACCCGGTCGAGCGCCCAGTCCCAGCTCACGCGCTCCCACTTGTCGGAGCCGGGGGCGCGCCGCTCGGGGAAGCGGAGCCGGTTCGGGCTGCGGACGAAGTCGAGGAGCGCGGCGCCCTTCGGGCAGAGGGTGCCGCGGTTCACCGGGTGGTCGGGATCCCCCTCGACGTGGATCAGCTCGGCCTTGGCGTTCTTCGCCCGGTCGCCGAGCGTGTAGAGGATGACGCCGCAGCCGACGGAGCAGTACGGGCAGGTGTTCCGGGTCTCGCTGGCGTGGGCGAGCTTGAACTCGCGGACCTCGGCGAGGACCCGGCTCGCGGAGAAGCCGAGCGCCGTGAGGCTGGTCGCGCCGATGCCCGACGCCGACACCTTGAGGAACTGCCGTCGCGTGAACGCCATGGGAGCCTCCGCTGGACCCCATCACGCTGGGGACGGCCCCCTCCCGTGGACAGTACCCGCGCGGTGCGTGAAGGCCCGGACGGGACGCCACGCCGGGGCTCATCGGGGTCAGGGCTCGTCCATGTGCGGGTAGGCCACGGAGGTCGGCGGCGCGAAGTTCTCCTTGATGGCCCGCACCGAGGTCCAGCGCAGGAGGTTGGCCGCCGAGCCGGCCTTGTCGTTGGTGCCGGAGGCGCGCGCGCCGCCGAAGGGCTGCTGGCCGACCACCGCCCCCGTCGGCTTGTCGTTGACGTAGAAGTTGCCCGCCGCGTCGGCGAGCCGCCGCGTGATGTCGGCGATCGCCGCGCGGTCGCGCGCGAAGAGGGCGCCGGTGAGCCCGTAGGGAGAGGTCGTGGCGCAGAGGTCGAGCGCGTCGTCGAGCCCGGCGTCGGGGTAGACGAAGACGGTGAGCACCGGCCCGAAGATCTCCTCCTGCATCAGCCGGTGTCGCGGCTCCGTCGTCTCCACGATCGTCGGCGAGACGAACCAGCCGGCCGACCGGTCGCACTCGCCGCCGGTGAGGATCCGGCACCCTGGCGAGGCGCGCGCAAGCCCGACGTACCCCTTCACCCGCTCGAACGCGGCCTCGTCGATGAGCGCGCCGAGGAAGACCGAGAAGTCCTCGATCGGCCCCATCTTCAGCCCCTCGGTCATGGCGACGAGCCGGTCGCGCAGCGCGGGCCAGACGCTCGCGGGGACGTAGGCGCGCGAGGCGGCCGAGCACTTCTGCCCCTGGTACTCGAAGGCGCCCCGGACGAGCGCGACGGCGGTCGCCTCGAGGTCCGCCGACGGGTGGACGAAGACGAAGTCCTTGCCGCCGGTCTCGCCGACGATCCGCGGGTAGCTCCGGTAGCGCGGCAGCCGCTCGGCCATCGCGCGCCAGAGCCCCTGGAAGGTCGCGGTCGAGCCGGTGAAGTGGAGGCCGGCGAGGTCGGGGCTGGCGAGCGCGGCCTCCCCCACCACCGGCCCGGGGCCCGGCACGAAGTTCACGACGCCCGGCGGTAGCCCGGCGGCCTCGAGGAGCTCCACGAGCCTCCACGCGGCGAGCACGGCGGTCGACGCCGGCTTCCAGACCACCGTGTTCCCCATGATCGCCGGGGCGGTCGGCAGGTTGGCTGCGATGGAGGTGAAGTTGAACGGCGTCACCGCGAGGACGAACCCCTCGAGCGGCCGGTGCTCGATGCGGTTCCACTGCCCCGGCGGCGAGATGGGCTGCCCCGCGAGGATCCCCTCGAGGAAGTGGACGTTGAAGCGCCAGAAGTCGATCGTCTCGCAGGCGGCGTCGATCTCGGCCTGGACCGGCGTCTTCGACTGCCCCGCCATCGTGGCCGCGTTGAGCACCTGCCGCCACGGCCCCGCCAGCAGCTCCGCGGCGCGCAGGAAGATCGCCGCCCGGTCGGCCGGGTCCAGCTCCGCCCAGCCCTGCCGCGCCTCCCGCGCAGCGGCGATCGCGGCCTCCACCTCCGCCGGACCGGCCTGGTGGAAGCGCGCGAGGCGCCGCGCGTGCGCGTGGGGCGCCCGCACCTCGCCGAGGCGGCCGGTCCGGACGTCGCGGCCGCCGATCCGGAGCGGGATCTCCAGCTCGCGCCCCTCCAGCGCCCCGAGGGCGCGCTTCAGCGCGGCGCGCTCGGCGCTGCCCGGCGCGTAGGAGAGGACGGGCTCGTTGCGGGGAGGGGGGACGTGGAAGGCACCAGCGGACATGGGTCACCTCCGGGCTCCACCCCCGAGCGTAACCGCGTCAGCGACCGCGCCTCCATGAAGATCGTCCCCTCTCCCCCACCGGGGGAGAGGGCAGGGTGAGGGGGCGGCCTACGCGCGGGTCAGCGTGGGGAAGCCGTGTCGATCCCGCGGCTCGCGTCCTCGTCCGGCGCCGGCGCGATCTCGAGCCGCGGGAAGAGGAGGCTGACCCCGAAGGCGGCGGCCGCGATGGCGGCGACGGCCCAGAAGACGGTCCCCATGGCGCCCTGCAGCGCCGAGGAGAGCCCCGCGACCAGCGCGGGGGGGAGGAGGGAGCGCTCCGGCCCGAGGAGCTTCTCCGCGACCTCCGGGCTGGCGCCGCCCGCGCCGAGCGCGGCGGCGAGCACGCCGCCGAGGATGCCGACCGCGAGCGTCCCGCCGATCGTCCGGAAGAACATGGTGCTCGACGTCGCGACGCCCCGCCGGTTCCACGGCACGCTCGACTGGACCGCGATGACGAGCGGCGTGTTCGCGAGGCCGAGCCCGAGGCCGTACGCGAAGGTGAGCGCCTGCACCGCGGCGATCCGGACCCCGGGGCGCAGGAGGAGCGCGAGCCCCAGCGCGGCCAGCGCGACGAGCCCCAGCCCGCCGCGCACGAGGCGCCGGTAGCCGACCCGCGGGAGCAGCCGCCCCGAGGTGGCGCTCGCGAGCGGCCAGCCGACCGCCATCAGCGCGATCGAGGCGCCCGCCTGTGTCGGCGTCGCGCCGAGGACGCTCTGGACCCAGAGCGGGACGAAGGTGACCATCGAGATCATCGCCGCGCCGACGAGGGCGCCGCTCGCCGAGGCGACCGCGATGACGCGCTGGGAGAAGAGGTCGAGGGGGATCAGCGGCTCCTTCACCCGCCGCTCCACGAGGAGGAGGGCGGCGAAGGAGAGCGCCGCCGCGGGGATCGCGAGCATCCCCGCGCGCGCCGAGCGGGCCGCGAGCAGGGCGAGGAGGACCGTGGCGGTGAGGAGCGCGGCGCCGCCGAGGTCGAGCTTGTGCCGGTGGGGCTCCAGCCGCTCGTGGTACGCCCACCCCAGGACGGCCGCCGCCGCGAGGCCGAACGGCAGGTTCACGTAGAAGACCCACCGCCAGCCGAGGGAGTGGACGATGGCGCCGCCGAGCAGCGGCCCCGCGAGGCCGGCGAGCCCCCAGACGGCGCCGAAGAGCCCCTGCATGCGCGCCCGCTGCCGGACGTCGAAGAGGTCGCCGACGATCGTGAGGCCGATGGGCTGCACCGCCCCCGCGCCGAGCCCCTGCAGCGCGCGGAACGCGATCAGCTCGGTCATGGAGCCCGCGTGGCCGCAGGCGAAGGAGCCCGCGAGGAAGAGCGCGATCCCGACGAGCATGACCGGCTTGCGCCCGCGCAGGTCGGCGATCTTGCCGTAGATCGGCACGGTCACCGTGGAGGTGAGCATGTACGCGGCGAAGGCCCACGCGTAGAGGTGGAGGCCCCCCAGCTCGCCGACCACCGTCGGCATGGCCGTGGAGACGACCGTCATCTCCATCGCGGCGAGGAACATGGAGAGGAGGATGGCGACGACGGTCCAGGGGCGGTGGGTCTCACGCATGGGAGGCCCGCTTATCCACCCGCGGTGGCGGGGGCGTCAACGCGGTGAC
>DATIVK010000054.1:0-7346 GCA_035465955.1 Anaeromyxobacteraceae bacterium | reverse complement strand
CGAGGAGCCTCGCGATCTCCTGGACCGAAATGCCCGGCCGCGCCTTCGCGAGGTCAGCGATCGTCGCCACCATGGAGGAGTCCATCGGTTCGGCAAAGCGCACGCGGCGCCCCGTGTCGGATCCGATACGCAGCAGCGTCTCGTAGGAGTCGAAGTCCTTGGGCCACGAGCCACCGCGAAGGATCTCTTCGAGCTCGAAGGGCGCCAGGCGCTTCATGCAGAAGACGTCGTTCTGCCGCTCTTCCTGTCCTATGAGCCACGCCTGGCCACAGGTTCGACAGCGGGCGGCCCAGAGCCACCACAGGGGAGCGTCGTGCTTCGCGACCTCCTCGAGGGTGCGGAAGACGTCATCATGGGACCACTCGCGCCTCGCTTCGAAGGCCGGCTCTGAAGCGGGGAAGTAGCCCATGTCGACGACGTCGAGGTCGCGCAGTCGGATGCAGAGGCAGTCGAGTGGCCAGTGCGCCCGCGCGAACCCGGCCATGGCGATCCGCAGCGTCCTGACCGCTTCGCGGTTCGAGAAGTCGGTCGAGAGGGTCGCGAGGTGGAGCTCGGGTCCGAGTAGACGATCGAGGTCGGGCTGGGCGTAGACCCATGTCTCGAACTCGGAGGTCCGAAGGTCCCTTCTGACGAACCGCCAGATGACCTCGAGCGCCGGGTCAGCGGTCGTCATCGCGGTCCCCGGACCCGGTGACGCGGGCGAGCTGCCTTCTCGGGTCCCAGCCACTGGGCGGCCCGGATGACGTGCTCCACCAGCGCATGCCGTTTCGAACCCATTCGGCTCGCCAGCGCTCGTGGATCATCCTGCGTGCGGCGCTGCTGCCGCCCGCGGCATCGTCGTATCCGAACTGGATTCCGCACGACAGACAGATCTCGAACGACGCCAAGTCCCCGGTCCAAGCAGGGATCCCCAAGGCGAAGCCGCACACCGGGCACGACGTCGAGGTCACGCCAAAGGTTCCCACAGATGCTGCGTGCCCGGAACTCCGATGCCGCGTTATGTGGCACTGGTGACGCTGGAATGCCCGGCCCAGGCACCCGGCGGGCAGAGGTCCTGGGGCTCCTGAGGGCGCTGCCGCCGGCGACGCTCGCCTCGGACGCGGAGGCGCATCGGCTCGTGGAGCTCCACTCGCTTCACGGGCGCGGCATCGGCTGGATCGACGTCCACCTCATCGCGTCCGCGCTCCTGTCGGGCGCTGCGCTCTGGACGCTCGACCGCCGGCTGGAGCGGGAGGCGCGGCGGGTGGGGGTGGGCCGGGGCTGAGCCCGATCCCCTCCCGCCACCCACTACCTCGCCGCCGCCAGCACCGCCGCCTTCACCTGCGCCTGGCGCGAGAGGTCGATCGACTCGCCGAGGACGCGCGCCATCTCCTGCGGCGCGTGGAAGCCCATCGAGTTCTCCGCGGCGACGAGGTCGAGGCGCCACTGGGCGGCCCGCTGCAGCTCCTCAAGGGCCTTGAGGTCGGGCGTCTTCTCCACCGCCTCCCGCCACGCCGCGAGCAGGTTCGCCTTCACCTCGGCGCCGAGCTTCTTCTCCTGCTCCTCCTTGCCGAGCCTGCCGAACGCCTCGTCCTTCGCGAGCGTCTCCTTCGCCTTCGCGGTGGCCGCCTCGCGGGCCCGGTCGTCGTACGGCTTTCGGACGGCCACGATGGCGTCGATCATGTCCACGGCCGCCTTCCCCGCCTGCGTCAGCAGGGCGAAGTGGCGGTCCTGGATGGCGAGGACGCGGGCCTTCAGCTCGTCGTCGCCGTAGGGGTGGCAGCTCGCGCAGGCGCGGTTCGGCTGGAGGAGCGGGCTCCGCACCCAGTGGTCCGAGATCTTCTGGGCCCCCTCGCGCATGTAGGGCATGTGGCAGTCGGCGCAGGTGACGCCGGCGCGCGCGTGGATCCCCTGGCTCCACATCTCGAACTCGGGGTGCTGCGCCTTGAGGAGCTCGAAGCCGGTCTCGGCGTGGACCCAGTCCTTGAACCGCTTCCCCTTCACCTGGGTGCCGTCGTAGAGGTGCTCCATCTGCTCGACCTTCAACCCCTCGCCCCAGGGGAAGAAGATCGTCATCCCCTTTCCGCAGAAGTACTCGACGTGGCACTGGCCGCAGACGTAGGCGCGCTTCTCCTGGCGGGTGCCGTCGAGGACCGGGTCGTAGGGCTTCGCGCGGTCCCCCTTGCGCCAGCGCTCGATCGAGGGCAGGTGCGGGACGTCCGCCGTCGAGGCCGCCAGCCTCTGCAGCCCCGCGATGAAGGCGGGGCGGGTGGGGCGGACCTCCATCGACTGCGGGTCGTGGCAGTCGACGCAGGAGACGGGGTGGGGCTTGCCGCCGGCGAGCTGGCCGAGGGCGTCGTGGGCCTCCCAGTAGCCCATCTCGGAGACCTTCACGAGCCCGGCCTGGATCTGCTCCGCGGGCGTCCCCTGCGGCGCGGCCTCCTTCCCGAGCCTGCGGTAGAGCGGCATGACCGAGCCGTGGCAGTGGAGGCAGTTGCCCGACTGCTTCCCCTCGGCCCTCACGTTGCGCTTCGTGACCTCCTGGTCGAAGAGCATGAAGGCGTGGCCGCGCCGGTCGCGGAAGTCGACGGCGAAGAGGTAGCCCGCGAAGATCCGGGTGAGCCACGGATCGCGCAGCGCCTTCTGCGGCGCGGGGAGCTTGTCGCTGGCGCCGGCGGCGCCGCCGTACTTCGTCGCGGTGGGCTCGGCGGTCCGCTGGTAGCCGTCGAACTCGCGCGGCCAGTTCTTCCCCCACTTCGCCGGATCGGTGTCGTCCTCGGTCACCTCGACCACCCGGACGAAGGCGTGGCGCGCCTGCTCCTTCCGCTCGGCGATGTTGACGAGGAGCATCGCGACGCCGACGGCCACGAGGGCGAAGACGCCGGCGACGAGCGCGATGAGGAGCGCGCGGTTGCTCCGGGGCTGGGTCTCGACGGGCATGAGGGCTCCCTCCTGGGGTGCGGCGTGGGACGGGGTCAGCGCAGGTGGCCGACCGATGGGTGGCAGCGGACGCAGGAGACGTCGCCGCCGTGCGCGATCTCCTCGACGAGGTCCGCGTGGCAGCGGCGGCAGTTGGCCTCGACGACCGCCTTGCTCTCCGGGCGCGCGCGGATGGCGTCCGGGTAGCCACCGAGCGTGAAGGCCATCGAGTGGTGGTAGCCGTTGGTCGCCTTGACGACGTACTTCGACACGAGCCCGGCCGGCGTGTGGCAGTCGTTGCAGGTGGCGACCTTGTGGTGCGGCGCGGCCTGCCAGCCCGCGTAGTAGGGGATCATGGGGTGGCAGTTGGCGCAGGTCGCCGGATCGTTGCCGAGGTAGGAGTAGCCCTTCGCGTACCAGAAGGCGTAGGCGCCGATCCCGAGCGCGAGCCCCGCCGCGGCGGCCGCGAGCGTCATCGGGATGGGGAGGAGGGTGAAGCCTCGACTCGGCGTCATTGGGGCCTCGACGATCCGCGCCGTGGCCGCACGACGGGCGCGTTGACCCGAATCTAGCCACGGCTCGGCGTGGCTTCGCCCCCGTCCGGATGGGGCGTACCAGATGAGGCGTTGACCGACAGTCGCGCGGGGAGGTGCGCCCGACCGGCCATCTCCCGGTCGCGACGCCGCGCCGGTCCGCTCCCCCGCCCTCTGTCCCTCTCCCCCGGTGAGGGAGAGAGGGACGCGCTACCGCTTCCGGCCGGCGGCCTCGGCCGCGATCTTGCGCGCCTCGTCCCCCGCGGGGCCCTTCGGGTCGAGCTTCGCGGCCCGGCCTGCGTAGCGCAGCGCGTCCGCGCGCTCCCCGATCTGCAGGGAGGCGCGGGCTGCGATGACGAGCGGGCGCGCGTCCCTCGGCGCGGCGGCCGCGGCGCGGTCGGCGGCGCGCTTCGCCTCGGCGAAGCTCTTGTCCGCGAGCCAGGCGGAGGCCAGCGCGCGGAGCGCGTCGGGATCCCGGGGGCGCGCGGCGATGACGGGGTCGAGGTCCTCGCGGGCCGCCTTCGCGTCGCCCGCCGCGACGTGGGCCTCGGCGAGCGCGACCCGGTCGTCGTAGCGCAGGCCGTCGAGCGCGACGGCGCGGGCGAGCGTCTCGACGGCGTCCGCCGTCTTCCCGGTGGCGAGCAGGTGGCGGCCGAGCGCGGAGAGCGCGTCGGGGCAGCGGGCGTCGCGCGCCGCGGCGGCGCGCCAGGCGCGCTCGGCCTCGTCGGGCTTCCCCTCCGCGGCGCGGACGCGCCCGAGCGCCACGAACGCGATGGCGGGCGCGCTCGGGGCGGCGGTGAGCTTCTCGAGCAGCGCCGCCGCCTTGTCGGTGCGCTTCAGCGCGAGGTCGGTCAGCGCGTACCAGGTCGCGGCCTCGGCCGTCATCTTGCCGTCGCGCTGCGTGAGCACGAGCTCCTCGCGCGCCTTCGGGTGCTCGCCGCGCAGGTAGCGCGCGATGGCCCGCTGCAGGTGCGCCGGGCGGCTGTCGGCCTTCTCGGTGGCGGCGAGCGCGCCGTCGAGGTCGCCCTTGCCGATGCGGGCGCGGGCGAGGAGGACGCGCCCCTCCGGCTCCTTCGGCGAGAGCTCGACGACCCGCTTCGCCTCGGACTCCGCCTTGTCCCACGCGAAGCTGGCGAGGTGGACCTCGGCGAGCGCCGAGGAGAGCCGGACGCTCTTGCCGAGCTCCTGCGCCGCCTTCTTGAGCCGCTCCGCGGCGCCGGCGGCGTCGCCGTTGGCGGCGAGCACGCGCGCCGCGGCGACCTCGTAGCGGAGCCGCTCCCGCGTCGGGGCCGCGCTGCCCGGGTCGGCGTCCACGGCGGCGATCTCCTTCGCCGAGGTGTCGAGGTCCCGCCCGAGCTGGAGGCGCGCCTCGGCGGCCCCCGCCACGGCGAGCGGGTGGGTGGGGTGCGCCGAGAGGGCCTGCCCGTACGAGGCGAGGGCCGCCTCGGCGTCGCCCTTCGTGAGCGCGAGGTCGCCGAGGTCGACGACGGCGCGCAGGAGGGGCGGCGTGGCGCGCGCGGCGATCTCCAGCCGGCCGCGGCCGGCGTCCAGCTCGCCGCGGGCGACGAGGATCTCGCCGGCGAGCGCCTGGAGCAGCGGCGGGCCGCTCGGCTCGCTGGCGAGGATCGCGTCCTCGGCAGCCTTGCGCGCGGCGTCCCCCTCGGCGAGCGCCCAGCGCGCCGCGAGGGCGCCCGCGCCGGCCCGCTCGTCGGCGGCGAGCGTCGGGAGGAGCCCCTTCGCCTTCTCGTCGTCGTGGTCGACGGCGAGGACCGCCGCGACCTGCGCGGCGAGCGAGGCCACGTCCGGGTCCTGCGCGCGGCGCTTGAGGGCCGACCGGAGCACCTCGAGCGCCTGCGAGAGCGCGGCGTGCGTGTCGCGCGCGAGCCCCGCGCGCGCGCGGTCGGCGGCCACCAGCGCGTCGGCGGAGGCCTGGCGCTCCCTGACCAGGAAGTAGACGCCCCCCGCGGCGGCGGCGGAGAGGCCGAGGGCGACGAAGAGCGCGGTGAAGCGGTTGCGGTGCCACCATGAGGGCTTCTCGGCCTCGACCTCCTTCATCGCCTTCGCCCGAAGCTCCTGCTCGTACTGCTCGGCCGCCTTGAGCGCCTCGGCCTTGGACGTCATCATCGTCTTCGGCCCGGGCTTCCGCTGCGGCTGGACCTTCTGCGGCTCCTCCCGGCCGCCCGGGATGAAGTCGAGCGCGGACGGCGGGCGCGGAGGGGGCGGGGGGCGCCGGAACGGGGGCGGCACGGGCGTCGTCGCCGGGCCAGCCTGCTTGCGGAGCGGCGGCGGGACGGGGGTCGTCGCGGGGGCGACGGGCGCGAGCGGCCGCCCCTCGGCCCCGGTCGTCTCGACCTGGTTCTCGGTCTCGGCGGAGGCGGCGCGGTCCTCCGGCGCCGGGGCCGGCGCGGCGGGGGCGCCCTCCGTCGGCGGCGTCGCGATCGGCCGGTAGGGCTCGGTCTTCTCCGGAGCCCCCTCGTCGGGAGGCGGCTGCGTCTCGGCGGCGGGCGGGGCCGCTGCCGGCTCGGGCTGCGGGGCCTGACGGTGGAGCCGCATCGCCTCGTCGAGCAGCCCCTGGACGCGGTGATCGGCCGGCTGCAGCTCGACGGCGCGGGCGAGGACGGGGATGGCCTCCCGCGGGTGCCCCTTGGTCAGCAGCGCCTCGCCCACGAGGTTGTAGGCGTAGGGGTTGGCCGGCTCCAGCGCGATGCCGATCTCGAACTGGTCCATCGCGGCCTTGAGCTCCGAGCGCTCGAGGAGCGCCCGGCCCCAGAGGACGCGGCCGAGGATCGAGTTCGGGTGGTGCTCGAGCCCCCGCTCGCAGATCTCGATGACCCGCGGGATATCGCCCTTCTCGAGCAGCGCGCGCGCCAGCTCGACGAAGATGCGCGACTTCGGGTCCGCCTTGAGGATGAGCTCGTACTTCTCGACGATGGAGGCCATTTCGCGCCGGGAAATCTACCACGCGGGGCGCGCCAGGGACGGGCCGGAGAGCGCCTCCCGGTCACCCGCACCTACATCGGAGAGGTAGCGCGAAGGGTAGAGCCCCTCTGGAACGTGCGGCGACGGCGCGAACGCGTAATGGACCGACCAACCCAGGAGGCTCCGTGGGCCGAGGAGATGAAGCGAGTCTCCTCGACGTGCTCGAAACCGGGTGCTCACCCGGGGAGAGCACGGATCGCGCGACACGGGCGGCGACTCCTGGGCGAAGAAGGGCCGCGTCGATGCGGCCCTTCGATTGTCCGGGGGCCGCCCCGGCGACGCCCGCCACCGATTGACGCACCGTGGATCCGCCGCGCGGCAGGTGGTACGAGTCCCCGCGTGGTCGCTCGTCACCTCGCGGTCCTCCTCCTCGCGGTCGCCGCCCCGGCGGCGGCCGAGCTCCCGATCGTCACTCCTGCGGCCGGCGCCAGCCTCCGCGCCGGAGGCGGGCGGCTCGAGTCCCCGGGAGGCGAGCTCGCGCTCTACGTGGGGCAGCGCGATGACCTGGGGTCGCCGTTCGGCCCCCGGGCGATCGGCGCCGCGGACCTGAGGCTCGGCCTCACCACCGGATCCCGCCTGGCCGGCTCCCTCGACGCGGGCGCCGGGCTCGCCTGGGGGCTCGGCGGGACCGGCCCGCGGACGGAGCGGCTCCGGCTCGCGCTCCGTCCGTCGATCGTCGCCCGCACCGACGGGCTCGGCGTGGCGTCGGAGCTCGGCGTCTCGTTCTGGCCGGTGGCCGGGGTCTTCCCGGTGATCCTCCGCTACGAGGTGACCTGGCGCGGCGGCGAGCCGACCCAGCGGTGGAGCCTCGTCCTCGCCTGCGACCTCCTCTGGTTCGCGGGGCTGGCGATGAGCTCGTGAGGGGGGCGTCGCGTGCGAGGTCTCGGACGTTGCGGTCGCTGCGTCGGAATGGAAGTCTGGACTCGATGAGGCGCT
>DATIVK010000053.1:0-6547 GCA_035465955.1 Anaeromyxobacteraceae bacterium | reverse complement strand
TCGACCCGCTCGACGGCGCCCGTCCCCGCTTCGCGGAGGAGCGCCGGCTCGCGGCGCTCGGCTGGGGCTCCCTCGCCACCTTCCCGCTCGCCTTCGAGGGGCGGCTCCTCGGCGCGCTCCAGATCGCGAGCCAGCCGGGCGAGGCGCTCCCGCCCTGCTGCGTCGCGGTGGTGCGGCGCGTCGCCGACCTGGTCGCCATCGCCTTCCAGAACAGCCTGATGGTCGGCGAGATCCGCCGGCTCAACCAGCTCCTCGGCTCCGAGAACGCGCTGCTCCGCGAGGAGCTCCGCCACGCGAGGAAGGACGACCGCTACGTCGCCGAGAGCCCGTCGATGAAGGCGGTGCTCGAGCAGGTGCGGCGCGTGGCCTCCTCCGACTCGACGGTGCTCATCCGCGGCGAGACGGGGACGGGCAAGGAGGGGCTCGCCCGCCGCGTCCACGACCTCTCGGCGCGGCGCGACAGGCCCTTCGTCGCGGTGAACCTCGGGGCCCTGCCCGAGGGGCTCGTCGAGTCGGAGCTCTTCGGCCACGAGAAGGGGGCCTTCACCGGCGCCCTCCGCCAGCGCCCCGGCCGCTTCGAGCAGGCCGACGGCGGCACGATCTTCCTCGACGAGGTGGGCGACGCGCCGCCCTCCGTCCAGGTCCGGTTGCTGCGCGTGTTGCAGGAAAGGGAGCTGGATCGCGTCGGCGGCACCGTGCCGGTGAAGGTGGACGTCCGGGTCGTGGCGGCGACCAACCGCGACCTCGAGGCGAGCGTCGCGAGCGGCACGTTCCGCGAGGACCTCTACTACCGGCTGGCCGTCGTCCCGATCTCGCTGCCGCCGCTGCGCCAGCGCCCGGAGGACGTCCGGCCGCTCGTCGAGCACTTCCTGGCGCGCCACGCGGCGCTGATGGGCCGACCGCCGCCGGAGGTGCCCGAGCCGCTCTGGGCGACGCTGCGCGGGCACGCGTGGCCCGGGAACGTGCGGGAGCTGGAGAACCTCGTGCAGCGGGCGCTGATCCTCTCGCCGGGCCCCGTGCTGGAGCTGCCGGGGCCGCTCGGGGAGCCGGAGCGGCAGCCGCCGGCCGGCGCCGCGTCACCCGAGGTGGAGGAGCGCGCGCTCGGCACCTTCGAGGAGGAGGTGCGCGCCGTCATCGAGCGGGCGCTCGACGGCGCGAGCGGGCGCGTCTACGGCCCCCACGGCGCCGCCGCGCGCCTCGGACTCAAGCCGTCCACGCTCCAGGGGAAGATGAAGCGGTACGGCGTGCCGGAGGGGCGGGGGAGGAGGCGGTGAGGGGTGCCGCCGCAAGGCTTGCCGTGAGGCGACACTAGAGTTGCGGGCCACCGCCCCGGGACGTGCTCCAGACCGCGACCACGAACACCCGGTCCGGCTGCTCCATGAAGTACAGGTGGTAGCGCGTTCGGCGGAGAAGCAGACGACGGACGCCGGGCTTGGGCTCGTAGCGCGCGCCGATGCCCGGCGTGTCCTCCAGTGCGACCAGCGCCTGGGCAAGTTCGTCGAGGAAGAGATCGGGCGCCGACGGGCGGTTCGCGCGCCACCATGAGTCGATGCGCGCGACGGCGGATCTGGCCTCGTCGGAGAGCTCGACCTTCACCGCCCGGACGCCCTCGCCCGGAGCTCCGCGATCACCGCCTCGGCCGCGGTGGTGCGCCCCGCGTGGGCATCGCCGATCCCCCGGTCGAGTGCAGCGTGGAGGCGCTCGCGCTCCTCGGTGTCGAGGTAGTCACCACCGCAGGCGAGCACATCGTCCAGCGGCACCAGCTCCACGACCTCGCCGTTCGGCAGGTCCGTGGGCTCGTCGAGCACGAGGCGACCGTCTTTCACGTGCGCCTTGATCGCCCGGTTCATGCCATTGATCCTACTTGTTCTTCTCTGGGTCCGCAGCCTCGCCCCATCGCACCCCTCGTCGGGGTGGGCGCGAGAAGCGGTGGCGCCGAAGGTAATGATGCTCCCTCACCCCGGCCCTCTCCCTCGGTGAGGGAGAGGGGGAGAATCCAGGGTGCCTCGGCGCTCGCCTCTCCCTGGGTTGGGGAAAGGGGGAGGATCAGACGGGGCGCAGGCAGCTATCGCGCGTCGCCCTTGACTTCGACCCAGTAGCCGGAGTCCTCGGTCCAGACCTTCTTCGTCGGCTCGTCGGCGCGCAGGCGCGCGTGGAACGAGTCGTAGAAGTGCTTCCACTCCTGCGTGCCCTCGGTCTCGTGCTTCATCAGGAACTT
Organism: Anaeromyxobacteraceae bacterium; assembly: GCA_035465955.1. Classification (GTDB taxonomy): domain Bacteria; phylum Myxococcota; class Myxococcia; order Myxococcales; family Anaeromyxobacteraceae; genus DATIVK01. The sequence continues at coordinate 4,329 of DATIVK010000053.1, read as the reverse complement.
CTGCACGAGGCGCGGCTCGGTCGGGAGGTTCGGGAAGAAGGCGGCGAGCTCGACCATCGTCAGCTCCAGCGGAGTCGACGAGTGGTACTGCTGCACGACGTTCTCCCAGGCCTGGATGGAGAGCTTGGCGTTCGGGTACTTGTCCATGCGTCGATGCTACCAGATGCTGCGTCAATCGGTCGCCACCGAAAGAGAACGGCCGCCCTCCCGTGACTTGCCGGGGGGCGGCCGGGCGATGGCGCGGTGCGGCGTGGGCTACTTCGCCGCCGCGAAGGCCTCCTCGAAGTCCTCCTTGATGTCGTCGATGTGTTCGATGCCCGGCGACACCCGGACGAGGTCCGGGGTGACGCCCGCCGCCTTCAGCTCCGCCTCGGTGAGCTGGCTGTGGGTCGTCGTCGCCGGGTGGATGACGAGGGTCTTCGTGTCGCCGACGTTCGCGAGGTGGCTGGCGAGCTTCACCGACTCGACGAACTTCTGGCCGGCCGCGGCGCCGCCCTTCACGCCGAACGAGAGGACCGGCCCGAAGCCGTTCTTCAGGTACTTCTTCGCGCGGGCGTGGTGCGGGTGGCTCTCGAGGCCGGGGTAGAGGACCCAGCTCACCTGGGGGTGCTTCTCGAGCCAGCGGGCCAGCTCGAGGGCGTTGTCCACGTGGCGCTGCACGCGGAGCGAGAGCGTCTCGAGCCCCTGCAGGAAGAGGAACGAGTTGAAGGGCGAGACCGTGGGGCCGAGGTCGCGCAGCCCGTCGACGCGGGCCCGGATGGCGAACTGGATGTTGCCGAAGGGGCCCTTGGGGCCGAAGACGTCGTTGAAGACGAGGCCGTGGTAGCCCGGCGACGGCTCGGTGAACCAGGGGAACTTGCCGCTCGCGCCCCAGTCGAACTTGCCCGAGTCGACGAGGACGCCGCCGAGCGACGTGCCGTGGCCGCCGATCCACTTGGTGGCCGACTCGACGACGATGTCGGCGCCGTGCTCGATGGGGCGGACGAGGTACCCGGCGCCGCCGAAGGTGTTGTCGACGACGAGCGGGATCTTGTGCTCGTGGGCGAGCTGGGCGAGCCCCTCGAAGTCGGCGATGTCGTACGACGGGTTGCCGATCGACTCGACGTAGAGGGCGCGCGTCCGGTCGTCGATCGCCTTGCGCCAGGCCGAGAGGTCGTCGGTGTCCACGAACTTCACGTTCACGCCCAGCCGCGGGAAGGTCACCTTGAACTGGTTGAAGGTGCCGCCGTAGAGCTTGGTGGACGAGACGAGGTTGTCGCCCGCGCCGAGGATCGTGTGGAGGGCGAGGAACTGCGCGGCGTGGCCCGACGACGTCGCGACCGCGGCGACGCCCCCCTCGAGGGCGGCGATCCGCTTCTCGAAGACGTCGGTCGTGGGGTTCATCAGGCGCGTGTAGATGTTCCCGAACGCCTTCAGGGCGAAGAGGTCGGCGCCGTGCTTGGCCGAGTCGAAGGTGTAGGAGGTGGTCTGGTAGATGGGGACCGCGCGCGAGTGGGTCGCCGGGTCCACCTCCTGGCCGGCGTGGACCTGGAGCGTCTCGAAGCGGAGCTTCCTGTTCGTGGGGAGTGCCATGTCGTCCTTCCTCGCGGCGCTCCGTGGCGCCAATCCGTTAAGTTGGACACGCATCCTATTTGCCAGACAGCTGCCTGTCAAGCCAGACGCAGCGATCCTGCGCCGGGCGCGCGGGGTGGAGGCCTGTCCGCTCCGGCGGACGCGGACCCGCTCTCCGCGTGACGGCCCGTCCGCGGCGTCGCGCGGAGGGCGATCTACCGATAGATTCGAGCGGCCGCACCCGGAGGCCCCCAAGTGACCGCACCCGAGCCGCGCAACGTCCCCGAGCTCTTCCTGGAGCGGGTCGGCCTGACCCCCGACGACGAGGCCTTCCGCCACCCCGCGGCGGGCGGCGGCTGGACCTCGCTCTCCTGGGAGCAGACGGAGCAGCGCGTCCGCGCCATCGCCTCGGGTCTCCGGGCCCTCGGCTTCGCGGCGGGCGAGGTCGGGGCGATCCTCTCCTCGACCCGCATCGAGTGGGTGCTCGCCGACTACGGGATCCTCTTCGCCGCCGGGGCGACCACGACGATCTACCCGTCGTCGACCGCCGAGGACTGCGGCTTCGTCCTCGCCGACTCGGGCGCGACGGTGGCCTTCGTCGAGGACGCCGAGCAGGTGGCGAAGGTCGCCGCGCGCCGGGGCGAGCTGCCGCGGCTGCGCGCCGTCGTCTGCTTCGACGGCGCGGGGAGCGCCGACGGCTGGGTCGTCCCGCTGGCGGCGCTCGAGGAGCGCGGGCGGGCGTGGGACGCGGCCCACCCCGGACAGTTCGAGGAGGCGGCGCAGGCGATCCCCGGGGACGCCCTCGCCACGCTCATCTACACCTCCGGCACCACCGGCACGCCCAAGGGCGTGGAGCTGACGCACCGGTGCTGGGTGGCGCAGTCGGCGGCGGTGATCGACTCGGGGATCCTCGCCGAGCCGGGCCACGTCCAGCTCTTCTGGCTCCCGCTCGCCCACTCCTTCGGGAAGATGATCGGCACGGCGCAGCTCCGCGCCGGCTTCCCCACCGCCATCGACGGCCGGATCGACCGGCTCGTCGAGAACCTCGCCACGGTCCGGCCGACCTTCGTCTGCGCGGTCCCCCGGATCTTCGAGAAGGTGCGGAACAAGGTGCTCCAGGCCGCGCGCGAGGGCGGCGCGGCGAAGGCGGCCGTGCTCCGCTGGGCGATCGAGATCGGCCTGGAGGCCCGCCGCGTCGAGCGGGCGGGCGGGCGCCCGGGCGCCATCCTCGCCGGCCAGCGGCTCCTCGCGGAGCGGCTCGTCTACGCGAAGGTGCGGGCGGTCTTCGGCGGCCGCCTCCGCTTCTTCGTCTCGGGGAGCGCGCCGCTCTCCCGCGACGTGGCGGAGTTCTGGGACGCGATGGGCGTGGAGATCCTCGAGGGCTACGGCCTGACCGAGTCCTCCGCCGCGACCCACTGCAACCTCCCGGGGAGGAACCGGGTGGGGACGGTGGGGACGCCCTTCCGCGGCGTCGAGGTCCGCCTGGCCGAGGACGGCGAGGTGCTGATGCGCGGACCCTGGATCATGCGCGGCTATCGCGGGCTGGCCGAGGCGACCGCCGAGGCGCTCGACGCGGACGGCTGGCTCCACACCGGCGACATCGGCGCCGTCTCCCCGGACGGCTACCTCACCATCACGGACCGCAAGAAGGACCTGATCAAGACGTCGGGCGGCAAGTTCGTCTCCCCCACCGAGGTGGAGGCGCGGCTCAAGGCGCTCTCGCCGCTCGTCGCCAGCGTGCTGGTGCACGGCGAGCGGCGGAACTACGTCAGCGCCCTCGTGACCCTCGACCCGGAGGCGAGCCGCGGCTGGGCGGCGCGCCACGGGCTCTCGTCGCTCGACGCGGCGGCGCTCGCCGCGCACCCCCTCCTGCGGGCCCGGCTGCAGCGCGACGTGGACAAGCTGAACGCCCACCTCCCGCGCTTCGCCACGGTGAAGCGGTTCACGGTGCTGCCCCGGGACTTCAGCGAGGCGGCCGGGGAGCTGACGCCCTCCCAGAAGGTGAAGCGCAAGGTGGTCGAGCAGCGCTACCGGGCCGAGCTCGACGCCATGTACGACTGATTTGACGGTCGCCCCGCCGGCTGCGAGCATCCGGGGTCAGGACCGCGGGACCGGGAGGCCCGCGCCGATGGCTCCTCGCGCGCCGTCCCCCAGCCGCCGGCTCCACGGGCTCGTCGCCGCCGCGCTCGTCGCGATCGGCGCCGCCCCCGCCGTCGCCCGCGCTGGCGTCCCGGTCGGCCTCTACCCGCTCCAGGCGGAGGGGCTGTCGGACGGGGAGCGGTCCGAGGTGCAGGCGATCGTGGAGTCGGCGCTCCAGGGCGCCGCCGGCCGGGGCGTGCTGGAGCCCAGGTCCCCGCTCGTCGTGCCCGGGACGTGCAAGGCACCGATCACCACCGGCTGCGTGGCCACGCTCGCGAAGGGCGGGGTCGTCCTCTACGCCAAGGCGAAGCGGCGCGGCGCCCAGATCCAGGTCAGCGTGCTCTTCGTGGACGCCGCGGGGCGCCGCACGCGGGCCGCCGCCTTCCCGGTGGACCTCTTCATCCAGAACCTCCGCCCCGCGAACGAGGCCCTCGCCTCGGTCGAGGCCGAGCTGGCGGCCGGCGCGCTGGAGGACCCGACGCCGCCGCCCCCTCCCGCCGTGGCGCGGCCCCAGGTCGCCGAGCCGCCCCCACCCTCGCCTCCGCCTTCGCCTCCGCCCGCCCGGGTCGAGCCCCCCGCGGCGGCGGCTCCCGCGCCCGCGCGGGAGCAGGCCGCGGCGGCTCCGCCCGCGCCGCCGCC
>DATIVK010000052.1:0-14017 GCA_035465955.1 Anaeromyxobacteraceae bacterium | reverse complement strand
GGAGGCGACGCACCGCACGTCGGACGCGCGCTGCGGCTGTAGCCGCCCGAGATTGAACGTCTTGGCTCGCCGGGGTTCGCGGTCAGGGAAGCCGGGAGTAGACTTCGGCGCGTCGCAAGCGTGCTGCAGCCGCTCGCACGGCATTCACCGCGCGGGGGATCGCACCCTCCACGGCCGGCGTCAGCCCCTCGCCGATCTCCTCCATCTCCGCGACCTCGATCGCGACGACGTGGAGGTGCGCCGGGACCGGCGCGCCGGCCGCCCGCGCGGCGGCGATCGCGCTCGGCAGGCCGATCGCGTGCGGCGACGGTCCCCCCGGGGAATGGATCGCCTCGAGCGGGAGCGAGTGGATCGTGCCCGGGATCCCGCCCGCCGTCCGGATGGCGTCGACGACCACGACCCGCTCGAACCCCTCCATGTCGTCGAGCAGGTAGAGCCCGGCGCGGGCGCTCCGCCGCACCTCGATCCCCTCGCGCGCGGAGCGCTCGAGCGCGTCGGCGACGTGGAGCGCGACCGCATCGTCCCGGCGGAGCGGGTTGCCGAGGCAGAGGACGAGGACCGGCGTCACCGCGTCACCACGCCGACGACCCTCCCCGCCGCGTCCCGCACCGTCACCACGAGCGGCAGCTCGCCGGGCAGGGCGTGGGACGCGCACGCGTTGCAGGGATCGTAGGCGCGGAAGGCCATCTCCAGCTGGTTGAGCACGCCGTCGTCCACCGCGCCACCGCGGACGAGCTCGCGCGCGGCCTTGGCGATCGAGATCTGGACCGCCGCGCCGTTGTGCTGGGACGCGACGACGAGGTTGACCCGCGTCGCCATCCCCCCCGCGTCCGCGGCGTAGTGGTGGATCAGGGTGCCGCGCGGCGCCTCGACGGCGCCGACGCCGTCGCGAGGGCCCTCGGGCGGCGCGGGGAGGCGCCGGACCTCGGCGCCGGCGAGCGCGGGATCGCCGGCGATCGCCTCGACCGTCTCGGCCGCCTGCAGCGCCTCGACGAGCCGCGCCCAGTGGAACGCCAGCGTCTGGTGGGCCGGCCAGCCGAGCCGGTCGAAGAGCCGCTGCCGCTCCGCCTCCGCGCGCGGCGTCGCCATCGCCGTCGCCACGTTGAGCCGGGCGAGCGGCCCCACCCGGTAGAGCCCGCTCTCGGCCCCCTCCTCGAACCCCCGCCAGCCGCGCGCCTTGAGGAAGGTGAACTTGGCGTAGCTCCAGGGCTCCACGCGCTCGGCGAGGTGGTCGAGCCAGTCCCGCGCCTCGAACCGGGCCACCGGCGCGCCGGCCGGGTCGATCACGCGGAGCGTCCCGTCCAGGAAGGCGAGCCGCCCCTCGGCGTCCACCATCCCCATCGAGTGGGTGCGCGTCCGGAAGGGCTCGCTCTCCACCGTCTCCATCCACGCCGGCGACTCGACGACCGCCCGCCGGAAGCTCGCGAGCGACTCCTCCGCGAAGGCGACGAGCCGCGGGGCCGCCTCGCGCGCGCGCGCGACGAGCGCCGGCGAGACTGGCTGCGAGGTGCCGCCGGGGAGCGCGAAGACCGGGTGGCCCGCCCGCCCGGAGAGCGCCCCCATCAGCTCGCGCGCCTCCTTGCGCGCGGCCATGATCCGCCCGCCCAGCTCCGCCCCGACCCGCGCCACCACGCCCAGCACGTTGCGCATCGGCGCCGGCGCGCGGGGGCCGAGGATCAGGTCGGGCCCGCCCATGTACCAGTAGTGGAGGAGGTGGTCCTCGAAGAGGAACAGGTTGTAGTAGAGCGCCTGCGCCGCGCGGGCGGCGGGGGGCGGCGTCACGCCGTAGAGGGTGTCGAGCGCGCGCACCGACGCGAGGTGGTGGGCGGCGGGGCAGACGCCGCAGACGTGGGACGTGAGCCGCGGCAGCTCCTCGACCGGGCGACCGACGCAGAAGCGCTCGAACCCGCGCAGCTCCGGGATCTGGAGGCGAGCCGTCGTCGCGTTCCCCGCCTCGTCGAGCAGGATCTCGATCTTCCCGTGCCCCTCGAGGCGGGTGATCGGGTCGATGACGATGCGCCGGGTCACCGGCCCCCCCGCCGTGGGCGCGCGGGCATGCCGGCCGCCCAGCCGTACCGCCAGAAGGTGCCCGCCGGATCCGGGAGGGCCGCCGCGAGCCGCGTGCGCTCGGGGCCGTCGCCGGTCGTCAGCGAGCCGAAGGCGCCCACCATGGCGGCGCCGAGGTCCCCGGCGCCCGAGACGGGGCCGAAGCAGCCCCGGCACGGCATCCCCGCCTCGACGCAGCCGGGCTGGCACCCCTGGCGCGTCGCTGGCCCCGAGCAGGCGATCCCCTGCGCGAGGAAGCAGCGCCCGGGCTCCGGCGCCTCGGTCGCGAGCCGGCGCAGGGCGTGGAGCGCGGGGCGCTCCGGGCGGCTCTCGCGCAGCGGGCACGTCTCGCAGAGCGACGCGTCGGGCGCGAGGACGGCCCCGCCGCCCGGCGGCGCGTCCGAGAGGAGCGCCGCGAGCGCCCGCTCGACGATCGGCGTCGAGGGCGGGCAACCGGGCACGACGGCGTCGACCGGCACCACCCGGTCGAGCGGCAGCGTGCGCGGCAGGAGCGCCGGGAGCGGGAGGGAGTCGCCCGGCGACGGACCGGGCGCGCCCGGGTTGGAGACCGAGGGCACGTCCGGGCCGTAGGCCGCGTCGAGGATCGCCTCGGGGCCGTCGAGGTCCCCGAGCCCGACGATCCCGCCGAGCTGCGCGCAGGCGCCGAAGGCGACGACCCGGCGCGACTTCCGCCGGAGCAGCCGGGCCCAGTCGGCCTGCTCGTCGAGCCGCACCGCGCCGTTCACGAAGGCGACGTCGATCGCGCCGTCCGGCAGCGCCTCGATCTCCGCCCGCTTCGCGTCGATCGCCGCGGGCCAGAGGACCACCTCCGCCTGCGCCATGAGCCGCGGGAGGGCCTCCCCCAGGTCGATCACCGCCTCCTCGCAGCCGCCGCAGGAGGCGTTCCAGTAGAAGGCGATCCGCGGCCGCGTCCCGGCCGCGCTCCGCTCGCCCCCGCCGGCGCCCTCCTCTTTCCTCCCCTCTCCCCCACCGGAGGGAAGGCGCGCCGGGAGGCGCTGTGGAGCGCGAGGGGGCACCGTGGGGAGCGCCCGCAGCTCCTCGACCATCTCCGTCACGATCCGCGCGAACCGCTCCCCCTCGTTCGCGCCGATCCACTCCACGCGGACCCGCGCCGGCTCGACGCCGGCCTGCTCGAGCGCGCGGGTGAGCAGCGTCATCCTGGAGGCGGCCCGCAGGTTGCCGTCGACGAAGCGGCAGTCGCCGGGGTGGCAGCCGCCGACGAGCACGCCGTCCGCCCCCTCCCGGAGGGCCTGGACCACCAGCCCCGGCTCGACGCGCCCTGCGCACGCCACGCGGAGGGTGAGCGGCGCCTGCGGGTGGACGTAGCGGGCGCGGCCCGCGTCGTCGGCCGCGGCGTAGGCGCAGGCCTCGCAGAGGAAGGCAACGATCCGCGGCTCGCGGGCGCTCAAGGGCCCCCTCCGTCCGCCAGCAGGGCGGTGATCTCCGCCGCGAGCTGTCCGCGGGTGGAGTGCGGCGCCGGCATCGCGCCGGTCGGGCACGCGGCGGCGCAGCTCCCGCAGCCGCGGCAGTGGAGCGGCTCGACGCGCGCGCGCGCCGTCGCGGGGTCCCGGCGGATCGCGTCGAAGGCGCAGGCCGCCACGCAGGCGGCGCAGCCGCAGCACCTCGCCTCGTCGACCTCGGGCGCGAGCGGCTCCACGGGCAGCCGCTCGCCCGGGTGGAGCAGGGCGAGGATCCGGCCGGCCGCCGTGACGCCGTCCCGGATCGCCGCGCGCAGGCTGCGCGGGCCCGCGGCCGAGCCCGCGACGAAGACGCCGGCCACCCGGGTGGCCGTCGGCTCGAAGTGGCCCGGCCCGGCGTCGTCCAGGAACCCGTCGTCCGCGCGGCCGATCCGGAGCATCTCGGCGAGCGCGCCGCTCCCCTCTGCGGGGCGCTCCCCCGGCGGCCCCGAGGCGGGGCCGGCGCTCGACCCGGTGGCGACGACGATCGCCCCGACGTGGAGCACCTGGACGCGGACCCCCTCGTCGAGCCGGACGGCGTCCACGGCGCACGCGTCGGCGCAGGCGCGGCAGGCGCCGCCGCGGAGCGCGGTGCACCGCTCCGGATCGATCGCGGGGACGTACGGGAGGCAGCCTTCCCACGGCAGGCTGATGGCGCGCCGGAGCCCGGCGCCGCCCTCGCGCACGTCCGGCCCCTCGACGGGGCAGGCCTCCACGCAGGCGGGGCAGCCGAGGCAGCGCTCCGCGTCCACGAAGCGCGCCCTGAGCTTCACCTCGACGTCGAAGCGGCCGAAGGAGCCGCGCACCGCGGTGACCTCCGCCCCCGTCAGCACGTCGACGGCCGGGTGATGGAGGAGCTCGTCGATCACGGGGGAGACGACGCAGCTCCCGCAGGCGCCGTCGGGGAGGGGCTCCTCGGTCCGGGCCGCGAACCCGCCGAGCGCGAGCTCCCGCTCGATCACGAACGCCCGCCGGCCGGGGCCGGCGAGCGTCCGGGCCGCCGAGAGCCCGGCCGCCCCCCCGCCGACGACGAGGACGTCCGGGGAGGCCTCGACCTCGCGACGCGGGAGGTCCCGGTGGAGCGCCACCCGCGCGAGGCCCGCGCGGAGCAGCCGCTCCGCCCGCGTGGTGGCGGCCTCGGGAGCGCCGCCGACCCACTCCACCTGCTCGCGGAGGTTCACCACCTGCACGCGCCACCCGGAGATGCCGGCGTCGCGCGCGGCGCCCCGGAACGTGGCCTCGTGCTCGCGCGGAGAGCAGGCGCCGATCACGACGCGGTCGAGCCGCTCCTCGCGGATCCGGTCCGCGAGCCAGGCGACGCCCTCGGGGGCGCAGAGCAGCCCGTGGATCCCCACGCACGCCGCCTGAGGCCATCGCGCCGGCGAGGCGAGGGCGTCCACCCCGACGACCTCCCCCAGGTTGCCACCGCAGCGGCAGAGGAAGAGGCCGACGCGATCGCCGGCGCCATCCCCCCTGCTCTCGGAGCGTGCGCTCAAGCGGATCAGTACTGGATCTGGATGACCGTCTTCGCCCCCTCGGGGCGGACCGAGAGGAGCGTCTTGCGGCGCCGGTCGCAGAAGGTGCGGATGTCCTTCTCGAAGGTGGGGCAGTCGCCGAGGATCTCGACGACGGCGCCGGCCGGCGTGTCCGCGGTCTCGACGGCGAGCTTGAGGACGGGCTGCGGACACCGCATCCCGGTGCAGTCGATTCGCACCACATCTTTCACGGCACGATCTCCTTGCGCGGGCGCGTCCGGTGACGATCCCATAGACCGCCGGGCCCGAGGGCGTCAAACCGGCGAACCCGCCCCTGACCCCGCAGGGGGAGGAGGTCGAGCGCGCACTCCCCGTGACGTCAGTACCGCCCGTCCTCCGTCTCGATGAGCCGGAAGATCTCCTCCGCCCCCTCGGCCTTCATGATCGCCTCCCGGAAGGACGGGTTCTTGAAGATCCGGCTGATCCGGGCGAGCGCCTTGAGGTGGGCGCCCGCGCTGTTCTCGGGGGCCACGAGCGTGAAGAAGAGGTGGGTCGGCTTCCCGTCGATCGCCCGGAAGTCGATCCCCTGGGGCGAGCGGCCGAAGGCGGCGATCAGGGCGGGGAGCCCCGCCACCTTGCCGTGCGGGATGGCGACGCCCTCGCCGATCCCGGTGGAGCCGAGCTTCTCGCGATCGAGGAGCGTGTCGAGGAGCCGCTGCGAGTCGAGCTTGTACGTCGCGCCGAGCGGGCGGCACAGCTCGGCGAGGACCGCCTGGGCCGAGGTCCCGCCGAGGGTGGCGATGATGGCTTCAGGCCGCAGGAACTCGACGATTCTCATTGGGACCCGACGGTCGTTCTTACACGCATGACCCCGGGTCGGCAAGGCGCGGGAGGCGCCGGATCCACGTCCGGCGCGGCTCCCAGGAGGCGCCTCCCCTCCCCCTCGTCGAGACGCCTCGAGAGGGAGGGGAAGATCTCCGCTAGTTCCCCCGGGCCTCGATCAGGCCGAGGTTCCCGTCCTCCCTCTTGAAGACGACGTTGATGGCGCCGTCCTCCGCGTTCTGGAACACGAAGAACTTCGCGTCGAGCAGCTCGAGCTGCACGACCGCCTCGTCGACCGACATCGGGCGCGCCTGGAACTTCTCGCTCTTGACCACCCGGCTGGCGACCTTGCCGGGCTCGACGACGTCGAGGACGTCGTGGCGGATGTCGATCGGCTCCAGCTCGCGAGCCGCCGTCTTGTGGTCCTGGATCCTCTCCTTGTGCTTCTTGAGCTGCCGCTCGATCTTGTCGGCGGCGGCGTCGATGGAGGCGTACATGTCCTGCGACTTCGCCGTGCCACGGAGCAGGTAGCGCCCCGTCTTCACCGTGATCTCCGCGTGGTGGTGGAGGTTCTCGACGTGCAGCACCGCGTGGGCCTCCGTGGGCCGGTCGATGTAGCGCTGGACGTGCTCGACGCGGCCGCGGACGTGCGTCTTGAGGGCTTCGGTGGGCTCGAGGTGCCGGAAGGTGATGTTCACCTGCATGAACCGCCTCCTTGCGAGGGCTGCTGAAAATGCCTCGGCCGCGGCCCATCCGGGGGAGACCCCCGCTGGAACCGCGGCCGTTGGTGATGCCGCCGAGAGCAGCATGCCTATGGGCGAGTATAGCGCCGGCCGGGCGGAGGGGAGCACGCCCCGCGCTAGAAATACTTCTTCCGCTTGGACGAGGGCAGCACGCCCAGGACTTCCCGGTACTTGGCGACGGTCCGGCGGGCGATCTCGATCCCCTGCTTGGCCAGCTGCTCGACGATCTGCTGGTCGGACAGCGGCTTCCGCGGGTCCTCGGCCGCCACGATCTTCTTCATGTAGTCCTTGACCGCCTCGCTCGCGATCTCGTCCCCGCCGGTCTTCCCGACCCCGGAGTTGAAGAAGAACTTCAGCTCGAAGATCCCCTGGGGGGTGTGGACGTACTTGTTGGTCGTGACGCGCGAGACGGTCGACTCGTGCATGCCGATGTCCTCGGCGACGTCGCGGAGGATCAGGGGCTTCAGGAAGGCGATCCCCTTGTCGAGGAAGTCCCGCTGGAACTTCACGATCGACTCGGTGACCTTGAAGATCGTCCGCTGCCGCTGGTGGATCGAGCGGATGAGCCAGACGGCCGACCGGAGCTTGTCCTGGATGTACTCCTTCGCCTGGCCCGCCTGGCCGGTCTTCAGCGCCTGCCGGTAGGTGTTGGAGATCCGGAGCTTGGAGAGGCCGTCGTCGTTCAGCACCACGACGTACCGATCGCCCATCTTGTGGATGTAGACGTCCGGCGTGATGTACTGCGCGTCCTCGCCGGTGTAGGCGCGGCCTGGCTTGGGGTCGAGGCGGCTGATGACGCGGACCGCCTTCACCACCTCCTCGACCGGGATCTTCAGGTCCTTGACGATCGCCTGGTAGTTCTTGGTCTCCAGGTGCTTCAGGTGGCGCTCGATGATCGCCACGATCTCCGGGGTGTCGGCGTTGATGTGCCGGACCTGGATGAGGAGGCACTCGCGCAGGTCGCGGGCGGCGACGCCGATCGGGTCGAACCCCTGCACCTTCTTCAGCACCGACTCGGCGAACTCGATCCCGACGGCCGCCTCGAAGGCGATCCGGACCATGGGATCGCGGGGGGCGGAGTCCTCGGCCTCACCCTCGACCGCCGGCATCTTGAGGTAGCCGGCGTCGTCGAGGTTGCCGATGACGAGCATCGCGACCTGCTCCTCCTCCGGCGTGAAGTTCGACAGGCGCATCTGCCAGACGAGGTGGTCGACGAGGTCGGTCTTCTTGGAGAGCGTCGCCTCGTAGCCCGGGAGATCCTCGTCGAGCAGGCCGCGGTTGGACGGCGCCGTGTGGCCCTGGAGCTGGTAGTGGTCGAGGTACTGGTCCCAGTCGATCTCGTTGGCCCCCTCCTCGCCCTTCACCTCCTCGGAGCGATCCGACTCCTTGGCGAGCGGCTGGGCCTCGATCTCGGCCGCCTCGGCGGGGCTCGCCGCCTGCGCCGCCGACTCCTCCTCGCCCTCGTCGGGGGACTCGAGGAGCGGGTTCTCGGTCATCTCCGTCTGGACGAGGTCGACCAGCTCCATCCGCGACAGCTGGAGGAGCTTGATCGCCTGCTGCAGCTGGGGCGTCATCACCAGCTGCTGCGACATCCGGAGGTGCTGCTTCAGCTCGAGCGCCATGTCCGTCCTTCTCTAGCTCGGGTCCTCGAGCCGGAACTTCTCGCCGAGGTAGACCGCTCGCGCCTTGGGGCTCGCCGCGATCTCGGCCGGCGTCCCCGCCTCCAGGATCGCCCCGGAGGACAGGATGTAGGCCCGGCCGCAGATGCCGAGCGCCTCCCGCACGTTGTGGTCGGTGATGAGGACGCCGATCCCCCGATCGCGCAGCCCGCCGATCAGCCGCTGCAGCTCCCCGACCGCGATCGGGTCCACGCCCGCGAACGGCTCGTCGAAGAGGATGTACCGCGGGTTGGAGAGGAGGCTCCGCGCCACCTCGGCGCGGCGGCGCTCGCCGCCGGAGAGGGTCTCGCCGAGGCTGCCGGCCACCTTCTCGAGCCGGTACTCGGCGAGCAGCGCGTCGGCGCGGGCCTCCCGCTCCCGCTTCGGGACGCCGAGCGCCTCGAGCACACCCGTGAAGTTCTGCCGGACGGTCAGCTTCCGGAAGATCGACGCCTCCTGCGGCAGGTAGCCGACCCCGAGGCGCGCCCGGCGGTGCATCGGCAGGCCGGTGAGATCGACGTCCCCGAGCGTCACCTTGCCGGCCTCCGGCTGCACCAGGCCGACCACCATGTTGAAGCTCGTCGTCTTCCCGGCGCCGTTGGGGCCGAGCAGGCCGACGACCTCGCCCGGGGCCACCTCGAAGGAGACCCCCTGGACCACCTTGCGGCGGCGGTAGCTCTTCTCGAGCCCGCGGGCCTGGAGGAGCGGGCCGCTCATCGGCGCGCCCCGTTCCGGCGCTGGCCGAGGTTGCCCTGCGGGACGATGTCGCCGACCACCTGGCCGCGGAGCGTCACGAGGTCGCGCTCGAGGTCGTAGACCAGCTCCTTGCCGGCCACGGTCGACGGCCCGTCGGTGAGGATCACGTTCCGGCCGGCCGAGCCCCGGCAGGTGACGCTCGCGGTCGACTCGACGTAGACCGCGGTGTCGCACGTCACGGTGCGCGTGCCCCGGACGAGCTTCACGTCTCCGGTGCACGTGGCCCGCGCGATCCGGCCGTCGGCGTCGTTCTCGCCGACCACCTGGCTGCAGAGGAGCGTCGCGTCCTCGCGGGTGAGCTTCACGGTGGGGCGGCCGACGAAGGTGATGGTCCGCTCCTTGTAGCTGTAGCGGACCTCCTCCGCGTCGATCCGCACGGGAGGGCGCTTCGCCGCCGGGTCCGCGGCGAGGGCGAGCAGGAGGGTGGCGACGGCGAGGCTCACCGGCCCCCCTGGAGCCCGGCGACGAGCCGCGTTCCGCCCCGGAGGGCGATCTGGCCCACCGCAGGATCGAGCGTGAAGCCGTTGCCCCGGAGCCGGTAACCCCGTCCCGTGAGCTCGACCGGGCGGTCCCCGATGACCTCTCCCTCGTCCCCGGCGCCGGGATCGAAGCGGGCCGACTCGGTCGCGGCCGTGTCGGTCCCCCGGACGGCGCGGAGCCCGCCCGTCACCTCGAACGTGCGGGCGGACGCGACGCCGTCGCCCCGTGGCGCCGTGAGGACGACGACATCGCCCCGGTCGTGCAGGCGGGACAGGAGATCGGTCGCGCTGACGGCGGTGGAGCCGCGCTGGTAGGTGACGGCAGCCGCGGTGCCGTCCGCTCGCAGCACGTCACCGCGGAAGAGCCGGAAGTGCACCCCTTCGAGCCGAAGCTCCGGCGCGGTCGCCCGATCCTCGGCGAGCCGCGGCTTCGCACAGCCCGTCAGGGCCGTGGCCGAAACCGCCAGAATCCACGCGGCAGTGTGAATGGAACTCCTCAGAACCATGGCGCTCTTTTGCGTGCCGAGGGGTGCGGCACGACACTTGCTGTACCACGGCGAGCAAGCGGGTGGAATGGCCCGATACGGCGGGCACCCAACTTGCTAGGCAAGAAAAGCGCCGATTTTCAAGGCCTTTGATCGCCCTCCGGGGGGCGCGTCTTCCAGCGCTCGTGCATCCAGACCCATTCCGCGGGGTGGCGCCTGATGGCGTCCTCCAGGACCCGGGTGCACGCGGCGGTCAGCCGGACGACCTCCGCCTCCATGTCGGGCGGGGCGGGATCGTAGGTGACCTCGGTCAACTCCACCACGTGTCCCGCGAGCGGACCGTCGCCTTTCCGGTGGATGGTCCCGACCACGACGGCGGCGCCGAAGCGGATCGCGAGCTCGGCCGCCGCCCTGGGGGTGGAAGCGAGCCTCCCGAAGAACGGCACGAAGACGCTCTGGACCTTCGTGTCCTGGTCGATGAGGATGGCGAGCGCCTTCCCGCTGCGCAGCGTCTTGATGATGACGCGGCCGGAGCTCGGCGACTCCCTCCAGAGCGTCTTCACGCCCCCCCCCGCCCGGAAGTCCTCGATCAGCCGCGTGAGGCGTGGGTCGTGGCTCGCCTTCGCGACGGTGGCGTTGTCGATGCCGGTGCGCGCGATCCGGCGGGCCTGCAGCTCCCAGTTCCCGAGGTGCCCCGGGACGTAGATCAGCCCCTTGCCACGGGCCATCAGCTGGTCGAGCAGCTCCGGGTTGCGCACCTCCACGTAGGCCTCGAGGTCGCGGTCGTAGCTCCGGATGGTCACGACCTCCGTCGCGACGTGGGCCAGGTGGACGAACATCGCCCGCGCGATCCCCTCCCGCTCCCCCTCGGACTTCTCCGGGAAGGCGATCCCGAGGTGGCGGAGCGCGAGCCGCCGGGTCTTCCGGGCGAAGACCCAGGCGCCGCGCCCGACGAGCGTCCCGAGCGACCACGCGAGCCGGCGCGGGAGGAGCGCGGCGAGCCGGATCGCCGCGACCAGGACGACCGACCGGACCTGTCGCCGGGCGCGCTTTCGGAAGGGGACGGCCACTAGAGCGTCCGGATCCCCTTCGCGGCCAGGATCAGGTCGCAGAGCTCGCGCACGGCACCGAACCCGCCCGGGCTGCGGGCCACGAAGTGGACGTGGCCCGGCACGTCGGGGTGGGCATCGGCGGGGCAGGCGGAGAGGCCGACCCTTCGGAGCAGGGGGACGTCGTTCACGTCGTCGCCCATGTAGGCGACCTCGTCGTCCGCGAGGCCGAGGTGGGCCAGCTGCGCGTAGCCCGCCAGCTTGTCGGCCTGCCCGAAGACCAGGTGCTTGAAGCCGAGCTCCTCCACGCGCGCCTGCGTCGCCTTCCCCGGGCGGCCGGAGATGATCGCGAGGTCGACGTGGCTCCGGAGCCGGACGAGCCCGAAGCCGTCGCGGACGTGGAAGGCCTTCAACGCCTCGCCGTCCGGCCCGTACCAGATGCGGCAGTCGGTCAGGACCCCGTCGACGTCGAGCGCGAGGAGCTTCACCTTCGCGGCGCGCGCGAGGAGGGCCCGCGGGGAGATCTTCGCCCGGGAGGGGCTCCCCCCCGCTCCCCGACCCTCCGCCCGGAGGGGAGAGGGAGGACGCTTCCCGGGGCTCACGGCTGTCCCAGCGCCCGCCGGACCGCGAGGACCTCGGAGATCACGCGATCCGCCATCGCGAAGTCGAGCGAGTTGGGACCGTCGCTCTTCGCGACCGACGGGTCCTCGTGGATCTCGAGGAAGAGCGCGTCGATCCCGACGGCGGCCGCGGCGCGGGCGAGCGGCGCCACGAACTGGCGATCGCCACCGGTCGTGTCGCCGCCGGAGCCCGGCATCTGGACGGAGTGGGTGGCGTCCATGCAGACCGGCACGCCCAGCTCGCGCATCTGGACCAGGCCGCGCATGTCCACGACGAGGTTGCCGTAGCCGAAGCTGCTGCCGCGCTCCGTGAGGAGGATCTGCTCGTTCCCCGCCTCGCGGCACTTCGCGACGGCGTGGCGCATCTCCTTCGGCGCGAGGAACTGCCCCTTCTTCACGTTGACCGCCTTGCCGTGGCGCGCGCAGGCGAGGACGAGGTCGGTCTGGCGGCAGAGGAAGGCGGGGACCTGGAGCACGTCGACCACCCGCCCCGCGGGCTCCGCCTGCGCCGTCTCGTGGACGTCGGTCAGGCACGGGAGGCCGGTCTCGCGCTTCACCTCGGCGAAGGCGGCGAGCCCCTTCTCGAGCCCCGGCCCGCGGTAGCTCTTGCCGCTCGAGCGGTTCGCCTTGTCGAAGCTCGCCTTGAAGATGACCGGGAGGCCGTGCTTGCCGGCGAGCGCCTTCACCTTCCGGGCGTGCGCGAGCGCGTGGGCGGCGTCCTCCATGACGCAGGGGCCGGCGATGAGGAGGAGGGGTCGGCCATCGCCGACCTCGAAGCCGCCGATGCGGGAAAGGACTCTGGACAAGGGCGTCTCCTAGCCGTTCTTCCCCACGGGGAGCTTCGTCACCTCGGCGGACGGCGCCTGCTGCAGCTGGTCGCGGTGGTCGCGGGCCGCGCGGACGAAGCCTGCGAAGAGCGGGTGCGGCGCGAAGGGCTTCGACTTGAACTCGGGGTGCGACTGGCACCCGATGAAGTGCGGGTGGTTGTTGAGCTCGATCATCTCCACCAGCCCGAGCTCCGGGTTGGTGCCCGAGAAGACCATCCCGGCGGCCTCGTACCTGGCGCGGTAGGCGTTGTTGAACTCGAACCGGTGGCGGTGGCGCTCGTGGACCACCTCGGCGCCGTACAGGTCGTGCGCCCGCGTCCCCTCCTTGAGCGCGCAGGCGTAGTCGCCGAGCCGCATCGTGCCGCCCTTGTCGGTGATCCCCTTCTGCTCCTCCATGAGGGTCACGACGGGGTGCGGCGTCTGCTCGTCGAACTCGAGGGAGTTGGCGCGCTCGAGCCCCAGCACGTTCCGGCCGAACTCGATGACGGCCATCTGGAGGCCGAGGCAGATCCCGAAGAACGGGACCTTCTTCTCGCGGGCGTGGCGCACGGCGAGGATCTTCCCCTCCGTCCCGCGGATCCCGAAGCCGCCCGGCACCAGGATCGCGTCGACCTTGTCGAGCTCCGAGAGGTCGCCCTCCTCGAGCTTGGTCGAGTCGATGAAGGCGGTCTTCACCCGCACGTCGCTCGCGATGGCGCCGTGGACGAGCGCCTCGTTGAGGCTCTTGTAGCTCTCCTGCAGCTCGACGTACTTCCCGACGATCCCGATCCGGACCTCGCCCTGGCGCGGGTTCTTGATCTTGTCGACGATCGTCTCCCAGCGCTCGAGGCGCGGGGCGCGGCTCCAGATGTTGAAGAGCTCCGCCAGCTTGTCGTCGAGCCCCTCGCGGTGGAGGGCGAGGGGCAGCTCGTAGATCGACCTCACGTCGATGGCGGTGAAGACGCTGCCCGGGTCGACGTTGCAGAAGAGCGCGATCTTCTCCTTCATGTCCCGCGGGACCTCGCGGTCCGAGCGGCAGAGGAGGATGTCGGGCTGGATGCCGATCTCGCGCAGGTCCTTGACGCTGTGCTGCGTGGGCTTCGTCTTCAGCTCGCCGGCGGCGGCGATGTACGGGACGAGCGTCAGGTGGACGTAGAGCGCGTTCTCCTCGCCGACGTCGTACTTCATCTGCCGGATCGCCTCGAGGAACGGCAGCGACTCGATGTCACCGACCGTGCCGCCGATCTCGACGATGAGGATGTCGGCGCCGCCCGCCGCCTCGCGGATGCACGCCTTGATCTCGTCGGTGATGTGCGGGATCACCTGGACCGTCTTGCCGAGGTACTCCCCGCGCCGCTCGCGCTGGATGACGTTCTGGTAGATGCGCCCGGTCGTGTAGTTGTTCTTCCGGGTCATCTTGGCGGTGGTGAACCGCTCGTAGTGGCCGAGGTCGAGGTCCGTCTCGGCGCCGTCGTCCGTGACGAAGACCTCGCCGTGCTGGAACGGGCTCATCGTGCCCGGGTCCACGTTGATGTACGGGTCGAGCTTCAGGTGGCTCACCTCGAGCCCCCGGTTCTCCAGCAGCGCGCCCATCGAGGCG
>DATIVK010000051.1:0-22218 GCA_035465955.1 Anaeromyxobacteraceae bacterium | reverse complement strand
GTCCCGACCGGCGTGGTCCCGGTCCTCGGGGACGGGAGCGCGCTGCGGGGCCGCGTCGTCGGCGTCGCGTTCGCGGGCGGCGGGCGCGCCTTCTACCTGCCGCTCGCCCACCACTACCTCGGCGGCCCCGCGCAGCTCGGTCGCGAGGCCGCGGCGGCGGGGCTCGCCCCGCTGGTCGCCGCTCCGGCGCCGCGCCACGCCCACGATCGGAAGCGCGCGATCCACGCGCTGGCCCAGCTCGGCCTGGCGCTCTCCGCGCCGGGCGAGGACACGGACCTGGCGAGCCGGCTGCTCCTCCCGACGCGCCGGGAGCACCTCCTCGAGGACGTGGCGCAGGAGCGGGCCCGGATCGACCTGCCCCCGGCGCCGGCCCTCGCGCGCGGGGGGCCCGGCCTCGACGGGCTCCCCGTCGAGGCGGTCGCGGCCTGGGCCGGCGCGGCGGCGGCGGCGCTCCCGGCGGTGGCGGACGCCCTCGTCGCCGAGCTCGCGGCGCGCGGCCTCACGAGGCTCTACCGGGAGGTCGAGCTGCCGCTCGTGCCGGTGCTCGCCGAGATGGAGCGAGCGGGGATCCTCGTCGACCGCGGCGCGATGGAGGGGATGAGCGCCGAGTTCGGCGGGGCGGTGCGGGAGCTGGAGGCGCGGATCCACTCCGCGGCCGGCCACTCCTTCAACGTGGCGTCGACCCGGGAGCTGGCGCGGGTCCTCTTCGACGAGCTGGCGCTCCCGGTCCAGCGGAAGCTCAAGACGGGCCCCTCCACGGACCAGGAGGTGCTGGAGAAGCTCGCGGAGCTCCACCCGCTGCCGGGGCTGGTCCTGGAGCACCGCTCCCTCTCGAAGCTGAAGGGGACCTACGTCGACGCCCTGCCGCTCCTGATCGACCCGACCGACGGCCGGATCCACACCACCTTCAACCAGGCCGGCGCCGCGACCGGGCGCCTCTCCTCCTCGGACCCGAACCTCCAGAACATCCCGATCCGGACCGAGCTCTCCCGCCGGATCCGCGCCGCCTTCGTCGCGCCGCCGGGGATGCAGCTCGTCTCGGCGGACTACTCGCAGATCGAGCTGCGGATCCTCGCGCACTACTCGAAGGACCCGGCGCTGCTCGAGTCCTTCCGCCGTGGGGAGGACGTGCACACCCGGACCGCCGCCGAGACCTTCGAGGTCGCGCCCGACCAGGTGACGCCGGACCAGCGCCGGATCGCCAAGGTGCTCAACTTCGGCATCGCCTACGGCCTCTCGGCGTTCGGCCTGGCGTCGAGGCTCGACCTGCCGCGCGACCGGGCGCAGTCGATCATCGACGCCTACTTCAAGCGCTACGCGGGGGTCCGCCGGTGGCTCGACGAGACCGTCGCGGACGCGAAGCGCGCCGGCGCCGTCCGGACCCTCTGGGGGCGGGAGCGGCCGCTCCCGGAGATCGGCTCCCGGAATCCGGGGCTGCGGATGGCGGCGGAGCGGATGGCGGTCAACACGCCCATCCAGGGGACGGCCGCCGACGTCGTGAAGCTGGCGATGCTCCGCGTCCACGCCGGGCTGCCGGCGGTCTCGGCCGGCGCGCGGCTGCTCCTCCAGGTCCACGACGAGCTCGTGGTCGAGGCGCCCGAGGCGGAGGTCGCCGGGGTCGAGTCCCTGCTGCGCCGGGAGATGGCGCAGGCGGCGACGCTCGAGGTCCCGCTGGACGTCGAGGTCGGCCACGGCCGCTCCTGGGCGGAGGCGCACTAGGAGAGCCATGGCGGTCTACCACGTGATCGTGAACGGCGAGCCGGCCTGCACCGCGCCGGTCGTCGGTCCGGACGAGCGGCTGGAGCCCCCGATCTGCGGGACGCGGAACCGCGCCCGCGCGGACGACTACGCGGCGATGCTCCGCGCGCGCCACCCCGACGCGGTCGTCGAGGTCGTCGAGCAGGGGTGCCCGATGCGGGGCGAGTGAGCGGCTGGAGCCCCGCCCGCTGCGCGGCTACATCGAGGCCGAGAACGCGACCGGGTACTCCACGGTCACCGGCTCCGACGGGCGGAACGGGGTCCGCCACCCCCTCATGGCGGTCCGGACGCAGGCGGCCGCGTCGTCCACCTTCCCGCGTCGCGCCGCGACCTCGACGTCCGACAGCTCGCCGCAGGTCCCGATCGTGAAGCGGAAGGTCGCCTTCCCGGCGACGGCCGCGTCGCGCTTCAGGGCCCTCTGGTAGCAGTCGCGGAGCTGGGAGGAGCGTCGCCGGACGAAGGTCCGAAGGGCCGCGGCGTCGGGCTCCGGGCCGGCGCCGGGATCGCGGCAGGCCTCGGCCCTGGGGGCGGCGTCCGGAGCCGTGCTCCCGGGGGCGGCCGCGCCGGCCTGGGGCGCCGCGCGGGCGCGCGGCGGCTGCGCGGGCGGCGGCGAGGAGCAGGCGGCGAGGAGGGCCAGCAGCAGGGGGACGGCGAGGCGGGGGAGGGGACGGGGCGCCATGGGCCCCGGAAGAGAGCACGTTTCGGGGGCGGGCGCAGCCCCCGCGAGGCCTCACTCGTCGGCGACGCGCCTGCGCTGGGGGAGCAGCGGGACGCTCTCGTCGCGCGCCGGCTCACGGAAGGCGTCGAGGAGCTTGATGTGGCTCTCGACGAGGCTCTTGAGCGCCGTCTCGAACTGGATGCGCTGGCGCTTCAGCTCGTTGATGTCGTCGACGATCCGCAGGAAGCGCGCGTGGCCCGCCTGGACGATCTTCTCCGCCTGCACCTCGGCGTCGGAGAGGGTGATCTCCGCCTCCTTGCGGGCCGCGTCGCGGATCTCCTCCGACGCCTTCTGGGCCGTGACGAGGGTCTCCTGGAGCGCCCGCTCCCGGCTGCGGTACTCGGCGATCTCCTCGACGTGGCGCTGGTTCGTCTCCCGGAGGTGGTTGACCTCCTTCACGAGCGCCTCGAACTCCGTGGCGACGAGCGCGAGGAACGCCTCCACCTCCTCGCCGTCGAGGCCGCGGAAGACCTGCCTGAACTGCTTCTGCGTGATGTCGAGGGGCGTGATGTTCATGGGTGCACTCCTCGCTGGACCTTAGTGCCGGGGTCGCGGGCTGTCCATTTCATCGCACCCGTCCCCACAGGCCGGTGACACCGTTGGGGCGGCGGAACGTGGCGGTTGCGCCGGCGCCCGCCGAAGGCGACGATGTAGGGCCACGCGGGAGAGGGGCTCATGGGGAGCGACGCGCGCATCTTCGCACCGGGGCACCGGCGGGTGTCGACGCCGAGCGCCGTCGTCGCGGCCGCGATCGGCGTCGTCGCCCTCCTCGCGAACGCCCACGCGGCGCAGGGCGGGGGCCCGCCGCTGCCTCCCTGGCTCACCGGCTCGCTGACGTTGGCGGCCATCGCGGTCGTGCTCGAGGGGGGGGCGGCCGCGGTCCTCTCGATCCGCGGGTCGCCGCCCGCCGCGACCCTGCTCGCGCGGGCGGCCGCCGGGGCGGGGGCCATCGTCGGGATCTTCCTCTTCTTCTCGCACCCCGACGCCGCGTTCGGGCGCGGCGCCGCGAACGGCGCGGTCGCGCTCGCGGTGGGGCTGGCCCTGGCCCTCTTCGAGCGCGACGCGTCGCGCCGGGCCCAGCCGCAGCAGGTCCTCGCGTTCGCCGCCGCCTTCGTGCCGCTGCGCGCCCTCATCCTCCACGGCTACGCGCTCCTGCGCTCGGGCGCCTTCGCCGGCACGGCCCAGATGACGATGCTCGAGCTGTCGGCGGCCGAGCTGCTCTGCGTCTCGGTGCTCTTCATGGTGCCCGAGCGCGGCTTCATCGGGGTCGCGACGGCCGACAAGCCGGCGGGCTTCGTCGCGCGGCGGCTGCTGGCCGCGAGCATCGTCATCCCGCCGGTCATCGGCGCGTTCGTCCTCGGGATCTTCGACTGGCTGCGCGCCGACGACCTCGTCGGGGTCGGCTCCGCCTTCGTGGCGCTGACGATGGCGGGCGCCTCCGGCATCGCCGCCTGGACCTCGGTCCGGCTCGACGCGCTCGAGGCGGTGCGCGTCGCGGCCGAGGAGGCGAGGTCGGCCGCCGAGGCGGAGCGGAGCGCGCTGCTCGAGCGCGAGCAGGCGGCGCGCGTGGCGCTGGAGCGCGCGAACCGGGCCAAGGACGAGTTCATCGCCACCGTCTCGCACGAGCTGCGGACGCCGATCAGCGCGGTGCTCGGCTGGGCGCGCCTCCTCCGCACGGGGAAGCTCGACGCCACGGCCTCGGCGCGCGCCGTGGAGGTGATCGAGCGGAGCGCGGCGGCGCAGGCGCAGCTGGTCGACGACCTGCTCGACGTCTCCCGCGTCGAGCGCGGCGAGCTCCGGCTCTACGTCCGCCCCGTGGACCTCCACGCCGTCGTCGAGGCGGCGATCGAGGCGGTCCGCCCGGCGGCGACCGCCCGCGGCACCACCATCGCGGCCGACCTGGACGCGGCCGCGGGGCCGGTGGTCGGGGACCCCGCGCGGCTCCAGCAGGTCACCTGGAACCTCCTCTCGAACGCCATCAAGTTCACCCCGCACGGCGGGCGGGTCGAGGTCCGGCTCTTCCGCGACGGGGACCACGCCGGGCTCGTCGTGAAGGACGACGGCGTGGGGATCGCGCCCGACTTCCTCCCCCACGTCTTCGAGCGGTTCCGCCAGGCGGACTCGTCGCGGACCCGCGCGTTCGGCGGGCTCGGGCTCGGCCTCGCGATCGTCCGCCACCTGGTGGAGGCGCACGGGGGGACGGTCGGCGCGTCGAGCGAGGGGACGGGGAAGGGGGCGGCCTTCACCGTGCGGCTGCCGATCGGCACGCGGCTCGCGGCCTCCGAGCCGCACGTCCGGGCGGTCGAGGCGATCCCGGCCCCGCCCGGCCGCGAGCTCGTCGGGCTCGGTGGCGTGGAGGTGCTCGTCGTCGACGACGACGCCGACTCGCTGGAGCTGGTCCGCGAGGCGCTCTTGCAGGCGGGGGCGAGCGTCCGCGGGGCGCGGAGCGCGCGGGAGGCGCTGGAGGCGCTCCGGGAGGCGCCCCCGGGGGTCCTCCTCTCCGACATCGCGATGCCCGACGAGGATGGCTACGCGCTCATCCGGCGCGTCCGCGCGCTGCCGCCGGACGCCGGCGGACGGGTGCGCGCCGCCGCCCTGACCGCCTTCGCCTTCCCGGAGGACAAGGAGCAGGCGATGCGCGCCGGGTTCGACGACTTCCTCGCGAAGCCGATCGCCCCGTGGGAGCTGGTGGAGGCGGTCGCGCGGCTGGCGGGGCGACCGCCCGCGGCCGGCGCAGGGTGACGCGGGCTACTCCCCGACGCCGATGGGGGCGATCCGCTCGACGCGCAGGCGCGTCATGCGGGCGATCTTCCTGACCCCGATCCGCTCGAACATCGCCTGGACCTTCCCGGCGGCGGCCGGGTGGTCCTGGGCGGTGAACTCGGTGGAGGCGCCCTCCATCGCGAAGCCGCGGCCGGTGTCGGGATCCAGGACCAGCCGGACCTCGCGCGGATTCCGCCGCACGTTGAGCCAGGTCTTGGACCAGAACGCGTCGCCCGAGTAGAGCTCGAGCGCTCCGTCCCGGACCTCGTGGTGCAGGATCCAGCGCGGCGAGAGGTTGGCCTGCTCCCCGACGGCGACCAGCGCGTAGCCGGCCCGGGCCACCGTCGCGGTCAGCTCGTCGACCGGGACCTTCTCGAAGAAGTCCGCGCTCTTCGGCCCCTGCTGGATGGTGAAGACCTGGGCGGCGTGGACCCGGGCGCCGTCCGGGCCGGCGCCGTGCAGGCGGGACGCGAAGGCGGGATCGACGAGGACGTGCGTCTTCATCTGGAAGCCGCGGAAGTCGCTGACGGCGGTCGCGGCGACGGTGATGCACTCCCCGCGCTCGGGCGCCCGTGGCAGGGGGCCCTGGAGCGCCACGATCGCCTCGGCGCCGCTTGGGCCGGGGGTGACCGAGCTGATCCTCCGGATCCCGACGGCCGGCACCGATCCCGGCGCGGCCGACGTCGCCATGAAGCCGACGACCTTGTCGTCGCCGAACTGGGGAAGGATCGTGGCCTGCCGTCGCCGCTGCTCCGCGAGCAGGTCCAGGGCGGAGGTGAGGTGGGTCGTCACGGGAGGTCTCCGGGGGTGGGGGCGCGGGAGCGGGCGCCGTCGTGGAGCGAGCGGATAGCAGGGAGCGGAGGGGCGCGGCAACGGCCCTCCCGGCGACAGCGCGTTCCAGCGGCGGAACGGCGCCTCGTGCTATCTTCCGCGGCGTTCCATGCCCTTCTCCGAGGTCATCGCGCAGGAGCGCGCCCTCTCGTCGCTGCGCGCGGCCCTGCGCCGCGGCACGCTCCACCACGCCTACCTCTTCGGCGGGCCGGAGGGGGTGGGGAAGGCGCGGGTGGCCACGCTGCTCGCGCAGGCCGCCAACTGCGACGGCGGCACGGCGGGGCCCCACGCCTACCGGGACGACCCCTGCGGCCAGTGCGCGTCGTGCCACAAGATCGAGAAGGGCATCCACCCGGACGTCACGGTCCTCGCCGAGGAGCGCGTGATGGTGAAGGCGGGGCGGTGGGAGCCGAAGTCGGGCCGCACGCCGTCCCGGGACATCGTGGTGGACCAGGTGCGCGACCTCGTGGACCACCGGCTCGCCCTCCGCCGCTTCGAGGGGCGCCGCCGCTTCGTCGTGATCGATCCCGCCGACGCGATGAACCCACAGGCCCAGAACGCGCTCCTCAAGACGCTCGAGGAGCCGCCGGAGGAGACGACGCTGGTGCTGGTCGCGTCGAGCCCGGACTCGCTCCTGCCCACCATCCGCTCGCGCTGCCTGCGCGTCCCCTTCGGGCCGCTCCCGGCCGACGCCGTCGCCGAGCGGCTCGTCGCCGAGGGGCACGCCCCGGATCGTGCACGGCTGGCGGCGGCCATCTCCGGCGGCTCGCTCGGCCGCGCGCTCGCGCTCGACGACGAGGTGCTCGGGGAGCGCCGGGAGGCCGTGGAGCGGGTGGCGGCGCTGGCGCCGGACGATCCCATGGGCTGGCTCGCCCTCGCGCGCGAGGAGGGGGAGAAGCGCGAGGAGGCGGAGGCGCTGTGTGAGCTGCTCCTCGTCTGGCTGCGCGACGTGGCGGTGGCGCAGGCGGGGGGCGGCGCGGCGGCCCTCGCCGACCTCGACGCGGTGACGCGCAGGACCGCCGCCGCCATCGGCCCCGCCGAGACGCTGCGGCGGCGCGACGAGGTGCGGCGGACCCTCGCGGCGCTCGGCCAGAACGCGCAGCCGGTCCTGGCGCTCGAGCGGCTCTTCATCGGGTGGTTCCATGGTCGGGGGTAGGCCGCCCTTCACGCGGGGCCGGCCCGCGCCGGCGTCGTCGGGGGCCTCGCTCGAGGACTGCTTCGCCGAGGCGCGGGCGGGCCGGCCCGCCGCCGTCTACCTCTTCGACGGCGACGCCTTCCTGGCGCTGCGCGCCGCCCGCGAGCTGGCGCACGCCCTCGTGCCGGAGGGGCAGCGCTCGCTCAACCTCATCGAGCTCGACGCCGCGGCCTCGCCGGGCGAGGTGGCCGCCGAGCTGCGGACGCGGGGGCTCTTCTCGACCGGCGGCAAGGTGGTGCTGGTCCAGGAGCCGGCCTTCCTCGCGTCGAAGGAGGACGTCGAGGAGTCCTTCGCGCGCGCCGTCGAGCAGTGGGGGGAGGGGCGGCAGCGGGAGGCGGCGCGCCGCCTGCTCGCACTGGCCGGGAAGGCGGGGCTCGGCGCGGTCGACCTCGCGCTCCCCCCCGGGGAGGATCCGGCGAAGGCGCGCGCGGCCCTCGCGAAGCGGTTCAAGCGCGAGCTGGGCTTCGCCCTCGACGACGCGGCGCTCGCCTTCGTGGCGGCGGCCGCCGCCTTCGCGATCGAGCGGGAGATGAAGCCGCCGAAGGACGACACCGGCGCCCTCGACGACCTGCTCGCCGCCGGGCTGCCGCCGGGCCACGTGCTGGTCGTCGCCGCCGGGAAGGTCGACGGCAAGCTGCCGCTCGTGAAGAAGCTGGGCGAGGCCGGGCGCCGCGTGAAGACGGCGATCGAGCGGGAGCCCAACTTCGAGGCGAAGCCGATCCTGGGGCCGGCCGTGACCGCGCTCCTCGCGGGGACCGGGAAGCGGGCCGATCCGGCGGCGGTGGAGCGGCTCCGCGAGCTGGTCGACGCCGACGCCCGCGCGCTCGCGACCGAGCTGCAGAAGCTGGTCGCGTACGTGGGCGACCGGGCCACGATCGGCGTCGCGGACGTCGACGCGGTCGTCCCCCGGGTTGCGTCCGATCCGTTCTTCGCGCTCGGGAACGCGGTGGAGGAGCGGGACCTCGCCGAGGCGCTCGCGGTCGTCGATCGCTCCATCGCCGACGGGGGACACCCGATCATGCTCCTCTCGACCCTCGCGGGGACGCTGCGGCGGCTCGTCGTCGAGAAGGAGCGCGCGCGGAAGGTCGTCGGGGACCGCCGGATCGGCTCGTCGAGCGAGTGGCAGGCGTCGGTCTTCCCGACGATCCCCGAGGAAGAGGTCGGGAAGAAGAAGCCGTACGGCTTCTGGATGAAGTACCAGGCGTCCGCGCGCTTCTCCCTCGCGGAGCTGCTCGACGCCATCGCCGGCCTCGCCGAGGCCGACGTCGCCATGAAGAGCGGGCAGGATGGGCGGCTGCGCCTCGAGCGCGTCCTCGTCGCGCTGCTCTCCCCCGAGACCCGTGGAAGGAGCCACCCTTGAGCCAGAGAGTCCTCGTCACCAGCGCCCTGCCGTACGCCAACGGCTCGATCCACCTCGGCCACCTCGTCGAGTACATCCAGACCGACGTCTACGTCCGCTTCCGGCGCGCCTGCGGCGACGACGTGACCTACGTCTGCGCCGCCGACTCCCACGGCACGCCGATCGAGGTGAACGCCGCCAAGGCCGGGATGACCCCGAAGGCCTTCGTCGAGAAGTACCGGACGGAGCAGCACGAGGACTTCAAGCGGTTCGGCGTGCAGTTCTCGACCTACTACACGACCGACTCGGACGAGAACGCGAAGTGGGCGTACCGGATCTACGACGCGCTCAAGGCGAAGGGGCTCATCTACAAGAAGTCGGTGGAGCAGCTCTTCTGCGAGAAGGACCAGCGCTTCCTGCCCGATCGCTACGTGAAGGGGACCTGCCCGAAGTGCGGCACGCCCGACCAGTACGGGGACGTCTGCGAGAGCTGCGGGACGACCTACGACCCGCGCGAGCTGAAGTCACCGGCCTGCGCCATCTGCGGCACGCGCCCGATCGTGCGGGCCTCCGACCACGCCTACGTGAACCTCCGGAAGGTCGAGCCGATCGTCCGGGAGTGGGTCGAGGCGGACGGGCACCTCGAGGCCGCGGTCCGGGCCCAGGTCACGGGCTGGCTCGCGGACCTGCAGGACTGGTGCATCACCCGCGACGCGCCCTACTTCGGCTTCCCGGTCAAGGACCCGGAGTTCCCGGGCAAGTTCCTCTACGTCTGGGTCGACGCGCCCATCGGCTACCTCTCCTCCGCCGAGCACTACTTCGCCGCCGAGGCCCCCGCCGAGCGGCGCCTGTCGCCGGCGGCCTACGAGGAGGCCTTCCTCGCCGACGGGGCGCCCGCCCGGCTCGAGCACTTCATCGG
Organism: Anaeromyxobacteraceae bacterium; assembly: GCA_035465955.1. GTDB lineage: Bacteria > Myxococcota > Myxococcia > Myxococcales > Anaeromyxobacteraceae > DATIVK01. The sequence continues at coordinate 12,695 of DATIVK010000051.1, read as the reverse complement.
GAAGGACATCCTCCGGTTCCACGCCGTCTTCTGGCCGGCGATGCTCTGGTCCACCGGCGTGAAGCGGCCGGACCGGATGGCGGTCCACGGTCACCTGACGGTGAACGGCGAGAAGATGTCCAAGTCGCGCGGGACCTTCATCACCGCGAAGACGTACCTCGACACCGGGCTCGATCCCGAGCTGCTCCGCTACTTCTACGCGGCCAACCTGGGGCCGGGCGTCTCCGACCTCGACCTCTCGCTCGAGGAGTTCCGCAGCCGCGTCAACGCCGATCTCCAGAAGCGGATCGCCAACCTCGCGTCGCGGCTCCACGCCCTCGTCGTCCGGGCGGCGCCCGAGGGGCTCCCCGAGAGCGGGCCGGTCCAGGCGTTCGATCGCAAGGCGGTGGGCGACGCGCTCCGGACCGCGCGGACGGCCTTCCTGGAGCTGGAGTACCGGACGGCGCTCCGCGCGGTGAACGAGCTGGCCGACGTCTGCAACAAGGTCCTCCAGGACGCGAAGCCGTGGGAGTCGCTCGACGCGGCGCCGTCGCGGGCGCTGCTCCACGACCTCGGCAAGGCGGTCCACGCGCTCGCCGTCATGCTCTCGCCGGTGATGCCCGTCTTCGCGGAGGGGCTCGCCGGCGCGCTGGGGGGGCTGTCGCTCGAGTGGCCCGAAGGCTTCACGCCGTTCGACAGGTCGCCGGTGAGGTTCACGGCGAAGCCGCCGCAGATCCAGCCCCTCGACGCGAAGCAGGTGGCCGGGCTCGTCGTCACGCCCGCCGTCGAGGCGCCGGCGAAGGTGGCGAAGGCCGCGAGCCCCGCGGAGACGGCGAGCAAGGCGAGCGCCAAGGCGTCGCCGCCCCCGCCGCCCGGCGTCATCCAGTACGACGACTTCGCGAAGGTCGAGCTCAAGGTCGCGCAGATCCTGAAGGCCGAGAAGATCGAGAAGGCCGACAAGCTGCTCAAGCTCTCCGTCGACGTGGGCGAGCCCTCGCCGCGCACGATCGTCGCGGGGATCGCGCTCTCCTTCCCGGATCCGGCGGTGCTCGTCGGGCGGCGGATCGTCGTGGTCGCCAACCTCGCCCCGAAGCCGCTCCGCGGCATCGAGTCCCACGGCATGCTCCTGGCCGCGGGCGAGGCGCCCAACATGCAGCTCGTCTCGGTGGGAGAGGGGATCGCGCCGGGGACGCGGGTGAAGTAGGGGCCCCCCATGCGCGTCGCCGTCCTCGCGCTCCTCGCGGCGACCGCCTGCGCGCACGCTCCGGCGCCCGAGCTCTCCCAGCGGCTCCGGCAAGGGCGGTGCGAGGACGCGGTCTCCTTCCTGCGCGCCCACCCGCGCGGGCCGCCCGTGGAGAGCCGCCTCAAGCAGCTGGTCGCGGTCCCGCTCTCCTACGCCCTCACCGGCGTCGGCTACACCGCGGAGATCGCGGTCGTCGTCGGCGGCGGCATCGTCCTCTCCGGCGCCGTCTGCGCACCGGTCCTCGCGCTCGAGGTGGCCGCGAAGGGTTCGGGGCAGGGGACGGTGGAGTGCTTCGGCGGGATGCTGGACGCCGTCCTCGGAGACGGCAAGCTCCCCGGCGTCGGCCGCGGCCTCCACGCCGCGACGAGGGGCTGGCGCTGCGCCGACATGTCGCCCATCTCGGAGGACCTGAGGTCGATCGCCCGGTGCTACGCCTGGCGCGACGGCGAGGGCGACCTCGAGCGGGCGCGCCAGCAGCTCGACGTGCTGGTCCGCTCCGAGGATCTCCTGCGCTGCGTGTCGGACGAGGAGCGGCGGGCGGTGGAGCGGGACGTCGCGGCGGTGAACGCACGGCTTGGTGCCCAGCCGCTGCTACCCCGGGGACCGTAGCGCGCGGTCGGGGCCGCCTCCATCGGCTTCGGCACGCCGTCGAGGCGGGTGCCCGCTGGGTGGACCGAGAGGTGGTCGAGGGCGGTGGCGTCGGCCTGCGTCGCGAGGTCTACTGCCGGCGTGCGAGCGTGCTCCCTGACCGTCTGTCTCACGCTCGGCGCCCTCTCTGCGCGCGCCGAGGCCCTCACCTTCGAGGCCGAGCAGCGCTCCATCCCGCGCGTCCGCGCGGCCTTCAGCGCCGTGGAGGGGACGGTGAGAGGGCGTTTCGCCGCCGCCGGCGCGCCCTTCCCGCCAGCCGCCATCTACCTTCGCGCCTTCAAGCGCGAGGGGGTGCTGGAGCTATGGGCCGCGACGGACTCCGGGCGGTACGCCCTGGTCGAGAGCTACCCCATCTGCGCGGCGTCGGGTCGCCTCGGTCCCAAACGCCGCGAGGGGGACGGGCAGGTCCCCGAGGGCTTCTACCGGTTGAACCACTTCAACCCGGCGAGCGCCTATCACCTCTCGCTCGGCCTCGACTACCCGAACGCCGCCGACAGGCGGCGTGGTGAGCGCCGGCCTGGAGGAGCCATCTACATCCACGGCGACTGCGTCACCATCGGCTGCATCCCCATCACCGACGAGCGCATCGAGGAGGTCTATGTCACCGCCGTCCTGGCGAGGAGCGGCGGCCAGTCGCTGATCCCGGTCCACGTCTTCCCCGCGCGGCTCAGCAGCGCCGGGATGGCGGCGCTGGAGCGCGAGTACGGAGGTTCGCCGGCGCTGCTCGGCTTCTGGCGAAACCTGAAGGAGGGCTACGACCGGTTCGAGCGCGACCAGCGCCCACCCCGGGTCGAGGTGGGAGTCGACGGGGCGTACCGCTTTCGGTGAGGCCGATGGTGGGCGATGCCGATCTGCGTCACGGTCCCGCGCGCCAGGACCGTCTTCGCGCCGGAGCAAGCGCCTGAGATGCGGCGCGCCGTCCTCCGCTGCGAAGGGACGTGAGGAAGAAGCAGCTTCGACGGGGAGGGGGCGGACGGGCGGCGGCTGCGCACCGCCGGGATGTCGAAGACGTCCGCCACGGGCGATCGGTCGGGGCACGAGGGGCGCTCCCAGTTCTACCGGATGACGTTCGATCGTCGTCGCCGCTGCTCTGGCACCTGCTCCGCTGCCCCTCCCTCTCGTTGCTGCTTCTCGCGCGGAGACGCGCCTTGCGGCGGGGCGGGGCGAGAGATCAATCATCGGCGGGCCAACTCCCCCCGTCGGTAACCGCCTTTCGCTGGCCGAACTCGAGGCGCGGGGACGGCGCGTGTCGAGGCGGCGGGCCGTCGGTGTGCTACGGTCAGTCACCACGCAGGGGGCGCAGCCCTCAGGCAGCGGGTGGCCCTCATGCTCATCGACTCCCACGCTCACCTCGACTTCGAGGACTTCGAGAAGGACCTCGACGGCGTCGTCGCGCGCGCGCGGGAGGCGGGGCTCGAGCGGATCGTCTGCGTCGGGCTCTGGCGGCGGCCCGGCGACTTCGGCAACGCGCTCGCGCTGGCGGCGCGGGATCCCTCCTTCTTCTCGGCGACCGCCGGCATCCACCCGCACGAGGCGGTGGAGGTGCCGCCCGCGGACTGGGAGGAGCTCGCGAGGCTGGCGCGCGACCCGCGCGTCGTCGCCATCGGCGAGATGGGGCTGGACTTCCACTACGACCACTCTCCGCGTCCCGTGCAGGAGGAGGCCTTTCGGCGGTCCCTCCGGCTCGCGCGCGAGGTGGCGAAGCCGATCGTGCTCCACGTCCGCGAGGCCGACGAGACCTGCCTCCGCTGCCTGCGCGAGGAGGGGATCCCCGCGGAGGGGGGCGTGGTCCACTGCTTCACCGGCGACGCCGCCGCGGCGCGCGCCTACCTCGACCTGGGGCTCCACCTCTCGGTCTCGGGCATCGTCACGTTCAGGACGGCGGAGCCGATCCGGGAGGCGGTCCGGATCACGCCGCGCGACCGGCTCCTCGTGGAGACCGACAGCCCCTTCCTGGCCCCCATCCCCTTCCGAGGGAAGCGGAACGAGCCTGCCTACGTCGCGTACGTGGCCGCGAGGGTGGCCGAGATCTGGGGCGCAACCCCGGAGGAGGTCGGTCGGACCACGACGGAGAACGTGAGGAGGCTCTTTCGGCTCCCGTGAACGGTCGGGCCGAGCCGTAGGCCCCTCATGGGTGTAGCGCAGAGTGACGTCCGCGTCGGGTATTCCGCAGGGGTCCGGTGTCGGAAGGTCGTTTCCGTACGGGCTGGGACGGAGTATTGAGATCCTCTCCATGGCCGCGAAGAAGAAGGTCCGGGGCTCGGAAGAGCCGAAGCCGAAGAAGGCGCCTGCGCGAGGCCGTGCGAAGGCGGCCAGCGCGCCGGTCGCGGCGAAGGGCGCCGCTCGCGCGAAGAAGTCCCCCGAGCCCGCCGGCGCGCCGAAGCCGAAGCCGAAGCCGAGGCGACGCAAGGCGGCCGTAGAGCCTCCGCCGCCGGTCGAGGAGGCCCCCCCGGCCGCCGTCGCGGCCCGCGGCGAGGAGGTGGACGCGGAGCGCGACCCCGTCGCCGTCGCGAAGTTGGCGGTGGGCGTCGACGCGACGGAGGGCGAGCGGCCTCAGCACATCCCGTGGAGCTACGGGGTCGATCGGGTGACGGCCGCCGCGGTCGATCCGGACCGGCTCTTCGTCTACTGGGAGGTCACCGATCCCGCGATCGAGCGTGCGCGCACGGCGCTCGGCCCCGGCGGCCAGGACGCGTGGCTCGTCCTGCGCGTCTACGACACGAGCGGTCGCATCTTCGATGGCACCAACGCGCACGGCTACTTCGACCACCCGGTCGAACGGTCGACGCGCCAGTGGTTCTTCCAGATCGGCAAGCCCACCTCGACCGCCTTCGTGGAGGTCGGGATGAAGTCGCAGGAGGGGTTCTTCGCGAAGATCGCGCGCTCGGGGCGCGTGGACTTCCCCCGGCGGGAGCCGGCGCCGTGGAGCGAGCCGGAGTGGATGACGGTCCGCCCGTCGAGCGGCGAGATCGCCGGGGTGCACCGCGGGATGGGCGCGCCGCCTCCGCCGCGCCCGACGGTCGCGTCGCAGGGGCCGACGGCCGAGCCGTTCCCGATCTGGGCCATCCGCGACCCGCGCGACCTGCACGAGGTGGTGCTGCGCGAGCTGGAGGGCACCGGCTGGGAGCGGGTCGAGTGGAGTGAAGCCGGCGGCGAGGGCGGGGTCCAGCTCGAGGCGCGGGTCGAGTGGGAGAGCCCGCGGGTCCACTCGTCCTGGGAGTCCGGGCCGCTTCCTTACCCCGTGGAGATCGAGCCGCCGCACCGCGAGCAGCAGGAGGGGAAGCCCTTCGCCTGGCGGGCGGGCGGCGTCACGCACGTCGTCCAGGGGCCGTGGCGGGTCGTCATCCGCGGCCTCGGGGCGCACGCGCAGCGCGAGCGGCTCGGGACCTGGGAGATCCATCGCTCCTGGGCCGTGCACGGCGGGCGCGAGGTGCGCGGCGGGCCGGGGCGCGTCCTCGTGCGCGTCGGCGCGTCGGAGCAGGTGGCCGCCGGCGGCGCGAGCGAGCGGGTCTGGGCCGCGGGGAGCGAGGTCAGGATGGGCGGGGCGAGCGAGCGGTACCGGCTCGGCGCCAGCGAGGTCCTCTTCCGCGGCGCGACCGAGACGCTCTTCGCCGGGGCCTCCCAGGCGATGCTGCGCGGCGCGAGCGAGCGGCTCCTCGTGGGGGCGAGCGAGCGGAGGTTGGGCGGCGCGAGCGAGCGGGCCCTGCCGGGGGCCAGCGAGGCGCGGCTCGGTGGCGCGAGCGAACGACGGGGGGAGGGCGCCGACGCGCCGCTCCCGTACCCGACAGCGCCGGCGCCGGCCGGACGGGAGGGCTGACGCCATGGCCCGCGGATACCTCGCGATCGTCCTGCACGCACACCTCCCCTTCGTCCGTCACCCGGAGGATCCGACGGTGATGGAGGAGAGCTGGCTCTACGAGGCCATCACCGGCACCTACCTGCCGCTCCTCCAGGTCTTCGAGGGGCTGGTCGCCGACGGGATCCCGTTCCGGATCACCGTCTCCCTCTCGGCGCCGCTCATCGCGATGCTGAAGGACGACCTGCTCAAGGAGCGGTACGCGGCGCACCTCGACGACCTGATCGCGCTCGCCGAGAAGGAGCTGGAGCGGACGCGCCCGGAGCCGCAATACCACCGGCTCGCGCGCATGTACTCGGACCGCTTCCAGTCGCTCCGCCACACGTGGCGGTGCCACCAGGGCGACCTGGTGCGGGCCTTCCGGCTGCTCCAGGAGGCGGGGCGGGTCGAGGTGATCACCTCGACGGCCACGCACGCCTTCTTCCCGATGATGGATCGCAACTGGGCCGCGCTCCGCGCGCAGGTCCACGTCGCGGCGGACCAGTACGAGCACCACTTCGGGCGGCGGCCTCCCGGCATGTGGCTGGGGGAGTGCGGGTACGTCCCCGGGAGCGACGAGCTGCTGCGCGAGGCGGCGGTCCGCTACTTCATCGTCGACACGCACGCGCTCCTCTTCGCCGACCGCTCGCCGGTCCTCGGGATCCACGCCCCCGTCTACTGCCCGACCGGCGTCGCCGCGTTCGCGCGGGACACCGAGTCGTCGCAGCAAGTCTGGAGCGCGAAGGAGGGCTACCCCGGCGACCCGCACTACCGGGACTTCTACCGGGACATCGGCTTCGACCTGCCGATGGAGTACATCGGCCCGCACCTTCGGCCGCAGGGCGTGCGCAACTACACCGGCTTCAAGTACCACGCGATCACGCACGATCGGCTCCACGACAAGTGGGTCTACGACGCCGACGCGGCGCGCGGGAGGATCGGGCTGCACGCCTCGCACTTCCGTGGCAACCGCGAGAAGCAGATCGAGGCGCTCGCCGCCGGGATGGACCGGCCGCCCATCGTCCTGAGCCCGTACGACGCGGAGCTGTACGGCCACTGGTGGTACGAGGGGCCGCTCTTCCTCAACGACCTCTTCCGCCAGCTCCACTTCGACCAGCGGACGGTCGAGTCGATCACGCCCGGGGAGTACCTGGATCGCCACCCGACGAACCAGGTGGTCACGCCGTCCGCCTCGTCCTGGGGGCTCAAGGGGTACGGCGAGTACTGGTGCAACGAGACCAACGCGTGGGTCTACCGGCACACGCACGTGGCCGCCGAGCGGATGACCGAGCTGGCGCGCCGCAGCCCGCACGCCGAGGGGCTGGAGCGGCGCGCGCTCAACCAGGCGGCGCGGGAGCTCCTGCTGGTCCAGTCGAGCGACTGGCCCTTCATCATGACGACCGGCACGACGGTCTCGTACGCGACGCGCCGGGTCAACGAGCACACCCTCCGCTTCACCCGGCTCTACGAGGAGCTCAAGACCGGGCGGCTCGACGAGGCGTTCGTCGCGGACCTCGAGGCGAAGGACAACATCTTCCCCGACGTGGACTACCGCATCTACAGTACGTAGCGAGATGCAGCCCTCCACCCGACCGCTCAGGGTCCTCTTCGTCACCTCCGAAGCCGCGCCGTTCCTCAAGACCGGAGGGCTCGGCGACGTCTCCGGCGCGCTCCCCCGGGCGCTGCGCGCGCGCGGCGTGGACGTGCGCGTCGTCATGCCGCTCTACGCCGGGATCGACTGGAACGGCCTGGAGCGGCTCGACGGGGCCCTCGACGTCCCGGCGTGGTGGGGCAAGGCGCGCGCCGGCGTCCGGCTGGGGCGGCTCCCGCACGGCGACGTCCCCGTCTACTTCCTCGAGTACAACCGCCACTTCGATCGGGAGTTCCCGTACGGGCCGCCGGGGGAGGGCTACGCCGACAACCTGGAGCGGTTCGCGTTCCTCTCCCGCGGCGCCCTGGAGCTCTGCAAGGCGATCGGCTTCCTGCCGGACGTGATCCACGCCAACGACTGGCAGGCGGCCCTCGCGCCGGTCTACGTGAACACGGTCGAGTGGGCGCGGCCGCTGCATGGCAGCGCGACCGTCTTCTCGATCCACAACATGGCGTACCAGGGGGTCACCGACGGCGGCGCGATGTTCGTGACGGGGCTCGGGCCGGAGCACTACAACTCCGGGGAGCTCGAGCACTTCGGCGCGCTCAACCTCATGAAGGGCGCGATCCGCCACGCGGATCTGCTCTCGACCGTCAGCCCGACCTACGCGCGCGAGATCCAGACCCCGGCCTTCGGCTGCGGCCTGGACGGCGTCCTGCGCGCGCGGGGCGGCGACCTCGTGGGCATCCGGAACGGCGTCGACGTGGACGAGTGGGATCCCGCGAGCGACGCCCTGATCGCCGCGCGCTTCACGGCCGCGGACCTCTCGGGGAAGGAGGCCTGCAAGGCGGCCCTCCAGCGGGAGGCGGGGCTCCCGGTCGACGCGGCGCGCCCCCTCTTCGCGGTGGTGTCGCGCCTCGTCCCGCAGAAGGGGCTCGACGTGCTCGCCCACTGCCTCGACCGGGTGCTCGACCACGGGGCCCAGCTGGTCCTGCTGGGCAACGGGGACCACGACGCGGAGCGCTTCTTCGCCGCGGCGTCGGCCCGGCGGCCGGATCGGTTCAAGGCCTGGATCGGCTTCGACGGCCGGCTCGCGCACCGGATCGAGGCCGGCGCCGACTTCTTCGTCATGCCGTCGCGCTTCGAGCCCTGCGGCCTGAACCAGATGTACAGCCTGCGCTACGGCACGCTGCCCGTGGTGCGGGCGACCGGCGGGCTCGTGGACACGGTCCAGAGCTACGACGAGCGGACGGGGGAGGGGACCGGCTTCGTCTTCCAGGACCTCACGCCCGACGCGCTCGCCAACACGATCGGCTGGGCCGTCTCCACCTGGTACGACCGCCCCGGTCACGTCGACGCGATGCGCCGCCGCGGGATGGCGCAGGACTTCTCCTGGGACGCCGCCGCCGCCGAGTACGAGGGGCTCTACCTGCGCGCGTACCGCAAGCGGCGGGGGCACGAGTTCGAGGGCACGAGCGCTCCGTCGCGTTGACCGACCGGCTGGAGTGGGCGAAGGGGGTCGCTGACGCGCGGCCTGGCGTGACGGACGAGTTCGAGGCGACGTACGAGTACTCGAACATCCACAACATGAAGCTGAACGAGCAGGTCCACAAGATCACGACGGGGAACGGGGCGGGAACGGAAGGGTTCTTCCCGCCGCACACGAACCACGAGTTCGCCTACACGCACGACCCGCAGAGGCCGCACCAGGCGACGAAGATCGGCGACACGTTCCTGACGCACGACCCCTCGGGGAACACGAGGAGCGAGTGCCGGGACCACGCCGACCCGACGTGCAACATCAACCGGGACCACTACCGTCAGTACAACTGGACGGAGGAGAACTGGACGGCGGCGGGCGGAACGTGACCCGGTTCATCTACGACGCCGCCGGAGAGCGGGTGGTGAAGTACGGGCGCGGCGGTGCGAGCATCACCGTGGGACAGTTCTTCAACGTGAAGGGGCGCACGGCGGCGACGAAGCACATCTTCGCCGGGTCGGTGCGCCTCGCGTCGAAGCTGCTGCCGCCGGCGATGTGGGCCTCACCGATGATCGGGTCGCCGGTGACGAGCAGCAGCACCAGCACGGCGTCCACGACAACGACCACCACCACGGCCACTCAAACGGCCACGGTCACGTCCACCGCGAACGACGGGACCACGGTCCGCACGGGGTGCAACCCGAGCGCGTACCAGCCGCAGAAGTGCCCGATCCTGGAGAACGGGGAGCCGGTGGTGCCAGTGCAGTTCGGCGACGCGAAGGTGCGGCCGGAAACCTACTACTACCACCCGGACCACCTGGGCTCGACGAGCTGGGTGACGGACCAGAACGGGAGGGTCCACGAGCACGTGGAGTACTTCCCGTACGGCGAGGTCTGGCGCGAGCCGAAGAGCGACCGCGACGGAGCGGGGGTGAAGGGGCAGCGGTTCCTGTTCAGCGGGAAGGAGCTGGATGAGGAGACGGGGCTCTATTACTTCGGGGCCAGGTACAGCGATCCGGTTAGGACAAGATGGGCGAGTCCCGATCCTGCCGACCGCCTAAACGCAAAAGAGGGTACAAAACCCCTCAACGCGTACCAGAGCGTTCTGTGGAATCCCTTGCGGGTTGTGGACCCTGACGGGCGGCGCGATGAGAGGGTCAAGTCGGCGGACGTTCCACGCGCAAGTGAGGGCCCTTGGCAGGAAAGGCGCCCCGTGGCGTCCCCCCAGCCCCCCGTGGCGCCGTCCGGAGCGTCGGGCCGCCCCGGCTTCGGAGTGCGTGACGTCATGGCGTTGGTGGGAATAGCCAACGCAGTGGTCAATCATGTGGCGTCTCATCCGCAGGAGATCGCGGCCTGGGTTTGGGCGGGTGCTAATGCAAGGGCTGGCGGGAAGGTTGATATCGTGAATGGCGTTCTGGAGGTATCGGATGCCCCGCTTCAGCGCTCATGGGGAGGACCAGGAAGCGCGATTACTCTGGGCTCCGCAGTCGTATATGCAAATTCTCCCTTGGAAACTAGCGAATCCGGGGTTACGACTCGCGCCCACGAACAACAGCACGTTACGCAGTCGCAGTATCTGGGTCCCCTCTATCTGCCATTGGCGGGGACGAGCCTCCTTACTGGCTATATATTCGACGGTGATACTCATGGACCGCATTCATTCATGGAGTCTGGACCGCAATCCAACCCGCCAAGACCCACGCCGTGGCGGTAGGTTCTTGGCTGTGTTGCTGTGTGGTCTTCCGGTCTTGGCGGCGTGCGATCCGGTTACTTCTGTGCGGACTACGGCATCCGGTCTTGGAGTGATTGACGGACAGTGCGCGCTGAGCGCGATTGCTGAAGCCTTTCCAGCCGCGCGAGTCGCGCAGGTAAGCCAAGGGGGGGCGATATCGATGGTCTTTGAGGACGGCGCGATGACCATCGCGTTGAGAAGGGAAGGCGGAGAGGCTGAAGCGGTCTCCAATTGGCTTCGGCGGGTGGATGTGTCTCGGTTGGCAAAGTTTGAGACTCTGCAGAGAAGTGCTATCGGGGAGATTGTCCAACGCTGCGCCGGTAGGCGTGAATACCGACTGTCCTGCTGGAGTTAGAAGACGCAGACGACGCGGGAGTCCTGCTTCCCAAATCCAAATCCAAATCCCCGACCGAGAGAAGTCCGATAACGCCGGCGAGAAGTCCCCGACCGAGAGAAGTTCGGTAACGCCGGCGAGCAGTGGGAGCGTAGAGGCGAATAGAGCAGAGGGAAGGGTGAGTTAGGCGACGGGAACGGCAGAGACGAGACGCAATGACCGCGACGCAAAGGCACAACGAGGCAGCGATCGAAGTCCCCGACCGAGAGAAGTGCGATAACGCCGGCGAACAAAGGGACCGTAGAGGTAAGGGCGAAGAGGGAAGGGCGAGTTAGGCGACGAAACGGAAGAGACGAGAGGCAATGACCGCGATGCAAAGGCACAACAAGGCAACGAACGGGACCGCCACGGCGGTATTCCGGACGCCTTTGCGTGCCTCGGCCATCGGCGCGCAGGTCAGCGCACCGTCTCGTTGTTCGACTCTCGGGTGCGCGACGCTATCCGCACTCCGCGCAGCGCGCGAAGTGGTGGACGCGCATGTGCCAGGTTCCGTGCGGGAAGAGCGCGTCTCGCGCGCCAGCCCTCCAGGCCTCGAGCGCCTGCCGGTAGGCCCAGCCGAACTCCTTGAGTCGCTGGAGCGCCTCGATCCGCTTCCACTTGGCGCGGCACGCCACGCGCGGCTTCAGGCCCCGGCGAGGCTCGCCGGGAGCCGGACGGGCGCGAGGATGCTGGGCAAGGACCCGGGCTGGTCCGAGGAAGCTGCGCCCCTTTTCGGCGAGTTGCGCGGCGGCCTGGTCCTCGGCCTCGCGGAGGAGCTGGTTCAGCCGCTCGATGAAGGCCGCGTCGTCCTCGAAGCCCGGCGGCCGAGTGAGCTGGAGCCGGGCGACGGCGGGCATGCGGCCGGACTTTCGGAAGAACCCCTCCGGCCGAGGGGCCTCGATGATCATCCCGCCGATGAGCCCCGGGTCGGACCAGAGCCCCGGCCACTCGCTGCCCCGGCGGACGAGGCCGGCCGCAACGGGGTTGGCGAGGACGTAGACCATCTTCTCGAGGATGGCGTCGGTCGTCTCGAGGCGGACGGCGCTGTAGGAGTCGGGGTCCCAGAAGGACTCCCAGCGACCGAGGAGGCAGTTGGTCGCCCTCGCGACGAGGCCGTTGAGGATGCGGTTGAATTCCGGGAGACGTGCGTGGAGGTCGGTCACGACGATGTGGACGTGATTCGACAGCACGCAGAATGCGTGGACCTGCACCTCGCACGACGCGGCGGCGTAGGCGAGGAGGTAGAGGAAGATCGCGTCGGTCTTCTTCGAGGGGCGGAGGAAGAAGCGGCGCTCCGAGCAGCGGCGCGTGAGGAGGTAGGTGTCGCCTGGCAGAACCTGCCGCGGAGCGGTCATGGGGCCGCACCACGGCAAGCAGCGTGCCGCTGCGAGGTGACCGGACGTTGGGCGGTTCCGGCGATCGGTGCGTCCGCGCCGCGGACGGAGGGTCCGCGGAAACTTCTCTCGGTCGGGGCCTTGCTCGGTGGGACCCGGTGGGGGAGAGGGGACGATCTTCGGGGTGAGAGCCGATCGCGGCGTGCGTTCTTCAGCGTCCCGCTACGTGTTCGGCGTCTCGCCGCCGGAGGTGTCGCTCGGCGGCGTCTCCGGGGCTGCGGCGGGCGCCTGCTCGGGCGAGGGCTCCGGCGTCGGCTCGGGCGCCGCGGACGGCTCCGGCGCCTTGCCCCCCTCCTCGAGCTTCGCCGCGAGCGCGGCGAACGGGTTGTGCGTCAGCTTCTTCTCGGCCGGGCGCGCCTGGGGGCCCTTGTCGCCGGGGAGGCGCGGCCCCATGTAGCCCTTCTTCTTGTCGCCGAAGCC
>DATIVK010000050.1:0-3851 GCA_035465955.1 Anaeromyxobacteraceae bacterium | reverse complement strand
GACGCCCAGGAGGAGCGGCCGCGCCCCGACCGTCCGGACCGCGTCGCGGGAGAGGCCGAGCCCCACGAGGAAGAGCGTCAGGACCATCGCGCGACGCGCGGCGGCGGCGAGGAGCTCACCGCTCGCCCGCAGCTCGGGGCGTCAGAGCACCTTCGTCGCCTCGGTCGGCTTGGGCACCTTCACGACGAGCACGCGGAAGGGCTCGGTGCCCTCGTTGGCGAGCGCATGTGGGATGCGGGCGGGGCTCTCGATGATCATGTCGCGCCCGACGGGCTGCCGCTCGTCGCCGATCTCGACGACGCCGCTCCCTTCGAGGACGTAGAAGAAGACGTCGACCGGCGTCGCGTGCCGCTTGAGCGACTGCCCCGGCAGCAGCGTCATGTGGACGACCTGGGCGTGAGGGCTGTCGTAGATGGGCTTGGCGCTGACGCCGTGGGGGTTCGGCTTGTCCGCGGCGGCCCGGGCTTCGGTGATCTTCATGGCTTCCTTCTCCCGTGGGTGTGCGCGGGACGCTTGCCGTCGCGCGCGGCGGCGGCGCCGGCGCGCCGCAGGGTTCCTTCGAGCGCCTGCCAGGTCCGCGCCGCGAGGGAGCCTGGGCCGGCGCCGGCGATCGGTCCCTGCGTCAGCGAGAGGATGGCGCCGAGCACCAGCGTCTTCGCGACGTCCGGCTCCACCCCCTCGGCGAGGAGGCGGGAGGCCTCGGCCTCTTCCAGGCAGCGGCCGATGAACTCGACGGAGCGGCGGCGGAGCGCGGCCACCCGCGCGACCCCCTCCGGCGGCGCGGCCTGCGCGAGCTGCTCGGAGGCGACCAGCCGGGCGATGCCCGGGTTCTCGCGGATCGAGGCGACCCGCGCCTCGAAGAAGCGACCGAGCCGGTCGATGGGATCGCCCTCTGGGGGCGGGAAGGTCGCGAGGAGCCGCTCCTCGACCCGCGCGATCGCCGCGAGCACGATCGCCTGCTTCGTCGGGAAGTGGCGGAAGAGCGCCGCGTCGGAGACGCCGACCTCGCGCGCGATGGCGAGGGCGGTGAAGCGGCCGAGCCCCTGCTCGGCGATCACCTTGAGGGCGGCGTCGGCGATCTCCTGCCGGCGGGAGGCGGCGTCCTTTCGCTCGATCGTCTCGGAGGGCGCGGTCATGCCCAAAGCCTAGTTAGTATCCACTAACGTTCAAGCCCCATGCGGGGCGTGCGAAGGGGAGCGGGAGCAGCCTGGCGAAACCTGTGGCGAATCACGGGCCGGGGGGCGAGCGGTGACGACCTGCACGTCAGTCGTAGACCGCGACCTGCACGAGCACCGCGAGCGGCGTCGCGCCGTGGTCGCTGCGCAGCGCGCCGTCGCGGGGGGCGGTGCCGTGCGGGACGTACGCCGTCGCCTGCACCGTCGCGCGGTCGCCCAGCGAGAGCGTCGCGCTCGGGGAGAGGACGCCGGAGCCGTCGCGGGGCGACACGAGCCAGAGGAGCTGGAACGTCGCCTCCTCGTTCGCCTCGTAGGTCGCGAGCAGCGCGACGGCGTGCCGGTCGGTGATCTGCGTGTCGCCCCGCGCGAGCCGGGCCGCGAAGGCCGGCTCGGCGAAGAGCGCCAGCTGCTCCCCCGGGCGCGCCGCGCCGAAGCCCGAGTAGTGGTACTCGACCCAGACCGGGACGCCGTTCCCCAGCGCGAAGCGGTAGCTCGCGCCGACGACCGCCTTCGCGACCAGCCGATCGTCGCCGAAGAGCGGGTCGGGGTTGGCGGCGGGCGTGCGGAAGAGCGCCGCCTCCGCGTGCGCCTCGGCGTCGCCGACGGCCGCGGAGGTCGCCGCGCCGACGACGAGATCGCGGGCGCGGCGGCCGAGCAGCAGCTCCGCGTCCACCTCGCCGGCGTAGCCGCGCACGCGGGCGGCGTAGATCGACGCGTCGGGATCGGCCTCCTGCCCGAACGCCGCCGCCGCGTCGATCGACGCGCGCTCCCCGAGCCGCACCTCCGCGCGTGCCGCGTCGACGCCGCGCCGCCACGCGCGGTCGGCCTCGAGCGGCGAGAACGGGGCGAACAGGTCGACCGCGCCGAAGAGGACGCCGCGCCCCCAGCCGATCGCCTGCCGCCCGAACGTCAGCTCCGCCGGGCCGCTGCGCCAGGCGACGGCGGCCCGATCGAGCTCGTGTCGCCACGAGAGGCCCTCGGCCCTCGCGAGCGGCTCGTCGAGCGCGCGGATCCGGAAGGGCGGGGCGGTGTCGGCGGGGAGGAAGCCGAGCGTGGCCGCGGCCGGAGGCGCCGTCGCGTGCAGCCGCGTCTCCCAGGCGACCTCCGCCGTCACCGACTCCGACGGCTTCGCGAGGACGTCGAGCCTCAGGCGGAAGAGTGCGTCGGAGCCGACGGGATCGGGGAAGAGGATGGGATCCTCCGGGAAGCGCGACACCACGAGGGTCGACTTGAGGGTCGTGCGGAGCGCGAGCGCGCCGTCCGGCGCCAGGTCGCGCGCCCGGGCGGCGGGCGCGGCGAGGAGCGCCGCGAGGAGCGCGAGCGCGGCGTCACTCCGGGTCATCCGCCGAGGACCGCGTCGCCCGCCCGCGCCTTCCCGATGTTCGGGAGGATCTCGTGCGGCATCTCCGGCGTGTGCGGCTCGTCGCGCGCGACGACGCCGTCCACCAGCGTGACGACACGGACGGCGTGGTCGACGACGCGCGGGTCGTGCGTGGAGAAGAGGAAGGTCATCCCGTGCCGGTCCCGCAGGTCCCGCATGAGGTGCATCAGCGTCTCCGCGTTCTCGCCGTCGAGGTTGGCGGTCGGCTCGTCGGCGAGCACGAGCCGCGGCTTCGCGGCGACGGCGCGGGCGACGGCGACGCGCTGCTGCTGGCCGCCCGAGAGCTCCGTGGGGCGCCGGTCCGCCAGCTCCGCGAGCCCCAGCTCCTCCAGGATGGCGAGCGCCCGGGCGCGCCGCTCGCTCCCGACGCCCTGCAGCTCCAGCACGAACTCCACGTTCTCCCGTGCGGTGAGGACGGGGACGAGGTTGTAGGCCTGGAAGACGAAGCCGAGGGAGCGGAGGCGCAGCTCGGCGCGCTCGCGGCGGGAGAGCGCCGACACGTCCCGGCCGAGCACGCGCAGGGTGCCGGCGGTCGGGAGGTCGAGCGCGCCCGCGAGGTTGAGGAAGGTGGTCTTGCCGCTGCCGGAGGGGCCCACGAGCGCGAGGAACTCGCCGGCGCGGACCTCCAGGTCGACGTCGCGGAGGGCCCGGACCTCCGTCGCCCCCGCGCCGAAGGTCTTCGCCACGTCGCGCGCTTCCAGGACGAGGTCGCTCATTGCGCCACCCTCAGCGCCTGCGCCGGATCGGTCCGCGCCGCGAACCAGGCCGGGTAGAGGGAGGCGAGGACCGTCGCGACGATCGCGACGAGGAACGCCTCGGGGAGGATCCAGGCACCCATCGCGCCGTAGATGATCGGGTCGATCACCGTGCCGCCGAAGGCCATGCTCTTCCCGTACATGCTCGAGAGATCGAGGCCGCGCGTCGTGAGGAGCCAGACCAGCGGCCCCCCGAGCGCGAGCCCCGCGAGCCCGCCGACGAGGCCGAGCGCCAGCCCCTCGGCGAGGACCACGCGGACGAGCCGCCCCCCGCCCATCCCGAGGGCAGAGAGGACGGCGAACTCGCGGCGGCGCTCCAGCACCGAGGCGAGCTGGGCGCTCGCGACGCCGATCAGGACCACCAGCATGATGATCTCGGTCACGACCCGCGTCGTCTGGTTCTCCTGCTCGGCGTGACCGACCAGGTCGGGCACCAGCTCCGGCCAGGTGAGGACCTCGTCCGTCCCGCCGAGCCGGGCCTTCAGCGCGAGGCGCGCCGCCTCGTAGCCACGCCAGTCGGAGAGGAGGATCGTCACCTCG
>DATIVK010000049.1:0-2363 GCA_035465955.1 Anaeromyxobacteraceae bacterium | reverse complement strand
CCGGCGCGGCGCGCTCCGGCTCCGCCGCGGCGCTCACGCGCGCCGCGGGGGCGGACGCGGGCGTCACGCGGCCTCCTGCTGCTCCGCGGCGGCGATCGCCGCCGACAGCTCCGCGTCGGCCGCGGCGAGGACCCGGTCGATGTCGAGGAGGAGCACGAAGCGCTTCCCGTGACGGGCCAGGCCGTGGAGGAAGTCGACGCGGACGTCGCCGCCGAAGGAGGGGGGCTCCGCGAGGTCGCCCGGCGCGAGGTCGAGCACCTCCTGCACCGCCTCCGCCTTGAGCCCGAGCACCGTCGGGGCGCCGCCGAGCACCGCCTCGACGACGAGGATGCAGGTCCGCCGCCCCACCTCGCGCGAGCCGAGGCCGAACTTGCGCGCCAGGTCGACGACGGGCGTGGGGATGCCGCGCACGTTGGTGACCCCCGCGATCGCGGGCGGCGTGCCGGGGACCGGCGTCACCTCCTCCCACTGGAGGATCTCCTTCACCTTGAGGACGGGGATGCCGTAGTCGCCGTCGGCGACCGTGAAGACGAGCTGCTGATCGTGTCGAACGCCGTCGTCCATGGCCGCTCCTAGAACCGGCGGAAGCCCGTGTCGTTCGCCGACTTCGCGCCGGCGTCGTCCTGGCGCCCCGAGAAGTGCGGGCGCGCCGCGTGGGGGAGGTGGACCGCCTGGTGCGCCTGGCCGGGATGCACCGACGGGTTGGGGAGGCTCGGCAGGTCGGGCGTGATCGTCCGGCGCGGCGCGGCGCCGGCGGTCACCGCCGCGCGGTACGGCAGGTTGGCCGGGTGGAGCGCGGCGCCGTCCGCGACCTTGAAGAAGGCCACCAGCTGCTGCAGCGACTCGGCCTGCGAGGCCATCTCCTCCGCCGTGGAGGAGAGCTCCTCGGCGGCCGACGCGGTCCGCTGCGTCACCTGGTCGACGACCGCCATCGCCTTCGACACCTGCGCGACGCCCGAGCTCTGCTCCTGCGACGCGGCGGAGACCTCGGCGACGAGGTCGGCCGTCTTGCGGATCGCGGGGACGAGGCCGCCGATCAGCTTGCCGCTCCGCTCGGCGATCGCCACGGAGCCGTCGGCCGTCTCGCCGATCTCCTTCGCCGCCTTCTGGGAGCGCTCCGCGAGCTTGCGCACCTCGGCCGCGACGACGGCGAAGCCCTTGCCGTGGTCGCCGGCGCGGGCAGCCTCGATGGCGGCGTTCAGCGCGAGGAGGTTGGTCTGGTAGGCGATCTCCTCGATGATCGAGGTCCGCTCGGCGATGGTCCGCATCGCGTTCACGGTGTCCTCGACCGCCTTCCCGCCCTCCTCCGCGTGGCCGGCCTGCTCGGTCGCCATCGCCTCGGTCTGGCGGCTGTTGTCGGCGTTCTGCGTGATGGAGGCGCTCATCTCCTCGAGCGAGGAGGTCGTCTCCTCGACGCTGGCGGCCTGCTCGCCGGTCCCCTGCGACAGGGACTGGGAGGTGATCGACACCTGGTTGGACGCGTCGGTGAGCGCGTCGGCGCCGGCGCGGACCTCGCCGATCACCTGCGAGACCTTCTCGATCATGGTGGCCATCGCCCCCTGGAGCCGGCCCACCTCGTCGCGCCCGTCGACGCTGATCCGCGCCCGCAGGTCGCCGGCCGCGATCTCGTCCGCCGCCTTCACGGCGCCGAGGCGGGGGGTGGTGATGGTGCGGGTGATCCAGAGCGCCAGCAGGATGGCGGCGACGGCGGCGGCGACCAGCGCGCTCGTCACGACCGTGCGGGCCGAGACGTAGGTCCGCTCGCCGGCCGCGACGGCCGCGTCGACCTGGCGCCCCTCGCCCTCCGCGACCGAGGCCCAGCCCTCGGCGACGCGGTCGAGCGCCGGCAGCAGCTCGCGCCCGACGATGCGGCGGGCCTCGGCGATCTCGCCCCGCTCGAAGGAGGCGACGGCGCGGTCGATCGCGGCGCCGTAGGCGACGCGGCGCTCGGCCAGGTCGCCGTAGAGGCGGCGGATCTCGTCGCTCACGGCCCCGGCCTCGCCCTCCTTGACGACCGCGGCGGCCTTGCGCCGGATCTCGGCGATCTCGGCCAGCTTCCCGGAGAGCCGGGAGGTGTCCTCCTCCATCGCGGCCTCGCCCACGGCGACGCCCTGCTGGGCGGCCAGGTTGACGCCCTGGAAGCCGACCTGCGCCCCCTTCCACCGGGCCTGTCCGACCTCGTCGAGGCCGGCCTTCACGAGCCCCATCTGGCCCAGGGCGAAGACGCCGACGCCGGTCAGCACGGCGGTGACGAGGACGAAGGCGAGGACGAGTCGGATGCCGATGGGGAGGTTTCTCATGCACTGCTCCGGAAGGTGGGGGACCGCGGGTGGCGGGGCCCAATTCCAGAGCCGTGCCACGGC